>SFPL01000035.1 GCA_004551905.1 Lentisphaeraceae bacterium
AGGCTCGATGCCTACGCCGAAAGGAAGAACGGGCGCGGCCGATGGAATGTCCTTGAATCGCGACTCGAACGCATCAAAACGCGCCACGACCATTCGGATTGGCCGCTGGTCGCTGGCTGTTGGCTGCTGAAACACTTCCAACACGTTAAAAAACGATTCAGGGGCCCCGAAGGGGAAGAATCGGTTTTTAATGCGTTGGCCGTAAGTTTCCGTCCGCCGCCCCTTGATTTTCCAACGCGGAAAGTGGTATAATTCAGCTCATGACGATCAAGAAACCAATGAGGCCCAAGAACGCCGCTCCCGGTCCCACAGCCGGAGCGCCCGGCGGAGCGACCATCGCCGACCGCTTCAAGCTCGACGCGCCGGTGCAGAAGCAGGCGCCCAAGGGCTCCACCGCAGTGTTCATCTGCGCGCTCATCGCGCTCGGAGTCGTCGGGGTGCTCACGTACATGCTCTGGAAGCATTGGGAATTCCTGATGCCGGCCTGATGGGGGTGTTTGCAGTGAAGGACGTGATGCGTTCGCAGCGCGCGAAGGCCGCGGTACGGTTCGCGCTCGACGAGGACCTCGGCAGCGCGTCCGCGCTCGCGTTCCCGCGCTGGCTGGATGCGACGAGCGAGGCGCTGGTCGACCCCGACGCCGTCGCCACCGGCGAGATCTATCCCAAGGGCAAGGGTTGCGTCGTCGCCGGCGCTACGGTGGCGCGCGCGGTGCTGAAGGCGGTCGACCCGCGCATCCAGGTGCGGATCACGGTGCCCGACGGCGCGAAGGCGCGCGTCGGCGAGCCGATCATCGTTTTCCGCGGTCGGGCCAGGAGCATCCTCGCCGCCGAGCGCACCGCCCTCAACTTCATGCAGCGCATGTGCGCGACGGCGACGCTGACACGCGCCTTCGTGGACGCGACGAAGCGCTACGGCACGCTGATCCTCGACACGCGCAAGACCACCCCGGGGCTCAGGGTGTTCGAGAAGTTCGCCGTCCTTTGCGGCGGTGGCGCGAACCACCGCATGGGCATGTACGACCGCGTCCTCATGAAGGACAACCACCGCCGGCTCTGGAAGGGCGGCGACCCGTCCGCGCTCGACGAGGCGGTGCGCGCCGCGCGCGCCAAGTTTCCTCGGCTCGCGGTCGAGGTCGAGGTCGAGTCGCTCGAGGAGTGCGCGAGCGCGCTCAAGGCGAAGCCGGAGTGGATCATGCTCGACAACATGTCCGTCGCCGACATGCGCCGCTGCGTCAGGATGTGCCGCGGCATCTCGAAGACCGAGGCGTCCGGCGGCATCACGCTCGACCGCGCGCGCGTGGTTGCCGCGACCGGCGTCACGGCGATCTCGCTCGGCTGTCTCACCCACTCGGCCGGCTCCGCCGACCTGAGCCTCGAATGGCGCTCGGTCTAAGGCGCAGGAGTAGATTTTCAAAAGAGAAAGGAAACAATAGAATGAAGAACATACTCATACTCGCGGTGGCGTCGCTCGCCGGCTGCTGCTTCATCGACAAGTTTGCCGGGGAATACCCCTCGACAATCGACGAAGGCTTTGTCGAGCTCTTCAACGGCAAGGACCTCTCCGGCTGGTTCGGCTCGAAGATGTACGGCGTCGAGGAGTTCAAGTTCAAGCTCAACAACGGCGAGGAGAAGACGGTGCCGGTGCTCGCGTACCGGCCCGGCCAGCGGACCGAGGAGGACCGCGGCAACCTGCTTACCGAGAAGGAGTACCGCAACTTTGTCCTCCGCTTCGAGTTCATGCTGCAGCCGAACGGCGACTGCGGCCTCGGGCTAAGGGTGCCTTGCGAGAAGGCCAACGCGGCCTACGACGGCATGTGCGAGATCCAGATGCTCGACGACGGCGGCAGCGCCTACTACGACGCCGAGGCGAAGAAGGACCGGATGGACGGCTTCCGCTACGCGTGCTCGGTCTTTGGAATCGTCCCGGCGCGGCGCGACAACTTTAACCGCCAGATCTGGGGCAAGGACGCGAACTTCAGCGGCGGCGGCAGCTACGTGCGCAAGCCGGGGATGTGGAACTTCGAGGAGGTCAAGGTGATCGGCGAGGAGATCGAGGTGTGGATCAACGGCTACCTCGTAACCAAGACTGACCTCTCCGGCTTCCGCGGCGACGGCACCGACACGCCCGACCGCAAAAAGCACCCCGGCCTCCACGCCGCCAAGGGCCACCTCAGCTGGTGCGGCGACAACTCCCCCGTCATCTGGAAGAACATCCGCATCAAGGAGCTGCCCGAGGGCGCGAAGATGGACGGCGCCTGCCCCAAGGCGAAGATGCAGTGCCCCGAGGGCTTTAAAACCTACTTCGACGGCTCCCCCGAGCAGCTCAAGACCATGTGGAAGGGCGTGACCACCGAAGGCGGCTTCGACAACCCGTGTGTCCGCGAGAAGGCGACCCCCGCCGAGCTCGCCGAGAAGCAGAAGATCGCCGACAAGGGCCGCGACGAGCACTGGCACGTCCGCAACGGCGTCCTCTACTTCGACGGCTACAAGGGCGGCTACTCGCTCGCCACCAAGCGCGACTACGCTGACTTCGAGCTCTGGGCCGACTGGCGCACGCTCTCCATCACCGGCGACTCGGGGCTCTACCTGCGCGGCTCGCCGCAGGTGCAGATCTGGGACGTTCACAACCAGTGGGGAATCGGCTCCGGCGGACTCTACAACAACCAAAAGAACCCGTCCAGCGCGCTCGCCGTCGCCGACCGCCAGGTTGGCGACTGGAACCGCTTCCATGTCATCATGCGCGGCGAGAGGGTGACGGTCTGGCTCAACGGCGTCAAGGTCGTGGACGACACTCCGCTCGAGAACTACTGGGACCGCAAGCGCCCGATCTTCCCTCGCGAGCAGATCGAGCTGCAGTGCCACGGCGACCCGACCGAGTGGCGCAACATCTTCATCCGCGAGCTGTGAGGCTCGTAGTCGTAGACGTCGGCAACACGTCTACAGCCGTCGGGCTGTGGACGAACGGTCGCGTGGGCCGCGTCGGCCACTTCGACGGCGGATTCAACGAGGCTTCCGCAGCGGTTTCGGCAATGCTTTCGGGCGCGCGGCGTCCCGACGCGATGGCGTACGTATCGGTGGTGCCGAAGGCCGACCGCGCCTGGCGCGCCTTCGCCGCGTCGCACTCCCTCAGATTCCACCAGATCTCCTGCCGCGACTTTCCGCTCGAGCTCGGCGCGGGGACGCTCAGGCTCGACTATCCACGCCCGGAGACGATCGGCGCGGACCGCCTCGCCGACGCCGCCGGCGCCGTCGCGCGCCACGGCGCGCCGGTCATCGTGATGGACTTCGGCACCGCGCTCACCGCCGCCGCGGTCACCGGCGACCTCGTCTGGCGCGGAGGCGTCATCGCGCCCGGCTTTCCGCTGATGCGCGACTACCTCTTCGAGCGCACCGCCAAGCTGCCGCAGATGGAGATCGGCCGAGGTCGCGCGCCGAAGATCGGCCGATCGACCGAGGAGGCGATGCGCTTCGGCGCGATCGTCGGCTACCGCGGAATGGTGCGCGAAATCGCCGCGACATTGGAAAGCGGCTTTGCCGAGGAGTTCCGCCTCGTTGCCACCGGCGGCTTCGCGCGCTGGGCGCTCCGGGACCTCGACCTCAATTTCTCGATCGATCCAACCTTGACCCTCTACGGAGCAGGAGAGATATGCGCAAGAAGAATCTGATCGCCACGGCAGTCGCTGCGGCGCTGGCGGCGGTAGCCGGGTGCGGCCCGTTCTGGGTGGACCCCTACATCACGGTGAAGGAAAGTTCCCTCAACTGGGTGTCGATCCACTACTACAACCTCAACCGGACGCCGATCCGGCGCGTCGGGGTGGACATCTACGGCAGCGGGCTCGTGGAGGTGAGGTGCGGCGAAAGCGAGCTCGTCTCCAATGACTTCGCCAAGGGCTACAAGAGCGAGGACTGGTCCAAGATCAAGTCCCACCGGATCCAGATCGACCCCAAGGACGCGAACGACATCTTCCAGAACCTCGTCAACTTCGGCGTCCTCGACCGCGAGAAGACCGGCAAGGCGTCGAAGAAGAAGATCGTCCCCCGCTTCATCGCGGTCAAGGCGAACATCTGCTCCCACACCTATTCCGACAACGTCAACATGTTCGAGGAAGACCCCGACCTCGCCGAGCAGCTCCTCGATGTCATCCGCGAGTTCGAGAAACCCGCCCGGTGAATCTTTGGTATAATATCAGCCAACAGGAGACTTGATGAGAAAGCTACCATTCGACAAGGCGAAGCTCGAGCAGATCGCTGCGGAGCATCCGACGCCCTTCCACGTCTACGACGCGAAGGCGATTCGCGAGAACGCGCGGCGGCTGAAGAAGGCCTTTGCCTGGAACCGTGGTTTCCGCGAGTACTTCGCGGTCAAGGCGACGCCGAACCCCGAAATCATGAAGCTCCTGAAGGAGTTCGACTTCGGCAGCGACTGCTCGTCGATGGCGGAGCTGGTCCTCGCCGAGCGTGTCGGCAACACCGGCGAGGCGATCATGTTCACCTCCAACGACACGCCGGCGAATGAGTTCGTGAAGGCATGGGACCTCGGCGCGATCGTGAACTTCGACGACATTGAGCACTGGCCGTTCTTCCTCGAGGCGCTGCGCCAAGTTGGACGGCTGCCGCCGGGTCCGCTCCCGGAGGGCGCCAACCCGCTCGCCTCGCGCCTCTTCTGCTGCCGCTACAACCCCGGTCCGCTCAAGGGCGGCAACGCCATCATCGGCAAGCCGGAGGAGGCGAAGTACGGCTTCACCCGCGACCAGCTCTTCGAGGGCTACGCCGCGATGCGCGACGCCGGGGTGAGGCGCTTCGGCATCCACGCGATGGTCGCCTCGAACGAGCTCGACCCGGACTACATCGTGGACACCGCGCGGATGCTCTTCGAGCTTGTCGGCGAACTACACGCTAAGCTCGGCATCGACTTCGAGTTCGTCAACATCGGCGGCGGCATCGGCATCCCGTACCGTCCCGACCAGCGGCCGATGGACCTCGATGCGGTCGGCCGCGGCATCGAGCGCGCCTACGACGAGCTGGTGTCCGGCGCGGGGCTCGGCGCCGTGAAGCTCTTCATGGAGTGCGGCCGCTGCATAACCGGGCCCTACGGCTACCTCGTCTCGCGCGTCCTGCACATCAAGAACACCTACCGGCTCTACGCCGGGCTCGACGCCACAATGAGCAACCTGATGCGCCCGGCCCTCTACGGCGCCTACCATGAGATCGTCGTGCCGGGCAAGGAGAACGCCACCGAGACCTCGGTCTACGACGTCACCGGCTCGCTCTGCGAGAACAACGACAAGTTCGCCATCCAGCGCATGCTGCCTGTCCTTGAGCGCGGCGACCTGGTGGTGATCTGCGACGCCGGCGCCCACGGGCACGCGATGGGATTCCAGTACAACGGCAAGCTCCGGAGCGCTGAGCTGCTGCTGGAGGACGACGGCTCGGTGCGGCTAATCCGCCGCGCGGAGACGCTCGACGACTACTTCGCGACGCTCGTGTGAGCGGCGCGGCCGAATCGAAAGAGGAAAAGGAGACAGGATGAAACCGACATTGGTGGTGCTGGCGGCGGGCATGGGCTCGCGCTACGGCGGGCTCAAGCAGGTGGACCCGGTGGGACCCTCGGGCGAGGCGATACTCGACTATTCGGTGTTCGACGCCGTCCGCGGCGGATTCGGCAAGGTGGTGTTCGTTATCCGCCACGACTTCGAGGACGAGTTCAAGGACAAGGTCGGCCGCAAGTACGAGGGCCTGGTGCCGGTGGAGTACGCCTACCAGGACATCTCCGACCTGCCCGCGCCCTACACGGTGTCGTCCGGGCGCACGAAGCCCTGGGGCACGGCGCACGCGGTGCGCGCGGCGCGCGGCGCGGTGGCCGAGCCGTTCGCGGTTATCAACGCCGACGACTTCTACGGCCGCGACGCGTTCGCGAAGATCGGCGCGCATCTCGCTGCGGCCGAGTCCGGTCCGGCGGCCGGTGGCAAGTACTCGTTCGCGATGGTTGGCTACCGGCTCGATCTGACCCTGAGCGCCAACGGCTCGGTCGCCCGCGGCATCTGCATGGTCGGCGGCGGGGGCCTCCTCGAAGGCGTGACCGAGATGACCAAGCTCGTCAGGGCCGGCGACGCCGCCGAGAACCGCGAGGATCCGGAGAACCCGGTGAAGGTGCCGCTTGACGCGCGCGTGTCGATGAACCTCTGGGGCTTCCAGCCCGTGCTCTTCGACGAGCTTGAACGGCGGTTCCCGCTCTGGCTCGCCGAAAACGGCGCGAAGGAGAAGAGCGAGTGGTACATTCCGTTCGTGGTCGACGAGCTCGTGCACGAGGGGAAGGCGGAGTGCCGTGTGCTGCCGACCGACTCCTCGTGGTTCGGAGTTACCTACCGCGAGGACAAGCCGTTCGTTGTGGACGAGATCCGCAAGCTCGTCGAGGCCGGCGAATATCCGGAGAAACTGCTTGCTTGAGAGGGTCCTCGACCTTCTCTGGCCGCGGCGGTGCGCGGTGTGCGGCGGCAAGGCCGATCGCCCCGGGCGCCATCTCTGCTCCGACTGCCTGATGCGCATTCCGTTCGTGCCCACCGACGGGCTCTGCCGTCGGTGCGGACGCGACGCGCCGGGGCTGGACGGCGAGTTCCTCTGCTCGGACTGCGCGGACGAGCTTCGCCCCGTCTTCGACCGCGCCGGTAGCGCGATGAGGTTCGAGGGCGAGGCGCGGGAACTCGTCAACGCCTTCAAGTTCCGCGGCGCGCTCCATCTGCGCGGCGACTTCGTGGACTTCCTCGAGGCGACGGCGCGCGCGCGTTTCCGCGTCGGGGAGATCGGCTTCGTCGCGCCGATGCCTTCTGCCGCAATGAACCGCTTCTACCGCGGCTACAACCAGTGCGACTATCTCGCGTCTGCGTTGGCACGGCGGCTCGGCGCGCCGTACGCCGCGCACGCCCTCCGCCGCGTCGGCGTCTTCCGCAAGCAGGCCGGTCTCGGCGAGAAGGATCGACGGGAGAACGTGAAGGGCACTTTCGCCGTGACCCGCAGCGGAGCGAGGGTAATCGCGGCGGCTGGGAAGGGGCGGGCGGTGCTGGTGGTGGACGATGTGATGACCACCGGCTCGACGCTTTCCGAGTGCGCCCGCACGCTGAAGGCCGCCGGCGCCGGCAAGGTGTGGTGCGTCACCCTCGCCCGCGCGGTCAGGCCGTAAGCGAGGACTCCTGGCTTTCGAGGAACTCGCGGGCGAGCGCGAGGGAGCCGGCGCTCTCGAAGCCGCCTACCGCGTCCATCAGCTCCAGCCGCGAGACGGAATAACTCTCTGCGCCCCTGCGGTGGCTGAAGACGAGCTCGAAGTCGCCCGGGAAACCGAAGAGCGAAAGCGCCGCGCCGGCGAGATTGCCGACCGGCGGCAGGTCGATGCTGTCGGCCTGGAAGGTGCAGACAAGGGTGGTGCCGACGCCTTTCTCGCTTTCGAGCGAAACCTCGCCGCCGCAGGCGTCGCAGGTCTGCTTGACGAACGGGAGTCCCATCCCCACCTTGCGCTTGTCATGCTTGCCGGGCTCGGTGAAGAAGGGGTTGAAGGCGCGCGCCTTCGTCGCCTCGTCCATTCCCTTGCCGTTGTCCTCGACGCGGAGGACGATTCTTCCGTCGACCTCCGCGAAGTCCACTGCGACGCGCGACGCGCCGGCCTCGATGGAGTTGGCGGCGACGTCTGCGACTATGTCTGAAAGTGTTGCATGCATGCAGGTATTATACCAAAAATAGTGGCTCGTGGCTTGCCCCAGTGAACCATGAATCGCGAATTATGGTATAATACCGCCATGAAAAACAACACGACTTCTTCCGGTGCGCTTTCTCGGCGCGGGTTCTTCGGTTCGATGGGTGCATTTTCGCTGCTTGCGGGAACGCGGCTGGCACACGCGGAGGCGACTGCGCTTTCCGGCGAACCAGATGTTCGCTTCGGCGTCCTGAGCGACGTCCACCTCAACCACAGCAGACCCGACGACCACGACACGCTCGTCAAGGCGTTCGAGTACTTCCGCGACCGGGGCGTGGACGGAGTGATCGTCGCCGGCGACATCGCGGACTGCGGGCGGATCAGCGAGCTCAGGCGTTTCGCCGATGCGTGGAAGTCGGTGTTCCCAGGCGACCGTGGCCTTGGCGGCAGGCACGTCGAGAAGCTCTTCATCTACGGCAACCACGACATCTGGGGCATGCACTGGTCGATCAAGAAAGACCCCGAGCTGGCTCGCAAGGAGGGGATTGCGTTTACCGATGAGCGTCCCGCCCAGGTGTGGGAGGAGGTCTTCGGCGAGCCCTACTCCGACTTCTGGATCAAGAACGTGAAGGGATTTGCCTTCATCGGCGGCCACTGGACGAAGAAGGACCAGTTTGACGGCCTGGAGGCGTTCCTCGCCGCGCACGCGAAGGAGATCGACCCCGCGAAGCCTTTCTTCTATACCCAGCACTCTCACCCCAAGGACACCTGCATCGGCCCGTGGGCATGGGGACGAGATAACGGCGCCTCGACTCGCGCGCTCTCGAAGCACCCGAACGCGGTGGCGTTTTCCGGCCACAGCCACTATCCGCTCACCGACGAGCGCACGGTCTGGCAGGGAGCCTTCACCTCGATCAACACCGCCTCGCTCCGCTACTGCTCCCAAGACCTCTCGCTGCGCGAGAACCTCATCGGCAACGCACATAGCTTCACCGGCGAGAAGCGCAAGCACCTGATGAAGCCGCTCGAGACCTCCAACAGCCGCCACGGCATGCTGGTCTCGGTCTACGGTGAACTCCTTGCAATCGAGCGGCGCGACTTCGTCTCCGGCCGCTCCCTCGGCGACGACTGGACGATTCGCGTGCCCTGCCGCGAGGACCGCTCCTTCGCCGCGCGCGCCAAGGAGCGCTCCGCCCCGCAGTTCGCCGCAGACGCCAAGGTCGAGGTCGCGGTCGAAAACGGACTCCTCGCCGTCCACTTCCCCGCCGCGAAGACGGTGAAGAAGTGCCGCGTCTTCGAGTACGAGGTGACGGCTACTCTGGTGGAGGACGGAGTCGACCTCGTGCAGGCGCAGCGCCGCGTCGTCGCCAACGACTTCCATATGCCCGAGTCTCCCGAAGGCGCGCCGGGCGTCTGTCTCTTCTCGCCCGACGAGCTGCCGATCAAGGGGCACACCGTCTTCTCGGTGCGCCCGCTCGAATGCTTCGGGCGCAAGGGCGCGCCGATTTCCGGCGAGTTCGACACCGCCGCGGCGGTTCCGAAGGAGGAGAAGGCAAAGTCGTGACCGATGCCGTCGCCGAGATCGCGGAGATAGTCCGCGAGGAAGGGGGACGCGCCCTGCTCGTGGGCGGCTGCGTACGCGACGAAATCCTCGGCCTCGACCCAAAGGACTTCGACCTCGAGTGCTTCGGCGTTGAGCCGGACCGGCTGGAGGCGGCACTATCGCGCCACTACACGCTCGACCTCGTGGGCGCGTCCTTCGGCGTCCTCAAGATCCACGGCCACGACATCGACGTCGCCTTGCCGCGGCGCGAGACTAAGCTCGGCCTCGGCCACCGCGCCTTCGGCACCGAGTGCGACCCGTTCCTCTCGCTCGAGGAGGCGAGCGCGCGGCGAGACTTCACCGTCAACGCCATCTACCGCGATCCGCTGACCGGCGAGACGCTCGATCCCTGGGGCGGGGTGAAGGACCTCGAGCGCGGCGTACTGCGCCATGTCTCCGACCACTTCCGCGAGGATCCTCTGCGGGTGCTGAGGGGGATGCAGTTCGTCGCCCGCTTCAATCTTTCGCCGGCGCCGGAGACGGTGGAGATCTGCCGCGGAATGACGCCCGAGAACCTCGCGCGCGAGCGTCTCTTCGAGGAGTGGAGTAAGCTCCTCCTCAAGGGCAGGCGCATCTCGAAGGGGCTCGCCTTCCTGCGCGCGACCGGCTGGGTGAAATACTACCCGGAGCTGGAAAGGCTCATCGGCTGCGCGCAGGACCCGCACTGGCATCCCGAAGGCGACGTCTGGAACCACACCTGCTGCTGCCTCGACGCATTCGCCGCCGACCGCGACCGCCGCGCGGCGGAACGCGGCGGCGCGCCCGATCCCGTCGAGGACCTCGTTGTCGGCGTCGCCGTCCTCTGCCACGACTTCGGCAAGCCCGCCTGCACCGCCTACGACCCGGTCAAGAAGCGCATCCGCTCGCTCGGCCACGATGAGGCCGGGGTGGAGCCGACGCTGTCGTTCCTGTCGCGGCTCACCAACGAGGAGCGCCTGCTGAAGGAGGTGCCGCCGCTGGTGCGGCTCCACATGCGCCCGTTCGCGATGTGGCGCGACAAGTCGTCCGACGGCTCGATCCGCCGGCTGGCGGCGAAGGTGGTGCGCATCGACCGACTCATCCGGGTGGCGGCGGCGGACGACGCGGGCAGGCCGCCGTATCCCTCGGAGCCCGAGCCGCTCAAATGGCTGGCGGAGCAGGCGAAGCGGCTGGAGGTGGAGGACTCCGCGCCGCAACCGATAGTTCGTGGACGCGATCTCATCGCGCTCGGAATGAAACCCTCGCCGGAGTTTGGCCGCATCCTCTCCGCGCTCTACGACGCCCAGCTCGACGGCGAGTTCTCCGACCTCGAGAGCGGACTCGGCTACTTTCACCGCCGGCTGGAGGGGACGCGATGAGCGCGGTGACGCACATCGTCTGGGACTGGAACGGTACGCTTCTGGACGACACGGGCGCGGCGCTTGGCGCGCTCAACGCGATGCTCGCGAGAAGGGGGATCGCGGCGGTTTCGATGGAGTCCTACCGCGCGCGCTTCCGCTTTCCGGCGCGGCAGTACTACGAGGAGATCGGCATGCCCGTCCCAGACGCGGAATGGGACGCGATCGCGCAGGAGTACCACGACTCCTACGACATGGAGAGCGCGTCCGCAGCGCTCAACGCCGAGGCGGTCGCGGCGCTGGAGCTCGCCCGCAGCCGCGGCGCGCGGCAGTCGATCCTCTCCGCGCTCCGCCAGGATCTGCTCGAGGAGGCGGTGGAGCGGTTCGGCGTCAGCGGCTACTTCGACTTCGTGCGCGGCTCCGACAACCTCTACGGCGCGGGCAAACTCGCGTTCGCGCTCGCGCTCAAGGCGGAGATCGAGTCCTCCTCGTCGCCGCCGCCGCGGATCGTGATGATCGGCGACGCCATCCACGACTGCGAGGTCGCCACCGAGCTCGGAGTCGAATGCGTCCTCTGCGCGCAGGGCAGCCACAGCTTCGAGCGCCTCGCCGCGCTTGGCGTGCCCACCGCGCCATCTCTCGTCGCCGCGGTTTCTCGGGTGTTTGAAACTCCGATCTCTCACTGCGTTTACTGCTCTCCGGCGCGATGCGCCGGTCCGGCGGCAAGTCCCGTCCGGTGACGGCGGAGGAGGTGGTGAAGACGCTGAAGGACACGATTTTTGGTATAATACGCAGAAACATATCCGGCTGGAGAGATAAAATGGGCAACTTCTACAGAGACAACAAAGACATCGAGGACGTCATCGACCTCCTCGACCTCACCGAAGTCGCGACGCTTCTCGAGGAGGACTTCAAGTTCGCGAAGGAATACGACTTCGCGCCGAAGGACGCGGCGGACGCGATCGACAACTACAAGCGCGCGATCGACCTCTGCGGCGACATCATGGCGAACCGCATCGCGCCGCTCGCGGAGGAGACCGACCTTGTCGGCAACACCCTGAACGAGGACGGGTCGGTGACGCGCGCGCCGGGGATGAAGCTCGCGATCGAGCTCTTCGGGAAGACCGGCCTCATGGGCGTCACGATTCCCTACTACCTCGGCGGTCTCAACATGCCCTGCACCGTCCTCACCGCGTGCAACGACATCGTGAGCCGCGGCGACGCCGGGCTCATGAACCTCTTCGGGCTCCAGGGCATCGCCGAGACGATCAACTGGTTCGCCGACGAGGAGATCAAGAAGGAGTACGTGCCGCGCCTCGTCACCGGCGAGTGGACCGGCGCGATGGTGTTAACCGAGCCGGACGCCGGCTCCGACCTCCAGTCCGTCAAGACCTCGGCCTACCAGGACAAGGACGGCGTCTGGCGCGTCAACGGCGTCAAGCGCTTCATCACCAACGGCTGCGGCGAGGTGCTGCTCGTCCTCGCCCGCACCGAGCCCGAGTTCAGCGACGGCCGCGGCCTGAGTTGCCTGCTGGTCGAGAAGGGGCCCAGGGTCAAGGTGCGCCGCCTCGAGAACAAGCTCGGCATCCACGGCTCGCCCACCTGCGAGATGGTCTTCACCGAGGCGCCGGCGAAGCTGATCGGCCTTAGGAAGCGCGGACTCATCACCTACGTCATGGCGCTCATGAACGGCGCGAGAATGGGCATCGCCGCGCAGGGCACCGGCATTGCCGAGGCCGCCTACCGCGCCGCGCGCGACTACGCGGCGGCGAGAAAGCAGTTCGGCGTCACCATTGACACCTTCCCGGCGCTACGCGAGCTGATGTCGACGATGTCGGTCGAGCTGCAGGGTTCGCGCCTGCTCACCTACTACGCGGCGAAGAACGTCGACCTCGAGGCCGGGCTCGGCCGCAAGTTCGAGACGCTGAAGGGCTCGCCGGAGGCGCCGGCCGTGCGCGCGCGCCTCAAGAAGTACGCGGCGTTCAACAAGATGCTGACGCCGATGGCGAAGTACTACGGCTCCGAGCTGTCGATGCGCAACGCGCAAGGCGCGATCGCCGTCCTCGGCGGCTCTGGCTTCATGAAGGACTATCCGTGCGAGCGGTACCTCCGCGACAGCCGCATCACCACGATCTACGAGGGCACTTCGCAGCTCCAGGTCGTCGCCGCGATCGCCGGCGTCACCGGCGGGCTGGTCAAGGATGTCGTCGCCGACATCCTCGGCAAGGAGGACTGGCACGCCGATCATCCGCGGATGACGAAGCTTCTCGCTGACCTCGACGCGGCGGTCGAGTTCGTGAAGGGGCGCGAGGACGCGAAGACGTACCACGACCTTTCCGCGAGGAAGCTGGTCGACGCCGCGATTGCGCTCGTCGTCGCCGCGCTCTTCGTCAAGGCCGCCGAGAAGTTCGACCACAAGAAGCCGGTGCTCGAGTTCTGGCTCAACGTGGAGTTCCCGCGCGTCCGCGCCGGGCTCGAGCAGGTCATGTCCGGCTACGCCGGCGCGGCCGCCGATTTCGAGACCCTCGCGCCGATGCCTCCCGAGGAGGACTGACCAGGCAGCGGCCTGTGCCGCGGCGCCGTTAGCGCCCGAGGCGCCCGCTGATTTCGGCGAGATGCCGCACGAGGTGGCGGTCGAGGGTGCGCTCGAGGAAGGGGATCACCTCGTGGCGCACCTTGTTGCGCTCGATGGAGACGTCGGCGTTCGACGCGTCCTCGCGCCATTCCTCTCCGTACTTCCTGAGGTACTCCTTGAGCTCCGTGTCGCGGCAGCCGAGGAGCGGGCGGACGAACCTGACGCCGTCCACTTCGCTCGTCGCGCGGATGCCTGCGAGCGAGGCGCGGCGGAGCTTCATGAGGAAGGTCTCGGCGACGTCGTCCATGTGGTGGCCGGTGGCGATGGCGTCGAGCTTCAGCGACTTCGCGCACTTCGCGAAGAACGCGAGGCGCACGCGCCGCGCGGCCATCTCCACCGATTCGCCGCGGCGCCTGGCGACCTTGGCGTGGACGCCGCGGAAGGGAAGTCCGAGCCGCTTCGCGAGCGCCTTCACGAACCGGTACTCCTCGGCGCTCTCGCGCCGTAGGCCGTGGTCGACGTGGAGGACGACGAACCTTTTCGCCGCGTTGCGCTTCTTGCCGCCCTTGGTGAGCAAGAACGCGAGCGCCACCGAATCGGCCCCACCGCTGACGGCGAGCCCGATCCTTCCCGGGGGCAGAATTGACCTTTCAATCTTCACAGTTGCAGAGTATACCATATTTTTGGTATACTATGCGCCAATCGTTCGGAAAGCGGGCGTAGCTCAATGGCAGAGCTCCAGCCTTCCAAGCTGGCTACGAGGGTTCGATTCCCTTCGCCCGCTCCAGGAGGAAAGCTCAGCCAGGGTGGCGTAATGGCAGCCGCGGCAGACTCAAAATCTGCTGCACGAAAGTGCGTGCGGGTTCGAGTCCCGCCCCTGGCACCATCCGCCGCGAGGCTGCGGATGACCGACTGACCGGACGGGGAAATTGACTGGAGGGGTGTCCGAGTGGTCGATGGTGCAACCTTGGAAAGGTTGTGTGGGGGCAACTCCACCGGGGGTTCGAATCCCCCCCCCTCCGCCAGTCAATTTTTTCTTCAAATACCCCCTTGCGCATATAGGGGAATTTTTGATATACTACACAACTATTCGACCACTCTAAGAGAGTAACAACAAATGAAAGTCCGAAGTTCCGTTCGTCGCATCTGCGAGAACTGCCGCGTCATCCGCCGCAAGGGGATCGTGCGCGTAATCTGCACAAACCCGCGCCACAAGCAGCGCCAGGGTTAAGAAAGGTAACAACAATACTATGCCTAGACTGATGGGTGTGGACATACCAGGCAAGAAGCACATACGCTTCGCCCTGCGGTATATCCACGGTATCGGGCCCAAGCGCGCTGATGACGTGCTGGCGGCGGTCAAGGTCGATCCGATGAAGAAGGCGGACGACATAACTCAGGACGAGATCCACGCGATCACGACCTTCATCCAGGAGAACTACCGCGTGGAGGGCGACCTCCGTCGCGAGGTCTCGCAGAACATCCGCCGCCTGATCCAGATCGGGTCGTACCGCGGCCTGCGCCACAAGAAGGGGCTGCCCGTGCGCGGCCAGCGCACCAAGACTAACGCCCGCACCCGCAAGGGCGGCAAGCGCGTCTCGATCGCCATGCCCAAGCAGGCCGGCAGGTAAGGAGCTTTAGGACATGAGCGAAGAAGTCAAGAAAGAGGTCGCCCCGGCCGCTCCGGCCGCGGACGCCGCGGCTCCCGCGGCGGAGGGCGAGGCGCCGAAGGCCAAGAAGAGCGGCAAGTCGATTCCCGCGGGAATTGCGTTCATCCGCTCGACCTTCAACAACACCCAGGTTTCGATTGCCGACGCGCGCGGCGGCGTGATCTCCTGGAGCTCGGCCGGCAAGGCGGGCTTCAAGGGCTCGCGCAAGTCGACGGCGTTCGCGGCGACGATGGTCGCGCAGGACGCGGCCCGTGTCGCGGTCGCGAAGGGTATGCACGAGTGCGAGGTGAGGATGCAGGGCGCCGGTGCCGGCCGCGAGAGCGCGGTCCGCGCCATCCAGGCCGCGGGCATCCGCGTCACCCAGATCACCGACACGACGCCGGTTCCCCACAACGGGTGCCGCGCCCGCAAGCGCAGGAGGGTTTAATCATGGGTCGCTATACAGGTCCCGTTTGCCGTCAGTGCCGCCGCGAGGGGAAGAAGCTCTTCCTCAAGGGCGCCCGCTGCTACATGGCCAAGTGCCCGATCGAGCAGGGAACCCCCGCTCCGGGCATGCACGTCGCGCGCCGCGCGAAGAAGATGTCCGAATACGGCTCCCAGCTCCGCCAGAAGCAGTCGCTGCGCCGCCAGTACGGAATGGGCGAGCTGCAGTTCCGCCGCTTCTTCCAGGAGGCGCTGCGCCGCGAGGGCATCACCGGTGAGAACCTCCTGCAGATGCTGGAGATGCGCCTCGACAGCGTGGTCTACCGCCTCGGCCTGGCGCCGAGCCGCCGCGCCGCGCGCCAGTTCATCCGCCACGGCCACATCCTCGTCAACGACCACAAGGCGTCGATTCCCTCGATGATCGTGCGCGTCGGCGACATCGTGACCGTCAAGGACAACGCGAAGTCCAAGGACGCCGCTAACCGCTCGGTAGAGGCCGCCACTGGCGCCCAGCTGCCGGTGTGGATGGCCTTCGACCGCGCCACGCTGCGCGCCGAGGTGTTGGCCGTGCCGACCCGCGAGCAGATCGCCCCGATCGTCGACGAGCAGGCGATTGTCGAACTCTACTCGCGCTGATCCGGCCCTTAACGCCTTTAACAACTTAACAGGGAGACAACGATATGGCTATCCGTTTGAGCCCGTTCGAGATGCCCAAGAACGTCCAGCTGGACGAGTCGACCAAGACCGACACGTACACGAGGTTCGTGGCCGAGCCGTTCGAGGTCGGGTATGCGCGCACGATCGGCAACTCGCTCCGCAGGGTGCTGTTGAGCTCGATCGAGGGCGCGGCGATCTCGTCCGTGCGCATCAAGGGCGTCAACCACGAGTTCTCCACCATCAAGGGCTGCGCCGAGGACGTCACCGACATCATCCTCAACCTCAAGCGCACGCTGGTGAAGACCGTCTCGCGCGAGAACCAGATGCTCACCCTCAAGGCGAAGGGGCCGTGCACGGTGTGCGCGGGCGACTTCGCCAATCAGAACAGCGTCGAGGTGCTCAACCCCAAGCAGGTCATCTGCACTCTCGATGTCGACGGCTCGCTCGACATGGAGTGCGAGGTGAGGATCGGCCGCGGCTTCTGCCTGGCCGACGGCAACAAGAGCCCCGACCAGGAGATCGGCCGCATCGCGATCGACTCCATCTTCTCGCCCGTGACCCGCGTCAACTTCCTCGTGGAGAACACGCGCGTCGGCGAGCGGACCGACTACGAGAAGCTCGTCCTCGACGTGTGGACCGACGGCCGCGTCACCCCCGGTGACGCGCTGAAGACCGCGGGCGCGGTGCTCCGCCGCCACATTGACGTGTTCGTCGACTACGAGGGCGAGCAGACGCTCGTGTTCGAGGACCATAGCGAGAATGACGCCAACGAGCGCGAGCGCCTCAGGAAGCTGCTGAACATGTCCGTCAACGAGATCGAGCTATCGGTCCGTGCGGCGAACTGCCTCAACAACGCGAACATCTCCTCCGTCGGAGAGCTCGCCGCCAAGACCGAGGCCGACATGCTCAAGTACCGCAACTTTGGCAAGAAGTCGCTGGACGAGATCAAGAATAAGCTCGTCTCGCTCGGCCTGTCGCTCGGGTACAAGTTCGACCCGGATCTGCTTGAAAAGAAAAAGGAAGCTTAAACCATGCGCCATCAGAGAGTCGCAAAGAAGTTCGGACGCTCCACCAAGCACCGCAAGATGCTGATGAGGAGCCTCGTCACCAACCTGATTCTTGCCGAATCGATCAAAACCACCCTGCCCAAGGCCAAGGAGGCCCGCAAGGACGCCGACCGGATCGTCACCGTCGCCAAGAAGGGCGACCTGGCGGCCCGGCGCCTGGCGGCTTCGCGCCTCGTCGAGCCGAAGGCGGTGCAGAAGCTGTTCGACAAGATCGCTCCTGCGATGAAGGACCGCAAGGGCGGCTACACCCGCATCGTCAAGCTCGGCACCCGCAGGGGCGACGCAGCTGAGATGTGCGTCCTTCAGTGGGTCACCGCGGCAGAGGCCGCTGCGCCCGCGAAAGACGAGCCGGCGAAGGAGGTGAAATAATGGCTATCGTTCTCAAGCTCAAGAAGGGCGAATCCGTTGAGCGAGGTCTCAAGCGCCTCAAGCGCGTCCTCGACAAGGAGGGCCTCATCAAGAAGCTGCGCGACGACCGCTACTTCGAGAAGCCCTGCGTGAAGGCGCGCAAGAAGTCCCAGCGCGCGCGCATCCGCAACCGCTCGCGCCGCGGGCGGATGGAGCTCAACTAAGCGCCCTCGTAGGGGCACAAGCCATAAAAAGGCCGCGGCAACTGCTGCGGCCTTTTTGCCGTCCCGCCTCCGCGTCCGCTACGGGTGTGCGGGATTTATGGTATAACCCGAGTTTGCCAGTTTGATTTCTGAAAAAGTCGTTTTCACCCAGTGGCGACGCGGGGTTGGCGCATATCGCCCTCATAATAATTTAGGGAT
>SFPL01000036.1 GCA_004551905.1 Lentisphaeraceae bacterium
ATGGGATGTCTGCTGTTTTATCCACATTGATAGCATTATAATTGTCGTATCTTGGGAACTCCTCTGGCGTATACTTCTTGTAGAGTGGAAGTTTCTCGTGTCTTTTCTGGATGTCCAAATTGGTATACCAGCAAACATTTCCCATACTTCTCCATTTCTGTCCGCTTTCATCCTGCCAATATCTTGTTGCTCTAGGCTCAGAGTCTGCCGGCACCTTGAACGCCATATCCCCAAACTTGTAACCAATCCACACTTCATTGTTTTTCAACAGCGGAAATATTTCTTTGTATGTAATTGCATTTTGATTGCCAATGATAACAAACTTCTTCCTATACTTGATGAGTTGTTCAACATACTCGCGGAAGAGGGAGAACGGCGGATTGGTGACGACGATGTCCGCCTCCTTCAGGATTTCGATGCATTCCTCCGAGCGGAAGTCGCCGTCGCCCTTCAGCACGCGGACGCCCACCTCGTCGTCGTCGAGGACCATGTTGCCGTTCTTGTCGCCTTCGTAGACCTGGCAGATTGCCCGCTCGCAGTCGCCCTGCGAGAAGAGGTCGACGTCCTGGCTCTTGTAGCAGGTCGCTATCAGACGCTTCAGACCCAGCTTCTCGAAATTCTCGACGAAGTACTTGAAGAACTCGCTCTGCCGCGGATCGTCGCAGTTGCAGAGGACGACCTTGCCCTTGAAATGCGCCTTGTAGTGCCGCAGCTCGTTCTCGATGTCAACGCGCTGGGTGTAGAACTCGTCCTTCTTCGCCCGCTTGGCCGCCGTAAGTGCCGCGTTGTCGCCCATTTCCTGCCTCAGTGTCCACCGCACCATCAAATGAGATTACGGTGCGGATGAAATCTCAGTCCTGCGCATATCCGTCGCAAACACCCTATTTATGCATGAAAAAGAGCGCATTTCCACTCATGCACTCCTCGGAAGCCCTGCAACGGGCCTTAGCGAATACATGAAGAGGAAATGCGCCCAGATGGGCGCATCTCCACTTACATGTCGTTCGCTAAATGAAATGTTGCAGTTTTCCGAGGAACGACGTGTAGCGTTGATGCTACATTGATGAACGTCTGGCGGGGTGTTCGCGGCGGCCGCGCATGGCGCGGGGAGACCTGACTACTTGCCCGTTTTCCGGACTATCATCCCGCGTCGCGTCTTCCGCCTCGCGGGATGAGTGAATTATACCAAAAATCCCCACCGCGCGGGGCGAGGATTCACATTTCCCTAATTTATATCAATATCCATCTCTATTGCTCCGGCAATGAAATGTCGTGAGCGGTCAAAACCGGTAGGGCGCGGACTCCGGCCGCGCCGCAACGCCAAACCGACGAGTTTACGTTCTGAAATCGTTACGGATCGCCCGGAGTGCGATCCCTACCAAACTGTGTCTTGTCATAATATTTCATCGCCGCATCTATAGAATAACGGAATAGCGGTGTTGGTGGAGGAGTTGAAGACGGCCGAGGCGAAGAGGTTGGTGTCTGGGGCGGCGTAGCGGGTCATGACAAGCACCGCCAGCATGGAGGGATTACCATGTCGTTCAGAAGAACGTCATCTGCCCTGGACACTCCGAGAGCCGCCGTCGGGGCTTGCGGACGGTCTTGGCGGCGTTTATGTCGATTTCGTTGGTCTCGAGGTTGCGCAGGATCTCGCCGGCGCGCGCCACCACCTCGGGCGGCAGGCCGGCCATCGCGCCGACGTGGATGCCGAAGCTCTTCTCCGCGACGCCGGGCGCTATGCGGCGGAGGAAGACGATCCTACCGCCCTCCTCCTTTACCTTGACGGTGAAGTTCTTCACCCCCTTGAATGCGTCGGCGAGGTCGGCGAGCTCGTGGTAGTGGGTGGCGAAGAGCGTCTTCGCCTTCGCGCTCGCCTTGCCGTGCAGGTACTCGGCCACGCTCCACGCGATGGAGATGCCGTCGAAGGTGGAGGTGCCGCGGCCGATCTCGTCGAGCACGATGAGGCTCTTCGGGGTGGCGTTGTTGAGGATGTTCGCCGTCTCCTGCATCTCGACGAGGAAAGTCGAACGGCCGCGGGCGAGGTCGTCGCCGGCGCCGATGCGGGTGAAGACGCGGTCGATCACGCCCTGGCGCATCGACGCGGCGGGCACGAACGAGCCCATCTGCGCCATGATCGCGATCGTGGCCACCTGGCGGATGTAGGTCGACTTGCCGGCCATGTTCGGCCCGGTCAAAAGGATGATCTGGTCGGTGGTGGTGTTGAGGTGCGCCGAGTTAGGAACAAACGGCTCCGCGTCGGGCAGCTGCTCGATCACCGGGTGGCGCCCGTCGACGATGTCGAGGACGTCCGAGTCGTCCACCACCGGCCGCACGTAGCCGGCGGCGAGCGCGCGGTCGGCGAGCGCGAGCGTGGCGTCGAGCTCCCCGAGCGCGCGCGCCGTCTCCTGCACCTCCACCGTCCGCTCCGCCAGCCTCTCAATGAGCTCGCGAAAGAGCCGCTGCTCGATCGCCACCGCGCGCTCCTGGGCGCCGAGCACGCGGCGCTCGTGCTCCTTCAGCTCCGGCGTGGTGTAGCGCTCGCCGGTGGTGAGCGTCTGGCGACGGACGTAGTCCTCCGGCGCCTGGGCGACAGAGCCCTTGGGGATTTCGATCAGGAAGCCGAACGCCGGCACATGCTTCACCTTGAGCTTGGCGATGCCGGTCCTGGCCTGTTCGCGCGCCTGGAATTCGGCGAGCCAGCGGTGGCCGCTCTCGGCGTCGTCGCGCACGCCGTCGAGCTCCGCGTCGTAGCCGCGGGCGATGAAGCCGCCGTCGACGAGCATCACCGGCGGGTCCTCGGCAATCGCGCGGTCTACGAGGTCCACCATCTCCGGCTGCGGCTTCAGCGCGAAGGCGCCGGCGGCGCGGGTCTCGGCGAGCGCGGCGGCGATCTCCGGGACCGGGCGCAGCGACGCGGCGAGTCCCTTGAGGTCGCGCGGGTTGGCGCGCGCGGCGGCGACCTTGGCGACGAGCCGTTCGAGGTCCCTGACGCCGGCGAGCGCGGCGCGGATGGACGAGAGCGCGGCGCGGTCGTCCACGAACGCCTGCACCGAGTCGAGCCGACGGTTCACGTCCGCGCTGCGCGCGAGCGGCCGCGCGATCCAGCCGCGCATGGTGCGCGAGCCCATCGGGGTGCGGGTGACGTCCAGGACGCCGAGGAGCGTCGCCTCGCGGGCGACGTCGCCGTGCGGCAGCAGCTGCAGGTGGCGGATGGTGGCACCGTCGAGCACCATGAAGTCGTCGGCCTGGCGGATCTGCACCCGCCGGACGTGGTCGATGCGGTGGCGGAGGATCGAGCCCACGTAGTAGAGGAGCGCGCCAGCCGCGCGTACGAGCCCCGGGCGCCCCTCGAGGCCGAAGCCGTCGAGAGCCGTCACCTTGAAGTGGCGCTTCAGGCACTCGCCAGCGGCATCGAGGCCGAAGATCCAGCCGTCGGTCGCGGAGACGCGTGCGCCCTCGGGGCAGACCTCCGCCTCTGGTGAGCAGATTATTTCCGCCGGGCGCGTCCGGTCGAGCGCCTCGTCCAGCTTGGCGCGGCTCTCGAACTCCTCGACCACGAACTCACCGGTCGGCAGGTCCAGGAGCGCAAGCGATAGCGAGTCGACCGCGGCGATGTAGTTTCCGACCGTCTCGTCGAGGATGCCGTCCTCGGTGACGGTGCCGGGGGTGACGATCCGCGTCACCTCGCGCCGCACCAGTCCTTTCGCCGTCTTCGGGTCCTCCACCTGGTCGCAGAGCGCGGCGGTCATGCCGGCGCGGATGAGCTTGGCGAGGTAGTTGTTGACGGCGTGGTACGGCACTCCGCACATCGGCATGTCGCCGCGGTGGGTCAAGGTCGCCCCCAGCACCGGCGAGGCGACGATCGCGTCCTCGCCGAACATCTCGTAGAAGTCGCCGAGCCGGAACATCACGATGGCGCCCGGCGGCACCTCGCGCTTGATCGCGAGGTACTGCCTCATCATCGGTGTAAGTTCTGCAGCCATCGGTTGGCGTGTATTATACCAAAACTGGCCCTCACCTGAACCCGAGCAGCTTGTGGAGCTGCACCGAGAGCGACCAGCCGTCGAGCTCGGCGAGGGCCGCCTTCGCCGCGGCGTAGTCGATCTCGTCGCCGCGGTCGCAGGGCGAAACGTAGTAGTCGGTCGCGGCAATCCTCGCCCTGACCGCGCGGCAGAACGCCGCCACGTCGGGCGACGAGGCGACGACCCGCACCTCGTCCGCCGCGGCGAGCGCGTCCGGCGCGTCGTAGAGCGCGGCGTACTCCGCCTTCGGCGAGCAGGCTACGTAGTCGACGAATGCGAACCAGTCCGGCGACTTCGTGCCGTTCGTCTCCACCGCGATCCAGAAGCCCTCGCGCTTCAGCGCGGCGACGAGCTCCGGCATTCCATCCTGCACCGCCGGCTCGCCGCCGGTAAGCACCACCGAGCGCGCGCGGAAGGACTTCGCCTCGGCGACAAGCTCGTCGAGCGTGGCGGAGAAGCGGCGCTCCCGCGGCGTGTCGCACCACGGGCAGTCGAGGTTGCAGCCGGCGAAGCGGAGGAAGACGCAGCGGCGGCCCGAGTTGCGTCCCTCGCCCTGCAGGGACTCGAACACCTCGACGAGCGAATACTTCGGCGCGCCCTTCATTTCCGCGCCCGACCCCTTCCGCGCACGACCTTCGCGACGAAGTCGAAACCGTCGACGCCGGAAATCTCCACCTTGACGAACTCGCCGACGAGCTGCGGATCGGCGCAGTCGATGCGCGTCACCCCGTCCACGTCCGGCGCCTGCGACTCCAGCCGCGCGACGCCCGGCGCGAGGACGAGCGCCGGCAGCACCTTCCCCACCTGCCGCCTCGCGCGGCTGTCCCAGATCCTCCGCTGCAGCTCCATCACCTGCCGCTCGCGACTGCGCGCGGCAGCCTGCGACGGACGGCCGCCCAGCTTCGCGCCCTTCGTGCCGCGCTCCGGCGAATATGCGAAGGCGCCGAGGTGGTCGAACTGCATCCGCGCGACGTCTGAGAGGAGCCGTCGGAAGCGCGCCTCGGTCTCGCCCGGGAAGCCGACGAGCACCGTGGTGCGCAGGGTGACGTCCGGCACCAGGAGCCGCAGGTCGTCGGCGAGGCATTCGACGGCCTCCGCTGTGCGCCGGCGGTTCATCTTCGCGAGCACCTCGGGCACGGTGTGCTGGATCGGCATGTCGACGTACTTCGCCGCGTGCTTCGCGGTCATCAGCCAGGAGGCGAAGTCGCCGTCGATCTCGCTCGGGTAGCTGTAGAGGACGCGTACCCAGAAGCGGCCGGGGATGCGGTCGAGCGCCCAGAGGAGGTCGGCGAGGCGGCGCTTTCCGTCTCGCCACAGCATCGGGTCCTGGGCGATCACGTTGAGCTCGCGGCAGCCGGTGGCGACGAGCGCGCGCGCCTCGCGCAGGATCGAGCGCATCGGACGCGAGCGGTAGGCGCCGCGGATGGAGGGGATGGCGCAGTAGGAGCAGCGATGGACGCATCCCTCGGCGATCTTGAGGTAGGCGAAGGCCCTGCCGGTGAGCCTCAGCCCCGGCACCTTCTGCTCCTCCCATTTCCCCGGCACGCCGATCCACTCGTCCACGCCCGGGAACGCCGCGGCGGCGCCGGGGTAGCGCTGGGGATAGCAGCCTGTCACAATCACTCGCGAGTAGGCGCCGCGGCGCTTGAGCTCGAGCGCACGGCGGATCTCCCGCTCCGACTCCTTGCGCGCCGAGGCGATGAACGAGCAGGTGTTGACGACCACCGCGTCCGCGCGGTCCGGGTCGGCGGAAAGCCGCCACCCCGCCTTCAGCATCCGTCCCGCCGTGAGCTGCAGGTCGACTGCGTTCTTCGCGCAGCCGAGCGACACCAGGGCGAGCGTCGGCGCGTCAGAAGTCGAGGTTTCGCACGTTGAGGGCATTGTCTTCGATGAACCGGCGGCGCGGCTCCACCTCGTCGCCCATCAGGAGCGAGAACATCTGGTCGGCCTTCACCGCGTCCTCGAACTTCACCCGCAGCATGCGGCGCTTCTCGGGGTTCATCGTGGTGTCGTAGAGCTCCGGCGCGTCCATCTCGCCGAGGCCCTTGAAGCGGTAGACCGAAAGCCCCTGGCGGCCGTGGGCGCGCACGTCGTCGAGCAGCTTCGCGAGCGGGCCGTCCGCGGCGGCGGAGCCGTTCCCGAACCAGTCGCCGGGACCGTAGCCGTAGCCGGCGAGTGCGCCGAACTCCTTGCGCAGCATCGACGCGCCGGAGCCGCGGGCGGACTCGTCGCCGAGCAGCGCGGCGGGGTCGAACCCGCGCTCGGAGACCATCTTCGAGGTCGCCTCGATCTCCGCGAGCAGCTTCATGAACTCCTTCGCGCGCTCCGGCTCCATCGGCGCACCGTCCTTCCCCTTCACCTCGTAGTCGTCGAGCCCGAGCGAGAGCAGCTTCTCGGTGAGCTGGTCGTCGGTGAGCACGTACTCGGACTTCTTCTTGCGCTCCACCTTGTAGAGCGGCGGCTGTGCGAGGTAGATGTAGCCCTTCTCGATGAGCTCGGGCATCCGGCGGTAGAAGAAGGTCAGGAGCAGGGTGCGGATGTGGGCGCCGTCCACGTCGGCATCGGTCATGATCACGATCTTGTGGTAGCGCACCTTCGAGACGTCCCACTCCTCGCCGAAGCCGCAGCCGATGGCGGTGATGAGCGAGCGGATCTCCGCGTTCGCGAGCATCTTGTCGATGCGCGCCTTCTCCACGTTGAGCACCTTGCCGCGGAGCGGCAGGATCGCCTGGGTGGCGCGGTCGCGGCCCTTGCAGGCGGAGCCGCCGGCGGAGTCGCCCTCCACCAGGTAGAGCTCGGTCTTCTCGGGGTCGCGCTCGGTGCAGTCGCGCAGCTTGCCGGGGAGCGAGAGGCCGTCCATCACGCCCTTCCTGCGCGTCGACTCGCGCGCGGCGCGGGCGGCCTCGCGGGCCTCGGCGGCAAGGCGGGTCTTGTCGATGATGACCTTGGCGGCGGCGGGGTTCTCCTCGAAGAACGTCATCAGCTTGTCGTTCACGATGCCCGCCACGATCCCGTCCACCTCGCCGTTGCCGAGCTTCGTCTTCGTCTGGCCCTCGAACTGCGGCTGCGGAACCTTGACCGACACGACCACAGTCAGCCCCTCGCGCATGTCGTCGCCGGTGAGCAGGTCGAACTCCTTCTCCTTGAGGAGCTTGTTGTCGAGCCCGTACTTCTTGATAGTCGCCGTGAGCGCGCGGCGGAAGCCGGAGAGGTGAGTGCCGCCCTCGATGGTGTGGATGTTGTTGCAGTACGTCTGCTCGAGGGTGGAGTAGCTCTCGGTGTACTGCATCGACACCTCGGCCTGCACCATGCCGGTGACGCCCTGCCGCTCGCCCTCGAAGTGGATAACCGGCGAGATCGGCTTCTTGTTGGTGTTGAGGTACTCGACGAACTCGTCGATGCCGCCGTCGTAGTGGAAGGTCTCCTCGTGGTGCGCGTCGCCCTCGTCGTCGCGGAAGTGGATCGTCACCCCCCTGTTGAGGAACGCGAGCTCGCGGAGGCGCGCGCAGAGGATCTCCCACTTGAACGCGCGGCAGGTGAAGATCGAGTGGTCGGGGAAGAACGTCACCTTGGTGCCCGTCTCCTCGCCGCACTCGCCGACCGTCTCCAGCGGCTTCGTCACGTGACCGCGCGAGAACTCGATGTGGTGCACCTTGCCGCCGCGCTTGACCTCGACCTTCATCCAGTCGGAGAGCGCGTTGACGCAGCTCACGCCCACGCCGTGGAGGCCGCCGGATACCTTGTAGTTGGAGCCGTCGAACTTGCCGCCGGCGTGGAGGATGGTGAGCACCACCTCGATCGCGGGGCGCTTCTGGGTCGGGTGCATGTCGACCGGGATGCCGCGCCCGTTGTCCTGGACCGTGAGCGAACCATCGGGGTTGATGATGACGTCGATCATCGAGCAGTAGCCGGCGAGCGCCTCGTCGATCGAATTGTCGACCACCTCGTAGACGAGATGGTGGTAGCCGCGCTCCCCGGTGTCGCCGATGTACATCGCCGGGCGTTTCCGCACGGCCTCCATGCCCTCGAGAACCTGGATGTTCTCGGCGTTGTATCCGCTATTGTCCTGTTCGGCCATCTCTCGCTTTTAATTTGGTGTTTCCAATATGCGTATTATACCATATTTTGTGGGCTCGCGGGGCGATTAGTTGCTCCGCAATGAAATGTCGTGAGCGGTCAAAACCGGTAGGGCGCGGACTCCGGCCGCGCCGCAACTATCGTCTCGGGTTGCTGGGGACTTGTCTAATCGGATTTTGGTAGACTACCCTACTGTTCACCGGGCATAGTGCCTGGTAAGAACGGCCCGTCAAGGGAAGGCCTCCCAAGACGGGCCTGCGGCGGCGAGGCTCTTTGGGGACCAGAGACCTAACTC
>SFPL01000037.1 GCA_004551905.1 Lentisphaeraceae bacterium
ACGGGGAGGAACTCGAGCTCGATGAAGTCGTAGACGAGGACGACTACATCGACGTGCATACGCCGATCGCTCCGGACGGACTCCACGTCACGGCGCCGTTCCGTCTCTCCGCCGTGACGGCCGGCGGACGGGAGGGGTCTCCGAGGATCGCCGGAGGTGATTTCTTCCTCGTGGCAAGCGTCGACGGATCGGTCGAGCGCTTCGAAAGAGACGAGACGACGGTCGAGATGGCCGTCACGAACGCCGTCGCCATCGTCCCCGTTTCCGCCGAGATCGACCTTGGCGGGGATCCGCGTGACAGGGCCGTCTTCCGCGTCGGGGGCGACCTCACCGAGATCCTCTGGACGGCGGCCGATGCGGCAGGCATCCAGATGCCGACCTCGCTCGGGGGCCTCGACGCACCTTCTCCGCCCTCCCTTGGTGATGACGAGGGGAGTGCGTCATCTGGTCGGTACTATTACCTCGAGGTTGATCCGAAATACGTGATCGGGGTCCTACGGCTGGATCCCACAACGAAACTGGAAGGATGGTGAAATCATGTCTGAAGACATCGTGAAAGGCGTTTCAAGGGCTCTTGCAAGGGGCGTTTCGCGTGCCGTTCTGGCGCTCTGCGCGGCTGCGTCCGCCGTGACGTTCGACGTCGACGTCGAGGGCGTCCGTCCGGCCCTGCTGGAGGCGTACAGGGGAGAATCGTTCGAGATCGCGGCGCGCTTCCCGCAGGACTTCGGCGTCTCGTCCGCGCGCTTCCTCTGGATGACGAACACGGCGGCGAATGCGGATGTCTTCGCGACGAACGCGACCGTCTCGGCGGACGGCGTCGTGCGGACGGTCTTCACGGGCGCGATGGACGCGGGCGCGCCCGTCGTGCCGTTCTTCTTCGCGGCCGATACGCGCGTCGGGACGTGCCTCCGCGCATCCGGCATGATCCGCTTCCGCCCGTCGCCGGGCGTTTCACCGTCCACCGATCCGTTCCCGTCGGCGTCGCGCACGCTCGACTTCGCGAAGATCGAGGCCCTCAACGCGCCGTGGACGACGTGGGAGGCCGTCGAGGCGCTCGTCCGGGACGCGACGAACGGCATCCCGGCGCCTCCGCCCGCGCCGGACCTCTCGCCCTACGCGACGAAGGAGGAGGTCGCGTCCAAGATTGCGGCCGCCACGAACGCGGTCGTCGCCTCGATCACGCAGCCTGACCTCACGCCCTATTGCACCATCGAGGCCGCGCGGGCGATGGACGCGGCGGTCTCGAACGCGCTGGCGGAGGCGATCGCGTCCATCCGCGTCCCGTCCCTCGCCGGCTACGCGACGGAGGCGTGGGTGACGGCTGCGCTTGCCGGCATCAGCCAGCCGGACCTCTCGCCCTACGCGACGAAGGCCTACGCGGACGCGGCGGCGTCGAACGCCGTCGCGGGCGTGCAGGTGCCGTCCCTCGAAGGGTACGCGAAGGAAACCTACGTGGACGCGAAGGTGGCGGCCATACCTGCGCCGGACCTCTCGCCCTACGCCACGAAGGCCTACGCGGACGCGGCGGCGGCGGACGCGGCGGCGGGCGTGCAGGTGCCGTCCCTCGAAGGGTACGCGACGAAGTCAGAACTCGACGCGCTGAAGCGGAGGTACGCCGACACGAACGGCGTGACGCGCATCTGGAGCGAGGACGGGCTCACGATGACGGACGGAACGGGAGTCGTATGGGACGTCACGTGGAACGCGATCACGAACTGGGTGAGCCTCACGAACGGGATATCCTATACGATGAACGGCGCGGCGAACTGGATCGGCGACGGAATCGTGACGAACGCAGACGGAGAGATCGGGGTCGGCAGGATCTGGGCGATTTCCGCGATGCCAGGGATGTACAACTTCGGACTGAACGGATTCGACTCGTACGACGGGTCGTCGCCAGACGGTCTTCTCCTGTCGTTCGACGGAGTCAACATGAAGCCGGATGCCTTCACGGGCGTCGTCGAGCGCGTCGCGTCGTTCTCGTTCAGGTCGAGGGTCGTGACGAACGCGGTCGGGTACGTCGTCAGCGGGATCATCACCGACGGGACCAACACCATCACGGCGGCCGGAGACGCCATCGCAGCGGGGATAGGCAAGGGGTACTGGATGGTCAGGCGCATCCCGGACGGGGCGTGGCGCAAGCTCGTCCCGGTCCCGGAATCCTACAACGCGCTGTGGCGCGACGTCGAAACCAATTCGTATGTGGGTGACTATTCGGGCGCCCCGGACGGGATGTGGACTGGATCCGTGGACGGCTTTTCGAATACATTCTATATCCCGGCGGAGAGATACGAAGCCTTCTCGAACTCCAATGCGGAGGGGTACTATGTGCCAGACCGCAAGACCCTCGCCACCGTCGACCAGATCCCGACAACGCCCGAACAGGTCGGGGCGGCGACGCAGGAAGATGTATCGACCGCAGCCGATTCGGCCGTGGCGACGGCCAATGCGTATACCGATGGTCAGACAACGCCGCTATGGTCGTATCTCGGCGCCGAGAGCTTCCGTGTGGTCGTCACAAACTACGATTCCGCCGTCCATCCGCCGGTCGCGTCGTTTGAGTACCGCATGACCACGAACGAGGCGTTCAGGACGGTGTGGAACGAGACGAACGGACTGAACCGCGCGATCGCAACCGCGACGAATCTCGCCCATCAAGCCGCGAAGCAGCTCGTCGACGATCCAGCAAATAGGGCATGGGGCAAGTACGACAGCGAGACGGGCGAGGCAAGCCCGGAAGGTGTGATCCAGGCGACCGCGCCCGGCGGCTTGATTGTCGGAGGCGGTCAGCGGTGGTCGCAAATATCCGCCGAAAGCGGGTGGTGGATCCTCACCTCGACCGACCCGACGCTCTGCCGCACCGGCACAAACGGCGTCTTCTCGATCATCGGCTCGGACGGCCAGGAGGCGATCCGCATCGTCAAGGGCAACAAGGTCACGGTTCCGGCGCCGGCGGACAGCATCTCGGTCGAAAGCGGAGTTTGTACCGTGACATACGCCGTAGAGGCAGAACAGCATCCGACCGCCCAGTTTGCCTCCAAACTCGGTGGCGAGGCAGGTACGGTTTGGTATAACGAGGGTGATGCAGACTGCCCTGTGACGATGACGTGGAGCGGGACATCCGGGAATTACGTGCTCACGTTTGACACGGCCGGACTTTCGGCTGGTTTCGTACAGGCGACCTATGAGCAAGGCCAGGAATCGTA
>SFPL01000038.1 GCA_004551905.1 Lentisphaeraceae bacterium
GGACAGCCCCAAAGCGGAATCTCCCGCTGAAGCCCGCTTTACAAACCCAATCCGAAACTGCTATACTACCAACATCAAGCAAGAAAGCATCGTCGGCACAGGGCTACGCAACGAGTGTTGCACTGGCTACTGGCTGGCGGGTACCATTCTCCCTTCATGACTAGCGACAAGACGGAGCACTTGCAGCGGTCGAGGTCCATCACGTCCATCATCTCACTTGCCCTTCGTTACTTTTTGGGGAAACTCGAAATCACCCTTGGTAAAGATCGAGACCTTTTTGGTACAGCTATCCCAATCGCAAACGACCTCCAACTCCATGCGGCCCAGGACTTCGATCATCCCGCCAATACGGGCACGGTTGAACTTGGCACAAAGCTCGCCCTCGTGCATCTTCGCGTGGTAGTGCAACTCGCCAATGCGCTTGGCGATGTAGTCGGCATCGTCGTCACAAAATTCAGCCAGCTTTATCTTGTCGGCCATCTTACTTCCCCTCCTTGACTTTGGATTCAAGTTGCTTATGCAAGCAGGTCCGCTCGATTCCGGCAGACAGCTGAACCGCAATCGCGTACTCTTCGTCTTCTTTTGCTGTCGGTGTCGGCGTATTCGGATCATAAGGCATCAGCAAATCGTTGCTCAGCAAGAATGCCATCGGGAACGCCTTGAGTTGCTTTTTGTAGGCAGCGCACAACACCTCGAACTTCGAGGTTAGTTCCAGCCACTGAAGGTCTGTGCAGCTGGTAAAGTAGCGAAGCTTCAACGCACGTCTACGCTTCCTGCCTCGCTTCCAAACCCACGTGGTCTCCACTTTGAGTTTTAGCTTGTCGGCATACCTGTTACCATATTGCTCAATGCGCATCAGCCCCAGCAGCTGAATGAAAATCTTCCGCTCCCAGGCGCTTGCGATTGCGACCGTATGCTCGCGCTCAACATCATCTTCAATCTCGTCGATGGAGATACCATGTTTTTCGCAAATCTCACCAATTAGTCGCTCGGCCGCGTCGCGTTCGCCGCCATATCCGAAGTCGGCAAGCGCCTTCATCTTTCGAAGCCGTTCCTTTAAGCTGTCGACATCCATCTACTTGCCCTCCTTGGCATGACCTTGTGAGCGCAGATAGCGCTCTTTCTTGCGCCGTTCCTTTTGCGACACCTTGCGCGGAATCGGACACACCCAGACGCGCGGGGGATCTACCGTCAATGACATATACCCTGTCCAATTCTTCTCGCTCATCTCACTTGCCCTCCGCCAGCTCGCCGGGCTTAAGGCCCATGCGGCGCATCTTGCGCGCCAGCTCCGCGGACGGCTTGCGCTCGCCCTGCAAAACTTTCCGCAGGTGCGTGTGGCTGACACCGCAGCGCCGCGCCGCGGCGCCCAGCCCGCGCAGCTCGGTCGTCCGCCTTATCGGCATCTTCAAACTCGTTTTGTTCATGGCCTCTCCTTGTCTGTTTGCGTTTTCTCAGTTCGTTGTGGTATACTTCACGCGTCCTTTGGACGGTCACGGTGTGAAGTATAGCACATATCTGTGAAAGGTGTCAAGGGGGTTTCTCAAAAAAGTGAAAGGGCTCTATGAGCAGAATTGGTGAAAGAATGCGAGAGCTACGTGGGCCATCTTCCTTGCGGGAGATGGCAGAGGCCATTGGCATCAAATATAACGCCTGGGCGCGATATGAGGCTGGCGGAGCTTTGCCAGGAGCTGAAATCATTGAAAAGATATGCCGCGTGCATTCCTGCTCAGCCGATTGGTTGCTAGGCTTGAAGGACCGCAACAACACATCATCGGCGAAGCCTCCTCCATCGGCCATCAACCTTGCCGAGTTGCGCGCGACAGCCGCGCAGCTTGCGGAGGAATCCGCCGCGCTTGCCGGCACGATCAAGAAACTGAAGAAGCTGCTGTAAGTGAGGTGGTGAGGTGAGCGCAAACCACGATTCCTTTGTTCCGATTGACATTCCATCGCTGATTCGTCAGTGCGAAGAGTGGGCGGAACGATGCGTAAAGAATGGCGATGTCCTTCCTCCGGCCTTGGCTTTTGATCCGGCTAAAAGGGATAGTGTGTTTTGGTTATTTGACATCCAGATAAAGCAAAAATACGGACAGATCAGACATAAGGTTCACGAAATCATTTACAGGCACGCATCACTGCCGCAATCCCTTGAAAACTTGTTTGCAGTTCGCTGCATGGCCTTGCTAGCGAAGACGCTGATAAAATTGTCCTTTGTGCAATACTGCGACTGGGTAAAAGGCGTCCTCTCCGCGCGGGACGAACAGACGGCCTTTTATTGGGCCCTGACGTATTTCTGGCAATACTCCGAGCAAGACTTCAGGAAGTCCATCTGGGATGAAGAGATTCACCGTCTCGGATTGTGCCATGACACGACCTTGCTGCCAAATTACTGGACAAGGGGGAAACTCGGCGATGAACTGAGGTTGGAAATGGCGGTAAAGCTGGAGCGAGAGGCACGTGAACATTTGGAACAATGCGGGAAAACCATTGCGGCATTGAAGCAAAGAATGCCTCAAAGACATACTCGTAAAAAACCGTAATGACGCAACGCTTCCCCTGTAACTTTGTTACAGGGGTAATTTTTGCCGCGCAAAGTGCCGCGCAAAGTGCCGCGGAGATTTGTCGATGGAATGCGCGCACGCCCTCGCGTATGCGCGCGGCTCTGCGCGCGCACGAGGATAACGCGCCAAAACTGCCGCGCTGCCTTGCAATCAAGTTGATTGAAATTTCCAACGGTTGGAAATTTGAAACAACTTGATACCCCCTTGCAACCCTGTTTTGCCCGCCTAACCCTTTTCAGCTTGTTTTGTCCGTTTTGACCGCCCAACCCCTTGCAACCCCTTCGCGCGTTTGTGTCTTGACATTCCCTGTGCGACAATACACGCGCTTCTGCGGACTGTTGGTTGGAAACGCGTGGCCTCCTCCTCCGCCAAGGCTACGGAGGATGAACCTCTGACCGAGACGGAGGAGGAGGCAGGCGCGAAAAAGGAACGAATGGAAAACGAAAAGATAGACGAGCTGGTAAAGATCGCGGTCGCGGCCGACCTCGAGGGGGTGGATTTTCTCTCGCAGTTCTCCTACGCCCAGCTCGCCGACGGCTACAACGGCATCGGCCCGGAGTTCCTGAAGCCTGGCATCCGCGCAAAGGTCTCGGAGTTCCTGCACATCTTCGCGCCCGCGGCCCTTGGCCACGACCTCCGCAACGAATTGAGCGACGGAACGCGCCGGGGCTTCCAGGCCGCAAACGATGAATTCTACCGCAACTGCCTCCGGCTCGCCGACTACCACTACAGCGCCGACAAGCGCCGCCGCCGCCGCGCCCGCGCCGTCGCCCAGGTCCTCTACGGGTTCGTCTCCGCCGAGAGCTTCGGATGGCGCGCGTGGCAGGAGGCGAAGGAACGCCACGCGGCGAAACTGGCTTCAGGCAATTCCGTCTGGAACAAAAAGGAGGAAAAATGAAAAAGCTACTCATGCTCGCGGCTCTCGCCGCAATCGCTGCCGGATGCAGCGTGACGAAGATCAACTACAAGAAGGACGCCGACGGCGTATGCGAGTACCGCATCTACCACAACGACCACTGGCTCAAGCGCGACACGGGCGCCATGAGCGGCGGCATGTCGAAGGACGGCAAGTTCGAAGTCAAGCTCGAAAGCGCGACCGTCTCGCCCAGCGAGGAGTTCAACCGCACGATGCAGACCTACACGACTGCGTTCGTCCAGCTTGCGCAGATCGCCGCGGCCGCCTACAACCCGTCGGCGAGCCTCGCGGCCCAGGGCGCCGACCCGACTGCCGTTGCCAAACTCGTTGAGGCGCAGAGTGCCGCGAAGACGGCGGAGATATCCGCGAAGTCGCAGCGCGAGACTGCGAACATTAAGGCCGCAAGCGAGGCGTCCATCGCGGCAAAGCAGGCCGAAAGCGCGACCGCCTCTGCCGACTGCCCAAACGGCGAATGCAATTACGAGCTGAAGTAACATGACGGCGTTTGCGGTACTTGCGGCTGCTGCCATATCCGGCCAGGGCGACGGGGCGTTCGTGTCGTCCGGGTTCGCGACGGCGCTGCTCGGGACCGGCGGGATCGCCGGGATTATCGGCTACCTCGGCGGACGCAAGCACCGCGTTACGGTCGAGCCGTCGATCTGCGAGGAGCGGCACAAGCTGCTCACTGGGCAGATCGAGAACATCTACTCTCGGCTTAACACGCTCGAGAACAACAACTCGGAACACACGGCCCAACTGCGCGCGATCGAGACTCAGGTCAAGTCGATGGACAGCAAGCTCGACCGCATAATTGGGAAACTGGGGTGACACCATGGATTCACTCGACAAGTTTGTCATCAAGACGGCGCTGCAGACGCTGCACGCCGCCGGCGGCACCGGCCTCAAGAAGTCGGCGCTCCTCGACCAGATCGACCTCGCCGCCGGCGCGCCGACGACGAGCGAGCAGCGCGAGGCGGCGTTCTCGCTCTTGCGCGACCGGGGCTGGATCACGTTCCACATGGAACCGATCTGGCACGACCAGCGCTGGACCTTGACCGAGCGCGGCTTGACCGCCCTGGAGGGGATGTAACAATGTCGACTACGCGCAGCGATGCCTGGGAAGCGCAGCTCCCCGCCGCGACGGCGAAGGATCTCTACCGCCTCACGAAGTGCCCGACGGAGGAGGAGAAAAAGGCCGGCAGGCCGTGGCTCCGCGACTTCGAGCGCGATGTCCTCCCCTATCTCTCGCTGCACGGCATCGTCGCTCCGAGCCACGCAACCTGGTTCCGCTTCAAGCACCGCATGCGCATGGACGAGGCAGCGGAGACGATCATCTCGGTGGAGACCTCGAAGCGCATCGCCCGCGGCATTACCGAGGCGAAGATCGACCAGCAGCTGGCGGCGGACATGATGACCTCGCTTTCGGTCGACGAGGCGGCCAAGCCGCCGGACCAGCGCAACGAGAAGGTGATGCAGATCTTCGCGTCCGCGGCGGCGATGTTCGCCAATGCGGCGCAGCGCGACCGCGAGCTCGGCCTCAAGGCCGCCGCGCAGCAGACGAAGGACGAGCAGCTGAAGCTCGCCCGCGAGAAGTTCGAGGAAGAGGCCGCACGGCGCACAGCGGCGGAGGCGCGCGCGGAGAAGGCGGAGGCTGAAGCCGAAGCACTCAAGGCCACTATCAAGGAGCTTGAAAAGGCTCTGCAGGATGCCGGCAAGGTCAATGTCGCCGACCCTGCGCGGGTCGCCGCCGAAGTCGACAGGATTCTCGGAAGGAAACCTCAGCAGTGACGGAAGCCCGGTCATACTTCCTGCCCTACCAGGAGCGGTGGATAGACGACGACTCGACGTTCAAGATCGCCGAGAAGTCGCGCCGCGTGGGATTTACCTACGCCTCCAGCTACCGCATGTTCAAGAAGTGCATGACGCGCGGCGCGGACTTCAAGCAATTCGTGTCGTCACGCACTCTGGACCTCGCGCAAGAGTTCATCCGCGACTACATCCAGAAGTGGTGCAAACTCGGAAACGTCGTGGCCGAGGGCATGTATGGCGACAACGTGGTGGTTGTGGACCCAGAGAAGAACATTACCGCGTTCCAGTGCGTATTCCCGACGGGGGCGAGGATCATATCGCTCAGCTCCAAGCCGGAGGCGTTTGCGGGACGCGGCGGCGACGTGTTCCTTGACGAGGCCGATCTGCACGAGCACTCCGACGACCTGATCGACATGGCCACGCCCTGCATCATGTGGGGCAACAAGCTCGAAATCGTCTCGGCCTACCGCGTCGACGGCACCAAGGACACGCCGTTCGCAAAGCTCGTCGCGGATGCCAAGAAGGACAACCCGCAGCACGCGTCGCTTCACCGCGTCACCATACACGACGCCGTGGCGCAGGGGCTCGTCGAGAAGATCAACGAGGCGACCGGGCGGAACAGGTCTCGCGAGGAGTTCCTGAAGGAGATGCGTGCGCTCGTGCGTACCCAGGCCGCGTGGGAGTCGCAGTTCGAGTGCAAGGTCCAGGACGCTGGCGGCAAGCTGCTCAAGACGGCGAACTACGCCGCGTGCGAGCTGCCGCCGGAGGAGATCGCGGCGATCGAGGCCGCGCACCCGAACGCGCCGCGCTTCGCCGGGTACGACGTCGCCCGCCACGTCCACGCGAGCGCGTACCACGAGTACATCAAGCTCGGCGTCACGCTCTACCTCGTCTACCGCGAGACCTTCCACGACATGCCTTTCGACGCCCAGGAGAAGTTCCTCAGGGGGAAGATGCGCCGTCGCGAGAAGCCGATCGCCAGACTTGCGATGGACTCCACCGGCCTCGGCATGCAGATGGCCGAGACGATGGCGAAGGAGTTCCCGGGCCGCGTCGACCAGGTGAACCTCGAAAGCCACCGCCGCCACGAGCTCTGCATGCTGCTTAGGGACCACGTTGACAACAAGCGGACGTACTTCCCGGCGGACGACAGCCTCCGCGAGGACATGTCCGCCCCGACGCTGTACACCGTGACGACCGGTGCGATGCGCGTCCGCGTGCCGCAGTTCGAGAACGCCGACGGGGAGGTCAGCCACGCCGACGAGTTCATGGCAGCCGTACTCGGCCACGGCGCGGCGGAGGGCGGCGAGACCTGGACCTTCGCGCCGGAGGCGGTGGACCGGAGCCTGGCGGCGTCCGCGCCGGCGGACGGCGGGCGGATCGGCATGCGCGACGACTTCACATCAAGGAGGCTTGACTGATGGGCATCATCACCAGCATCGCAACGCGGATCGCGGCGGCGTCCGGCTCGGCACTGGAGCGCCTGCGCTTCAACTCGTGGACGCTCGGCGGCCGCGGCGCGGAGATCTTCGAGAAGAGCGCCGAGGCGCTGGAGCTCGAGCGCATCAACCCGCTCCGCGGCGTCGACGAATTGCGGCTCGGACAGATCTTCGACGACGCCCGCGACGGCATCTACGCCGACCTCGCGTTCCTCTACAACGAGATCGAGGGCGTCGAGCCCGCGCTGCACACCTGCTGCGAGGCGCGCGAGAGCGCGTCGAGCGAGTGCGGCTGGCTCGTCAGGACCGCCGACGCGGCGAAGACGCGCGGCTTCGACCAGTCCCTCGCCGAGGACCAGCGCGACGCGCTGCTCGAGGAGTTCGGCGCGGTCGACGACGACCTCGCCGAGCTCGCCGGCCACCTCGTCTCGGCGTTCTTCAGAGGCGCGGCGCACGCGCTGCCGCGCTGGAACCAGGACGGCACCCTCGCCGGCTTCAGGCACCTCGACCTCTGGAACTTCGCCTTCGACAAGCAGACCGGCATCTGGTACTGGAACGCCGACGCCTCGCGCGACGAGAAGACGTTCCAGCCCATCCCGCCGGGCGAGCTCGTCACGCTCGCGGCCACGCGGCACGTCGACCACGCGGCGCTGCCGATCTTCATCCGCGCCGCCCTGGGCTCGAAGCGCTACGGCGTTTGGCTCGACCGCTTCGGCATCCCGCCGGTCGGCGTCATCATGCCGCCGAACGCGGAGAAAGGCGAGCAGGCGAAGTACATGGACCTCGCGCGCAAGTTCGCGCGCGGCGGCTCCGGGGTGCTGCCGAACGGCTCCGCCGTCACCTACGGCACCGAGGCGCGGGCGGTCTGCCCGTTCCAGGACTTCATCCGCTTCCAGCAGCAGCAGATCTACATGCTCGGCCTCGGGCGGGTGCAGTCGGGCGACAACCAGGGCGAGAACCTGGGCGGGAACGCGGCCGGCGTCGTCGAGGGCGGCTTCCGGCGGATCGTCCGCCGCGACGCGCGGCGCATCGCCCGCGCGATCAACGACGCGGTGACGGCCAAGGTGCTGGCGCGGCGCTTCCCCGGCAAGCCGGTGCTCGCGCAGTTTGCCTGGGACACGGACGTTAAGCGCACTAGCCGCGAGGTGCTGGAGGACGCCGGCTTCGCGAAGAACGCGGGACTCGCCATCGACATCGGCCAGGTGCAGGAGCTGACCGGCTACAAGCTGGCACAGGCAGCAGTTTCCGGCCCAGACGGTTCTGGCTTATCACTTGATCAGCTCGCAAGCCTGATCTATCCGCTGAAGGCTGCGGGCTACACGATTCAAAAACAGCAGCTTGAAAAGGCGACTCAGCTCAGACTTGACCAGGTTCAGCCCGAGGTTTCGCCACCTCCGGGCGTCCTCAACTCCGAGACCCCCTTGCAAAACGCCGCAAACCGCTTGCAAAACGCGCCGAGCAAGCCGGGCGAACAAGGACACCCCCCGGCGGAGGACGCGCTTGTAGAGGCTTTTAGCGGCCTTCTGGAAGACGCCCTCTTCAAGACCGCCGCGGAGGAGATGAAAGAGGAATCGTCCCAGCCGTCCCAGAACGCAGAGGAGATCACCCAGGAGCAGGCAGAGGAACTTTACGAGGAGATGATGACGAAATGAGCGAACACTGCCCACAGGACGGCGGGTTCATCGGCGACGCCGGCTGCACCCACCCCAACCACCAGCACAGCGAGCTGGTGAAGGGAATCATGTCGGGAAAGGTCTCGTCGGTCTCCGAAGAGGAAGCGACCGCCGCGCTCAAAGAGGGGTTCTACGTCGATGCGGCAAACGGACAGCGGATCGGCTTTGGGAAAACACTGCTGGGCCACATCGACAATGGCAAGCACACCCCGAAAGACGTCAAGGCGAGGAAAGAGGCGCTCGTACTCGCCGTGCAGACGGTCAAGTATCCCGACAAGGTTGAATGGCATCACGAGGGGCTTCAGGGGCGGACCGCATATGTCAAGGCGTTTGACAAGCGCGGCATACTGGCCGTATCCGATCGAGAGGGCAAGAACATCGAATTCGTGTTCAACATCATTCCAAAGCGGTCGCTGAAGAAAAGGTTTGCTGGGACCGCCACGAACGGCAACCCCAGCACCGTTGCGAATTATACCAAAACTTCTTCCGGAAAAGCAAGGGGGTAGAAATGAAAGCACGGATTACAAATACCCCCGTCGTCTCGGCTGCGCCGAGCCGCCGTGGACATTTGTAAGCGGTTTTGCGCGACGAGACCCTGCCGCACAGCCTGTTCAAGGCATGACAAGCCACCCGACGGGATGCCGACGGGGA
>SFPL01000004.1 GCA_004551905.1 Lentisphaeraceae bacterium
GCGACCGTCAGCACGTCGCCGGTCACCCCCGTGCCGAAGCTCACGCCGGTGGCGAGTCCCTCCGGGATCTTGTGGAGCGCAATCGCCGAAACGAAGAGAAGCGTCTTGCCAATCGAGCGGTTGTTGCGGTGTTCCTCGGCATCGAGACCGGCCAGACGATGGAGGTGCGGAACGATCCGGTCGAGCACGCTGATGAACGCGGCGCCTGTCACCGCGCCCGCAACGGCGAGTGCGAGATTCGTCGCCCCCGCGACGGCAAACGCCGGAGCCAGCAGACCCAACACCGACGCCGCCAGCATGACACCCGCCGCGAACCCCAGCACGGCGTCATTGAAACGATGGGGTATTCGGCGGACGAGCAGTCCGCCGATTACCCCGAGGACGGTCGAGCCGCCCACTGAAAGCAGAACGAGCAGAAGAATCGTGCTCATTCAGCCTTCGCCTTACTTCTTCGCCTTTTTCGCGGGCTTCCTGTAGCCGCACTTCGGGCACACGCCGTTGACGAGGGCGATGCCGCAGAGGGGGCAGCGGTCCTTCGTCTTGCCGGGCTTGAACTCGCACGAGGCCGCGTTGACGCCGCTCGTGAAGGTGATCTTGACGATGTTGAGCTTGTCCTTGAGAAGCTCGTACACCATCTTGATCATCCCCTCGACGGTCATCGTCTCCTTCGTGACGACGAGACGGCAGTCGGGATACGCCTTGCAGAGCTTGTTCTCGAAGGCGACGCCTTTCATGGTGTTCGTCTTCGTGCCGTTCTTGATGCCTTCCTTCTCGTAGACGCCGAGGATGGCCGGGAGGAGCGGATCGTCCTCGCGCAGGATGAGCGCGTGGTCGAAGTTCTTGATGACGTCCCACGCCGTCTTCTGGATCTCGTTGCACGGGAAGACCATGTTGACGCCGGGATTGACGGTGTCCTCGACCTCAATCGTGAGGCCGCCGGTGTGTCCGTGCAGATAACGCGCCTCGCCCTGGAAACCGTAGAAGCGGTGCGCATACTGGATGTCGAACTTGGTGATCGATTTCATTGTTGCTTTCCTTTCGCTTTGGTTTGACGTTTGAAGGCCCGTCTGCGCCACACGGCGCACGTCCCGGCCTCCGCCTGAAATCAGAAGTTGTTCTGCTCGAGCTGGAAGTACGCCTTCGGATGATCGCACACGGGGCACTTCTCGGGCGCTTCCGCGCTCTCGACGATGGCTCCGCAGTTGCGGCACTGCCACTTGTTCTCGCCGACGCGCACCCAGACCTCGCCGGTCTCGATGTTCTTCGCGAGCTTGCGGTAGCGTTCCTCGTGATGCGCCTCGACCTCCGCGACCTTGCGGAACTTGAAGGCGATGTCGGTGAAGCCCTCGGCCTCGGCCTCGTCAGCCATGCGCTTGTACATGTCGGTCCACTCCTCATGCTCTCCGGCCGCGGCGGCGAGCAGATTCTCCGGCGTCGTCTTGATGCCTTCGAAGAGCTTGAACCACATCTTGGCGTGCTCCTTCTCGTTGAGGGCCGTCTCCTGGAAGATGGCCGCGATCTGCTCGTAGCCCTCTTTCTTCGCCTTCGAGGCGAAGTAGTCGTACTTGTTGCGCGCCTGAGACTCGCCCGCAAAGGCGGCCATCAGGTTGGCCTCCGTCTTCGATCCCTTGAATTCCATGGTGTTTTTTTTCCTTTCTTTGGTTTGGTTGATGGACATCGCAGAGCAAATCACCTGCGCCGCCGCTTCGCGCATTTGTCGCAGACGCCGGTGACTCGCAGTTCGAGATGATGCCGCTCGCTCGGCATGCCCTCGGGGATCGGCTGCTCCGCCGAGAGCGGATAGTCGGTGATCGAACCGCACATTTCGCAGATGAAGTGCGCGTGCGGGCCGAGAATGGTGTCGTAGCGCGCCGCCGAAAGCGCATCGAGCCGCGTGATAAGCCCCAAATCGGCGAACTCGTTCAGGATGCGGTAGACGGAATCGCGGGTCACGGTCGGTACCGTCTTGCGCACCTCCGCCAGCGTCTCGTCCACCGACGGATGGCGCCTCGACAGGCGCACGGCGTTGAACACGGCAAGCCGCTGCGCGGTGCATTTGAGCCCGTGTTCGCGGCAGAACGCCGGAAAGGCGTCGCTTGTGATATCTCCCGTCATCTCCATCGTTGGTTCCTTATTCGGTGTAAGATGTAGATAAGTATAACATTTATTTCCGACGTTGTCAAGGGCGAGCGCTACATGTTTGTCACGGCCACCCGGGTCTCCATGTTACGATTGCGACGCCCGGCTTCAAGTCAGTGGCAGCGCCCGTTGACGCGGCGAGGGCAGCTCGACTTGGCCGCTCCGCCCGTGCCGAGGCAGCGGTAGCAGATTTCGTTTTCAAGCGGTGCGCCGGCGAAGTAGTCGTCAAGATTCTTGAGCGTTGTCGTGGCGATGTTGGCAAGCGCCTCGTGCGTCAGGAACGCCTGATGCGAGGTGACGATCACGTTGGGGAGCGACACGAGAAGCGACAGCGTCTTGTTCTGCCGCGTAACGTCCGAACGGTCTTCGTAGAACCATTCGCTTTCCTCTTCGTACACGTCCAGCCCGGCTGCGCCGACCGTTCCGTCGCGCAACGCCGCAAGCAGCGCCTCCGAATCGACAAGCCCGCCGCGCGAGGTGTTGATGAGCGTGAAGCCGCGCTTTGCCTTGGCGAGCGTGTCGGCGTTGATGAGGTGCTTCGTTTCGGGAAGAAGCGGACAATGCAGCGAGACGATATCCGACTCGGCGAGGAGCTTGTCGAACGTCACGTACTCAAGCCCAGTCACCGGATTCGGGAATGCGTCGTAAGCGAGGACTCGCATTCCGAACCCCTTGCAGATGTCGGCGAAGATGCGGCCGATCTTGCCCGTGCCGACTACGCCTGCCGTCTTGCCGTGAAGGTCGAATCCTGTCAGCCCGACAAGCGAGAAGTTGAAGTCCCTTGTGCGAACGGCGGCGCGGTGGATGTGGCGCGTCAACGTCATCAGGAGCGCGGCGGCGTGTTCAGCGACGGCGTAGGGGGAATAAGCGGGAACGCGCACGACCGTAAGCCCGGCTTCGTATGCCGCCTTGAAATCGACATTGTTGTAGCCCGCGCACCGCATGGCGAGAACCTTGATGCCACGCTTCACAAGCCCCTCGACTACGGCACGGTCTATCTCGGCATTCACGAACGCGCACACCGCATCGCATCCTTCGGCGAGCGGCAGCGCTGCCACCGTCAACCGCGTCTCGAAATACACGATCTCGTACCGCCCGTTGTTCTGCCGCTCGAACGACTCCTTGTCATACGGCTTGGTGTCGAAAAACGCAATCCTCTTCATGTTTGACCTCCTTCACGAATCGATTATCCGTCCGTCGAGCGAGAGTGTGACGACCTGCCAGGGGATGAACTTGCCGGAAGTCTGCAATGCATTCTTTGCGGCCATTTCAAGCCCGCCGCAGCATGGAACCTCCATGCGAACGATTGTGACGGACTTGATGTCGTTTTCGCGCAATATCTCCGTCAGCTTCTCCGAGTAGTCAACGGGATCGAGCTTGGGGCATCCGACAATCGTCACCTTGCCGCGCATGAACTCCTGATGGAACGCGGCGTATGCGTAGGCCGTGCAGTCGGCGGCGATGAGCAGCTTTGCTCCCTGGAAGAACGGGGCCTTGACCGGCACCAGGCGAATCTGGCATGGCCATTGGGCGAGCTGCGACTGAGAAACTGCTGTTCCAGGTGCTTGGGCTGCGGTGGATCCGGTCGAGTGGTTGAACTGGCGCATTGCCTTGCCGGGGCACCCTCCTTCGCTAATGCTACGGAGGGCAGGCCCCTCAGCCTTCATATGTTCCTGCATCTTCGCCATCTTCCGTTCCTGCACGGCCTTTTCGTCGTATGCGGCGGCCTCGCGCTCGACGATTTTGATCGCACCGGCAGGACACTCCGGCAGACAGTCGCCCATGCCGTCGCAGTAGTCGTCCTTGACGAGCTTTGCCTTGCCGTCCACCATCGCAATCGCGCCCTCGTGGCAGGCGTTCACGCACAGCCCGCAGCCCGTGCATTTCGCTTCGTCTATCTCGACAATCTTTCTTTTCATGTCTCTTGCCTCCGTTTCCTGTTGACGGCGCGTATTATATCAAAAACGCGTTTTGCAATATGTTGACGCTCCAACATTTCACGAGATCATGACACTACCATCACATAGGTTGATGCGCATAGTATAGCATTTTGTGGTTCCGTGCGCAATGCGCGGAATTTCGCCAACATAAGAATTCAGATTCTCTGCGGAATAATCTTCGGCTCAGCGCAGGCCGAGGACGAAGCGGCAGCCGTGCGGCGAGACCGGCTCGAGGCGCACGTCTCCGCCGTGGAGGCGAGCGATGCGGCGGACGATTGCGAGGCCCAGCCCAGCCCCGCCCGACTCCGCCGCGCGCGCCGGGTCGACCCGGTGGAAGCGCTCGAAGACGCGCTCCGCGTGCTCCGGCGGGATGCCGACGCCGTGGTCCTCCACCGCGATTTCCGCTCCGCGCGCCGTCGCCGCGCAGGAAACTTCCACCTTCGACGAGCCGGAATGCCTGATTGCGTTGCCGACGAGGTTCGAGACCGCCTCCGCGACGAGGTTGGCGTCGCAGTCCGCGGACACCTCGCCGCTGCCGCGGAAGACGAGCTCCACGCCGCGAGGCTCCGCCTCCGCCCGCCGCTCCGCCAAGACCTCCCGGACGAGCCCCGCGAGATCGGTCCGCGCGCGCTCGGGCGCGGCGCCTTCGCGGTCGAGCCGCGCGAGGTCGAGGATCTGCTGGACGAGCGCATTGAGCCGCTTCGACTCCTTCGCGATCATCGCGGCGAGGCGCGGTCGCGAGGAGTCGTCCGCCTCGCCGATCATCTCCGCCGCGCCGAGGATGCCTGTAAGCGGCGTCTTGATCTCGTGCGAGACGTCGGCGACGAACTCGCGGCGGTAGCGCTCGAGGCGAGCGAGCTCGCGGATGCGCACGCGCTGTCGGTAGAGGGCGAAGAAGACAACGAACATCCCGAGCGCGCCGACGAGCGCGGCCAGCGCGAACAGCGCGACCGCGCGGCGGAACGGCTCGAACACCTGCTCGCGGCGGATGGCGACGGCGACGGAGTGCTCGCCGGCCGCGGCGCTTTCCTCCAGCATCGGCTCGCCGCGCCCGCCGTCGTAGAGGATGCCGCCGCCGGGCGAGCGGACGCGCAGGACGAGCCCCTTCAGCTCCAGCGCGGCGGCCACCTCGCGTAGCCGGCGGAAGTCCTGGGTGCGGAGCGGCGCGGCAAGTCCGGCGGCGGTCAGCTCCGCCTGCGTCCTCAGGTCGCGCCGCGCCCAGCGCTCGACGTCCCGCCCAAAGGACACGACCTGCGCCGCGAACGCGGCAATCACCGCGGCGAACGCGGCGGCCGCGACGACGGTGGCCGCGACGGAGAAGCGGCGGGATGGGTCGCGGGCGGTCATTGGCCGAATTCGGAGATGCGGTAGCCGACGCCGCGCACGGTCTCGATGTGGTCGCCCCAGCGCCCGAGCTTGCGCCGGAGGTTGGCGACCTGCACGTCGACGGTGCGCTCGTCCGGCGGGCGGGCGAAGACGCGACCGCGGTGCGCGACGAGCCGCACGAGGAGCGAGAACTCGCCGGCGGTGAGGTCGAGCGCCTTGCCGCGCAGCGTCGCGGTGCGCGAGGGCTCGTCGATCCTGAGCCCGTCGAAGTCGCGGCCCTCGGTGACCGGCAGGCCGCGGCGCAGCACGGCCTTGACGCGGGCGAGCAGGATCTTGCGGTCGAACGGCTTGACGACGTAGTCGTCGGCGCCGGCCTCGAGCCCGCGCACGATGTCCTCGGGCTGCGTGCACGCGGTGATCATGATGATGCGGGTCGCGGCGAGCGCGGGGGCGGCGCGGACGGCGCGCGCGAACGAGAAGCCGTCCAGCCCCGGCAGCATCACGTCGAGGAGCACCAGGTCCGGCGCGCGGCGCTTCGCCTCCGTAAGCCCCTCGTCGCCGCGCGCGGCCTCGCGCACGTCGGCGTAGCCGGCGCCGACGAGCGCCATCGCGAGGAGGGCGCGGATGGTGGGGTCATCCTCGACGACGAGCACGCTCGCCTCGGGGCCGCTCACGGAGCCGCCTTCAGCGCGCCGGACTTGCCGCCAGCCAGGGTCTCGGCGCAGTTGAGGTAGTAGGCGCGGATGCGCTCATAGGCGTTGATGATGTCCAGCTCGCCGAGGACGCGGATCGACGAGCCCGGATCCTCCGGGCCGATCCTCCCCAGCTGGCCGCGGCGGCACTCGCGGATGAACTCGTGCAGCTCCGAGGAGCGGCGCTGCAGGGCCTCCAGGTCGAAGGGCGCGCGCGGCGAGCGGATGAGCGGCGTGATGTCGGCGGCGAAGGCGGTGACGCGGTCGTGCACATCGAGGAGCACGGCGGCGGAGACGTCGGAGATGCGCTCGCGCTGGCGGTGGAGGCGCTTCACCACCTTCAGGACCGTGGCGCACTCATCGGACACGCTCTCGAGCTCGTCCGTCAGCCTCAGGAGCCGCCGCGCGCGCTCGGCGACGTCCCACGACAGGCGCTTGGACATCATCGAGCCGAGGAACTCCGTGACCTCGCGCTGGACGTTGTCGAGGATGTCCTCGCGGTGGACGATGTGCCGCTCGGGGCCCTTGTCGTTCTCCGTCGCGCCCGAGAGCACCTTGCGCGCGCAGTCGAGGAGCTCCAGGTTGGACTGCTTCATGAAGTCGATCTCGAGGAGCGCCTGGTCGCAGGCGAGGACGGGGGATATCTTCGCGCCGATCTTGAGCGTCGAGAGGTGGGGCTTCTCGTTCTCGGGCTGGCGCACCAGCCGCTCCACCAGCCGGCAGAACTGGCGCACGAACGGGAAGAAGATGATTCCGCGGCAGATGGCGAAGAGCGTGTCGGTCACCGCGATCGGCGCCATTATGTGGACGAACGCCTGCACGTCGCGCCCGCCGACCTGGATGGTCTCGGCCGCGTTCCAGTTCGGGAAGAGCGCCTGGCCGGTCTTCACGAAGAGCGGGAAGAACCAGATCAGCACCGCCGACCCGAGCAGGTTGGAGAGCGTGTGGGCGAGCGCCGTCCGCTTCGCCGCGGCGTTGCCGCCGATCGCCGCGATCCAGCCGGTCGCGGTGGTGCCCACGTTGGCGCCGAAGAGCGCCGCGATCGCCACCTCGTAGGCGATGAGCCCCTGCTGGGCGAGCGCCATCGCTATCGCCACCGTCGCCGCGGAGCTCTGGATGACGGCGGTGAGGACCATCGACGCGAGCGCGATCGCCGCGACGCCGAGCATCGAGTCGGCGGACATGCGAGTGAAGACGGCGGAGAAGTCCGGGTTCGCCTTGATGGGCGCCACGCCCTTCGCCATGAAGTAGAGGCCGAGGAAGACGAGGCCGAGGCCGATCACCGTGAGCCCGAGGTGGTGGACGCGCTCGCCGCGCAGGAAGAAGTACATCACCCCGCCGAGACCGAGCGCAACGAGCCCCAGCATCTGCGGGTCGGGCGCGTAGGCGATGATCCAGACCGTGGCGGTGGTGCCGATGTTCGCGCCGATCAGCACCGCGAAAGCCTGCGGCAGGGTCATGAGCGCGGTCGAGACGAAGCCGACGAGCATCACCGTGATGATGGACGACGACTGCACGATCATGGTGGAGACCACGCCGGAGCCGACGCCGACGATGCGGTGGCTCGTCGCCTGGGCCATGAACTTCCTGAGCCCCCCGCCCGCCGCGGCCTGAAGGCCCTCGGACAGGTGCTTCATACCGAGGAGGAACGCCCCGAGGCCGCCCAGCACCGTGAGGACTACGTAGAAGAATTCCTTCATTACGGCTTTCCTCCGCCCTTCTCTTCCTCTTCCGCCGGCGCCGGCGGACGCCGGGCGAGCCGCCGCAGCGCCGCCTCGATCCGCCAGGGATAGAACATCCCGTACATGCCGATTACCGCGAGCACGTAGGCGAGGCCGACCACGACATGCACCGGCGCGAAGCCGCTCTCGGGCAGGTTCGGCCGGGTGAACTTGAAGAGCGCCGCCGGGATGAGCATGAAGATGCCCATCACCGCGCGCGTCAGCAGGCACTTGGGCATCCAGACGACCGTGAGGTAGGTCAGCACCGCGGCCATGATCCAAAGCTGGCCAGGAAAGCGCTTGAGCAGCATATCGAACACGTCAATCCCGATCGTATCGCACTCGTAGGCCGTCCAGGCCCAGGCGAATGCGACGAGTACCACCGTCAGCGCTTTCTTCCCATTCATTGACGTGTATTATACCATAATCGGGGCTATCGGCGGGCGCGATGGAGCTCGGAGCCGGTGCGGGCGAGGCGGTAGCTCATGGTCCGCTCCGAGATGCCCAGCTCCTTCGCCGCCGCGCCGTGGCTGCCGTCGTGGCGGCGGATCGCGTCCTCCAGCACCCGTCGCTCGAACGCCGCGAGCTGGGCGTCGAGCGGCAGCGCGCCCTCGCCGCCGTCGCCCTCGGCGAACTCCTCGTGCTGCATCGTCTCCGGCAGATTGTAGCTGCGGATGCAGTCGTCCTTCGCCGTCAGCACCGCGCGCTCGACGCAGTTCTCGAGCTCGCGCACGTTGCCCGGCCACGCATACGCCTTCATCGCGTTGATGGCCGGCACCGAGAAGCGCGTCACCCGCTTGCCGTACTTCGCGCCCAGGCGGTCGAGGAAGTGCCGCGCCAGGAGCACCACGTCGTCGCCGCGGTCGGCGAGGCGCGGCAGCCGGATCGGGAACACGGAAAGCCGGTAGTACAGGTCCTCGCGGAAGAGCTTGCGCGCCATCAGGCCCTCTAGGTCGCGACTCGTCGCGGCGATGAACCGGACGTCGCTGCGCAGCTGCTCGTTCGAGCCGACGCGGGAGAAGGTGCGCTCCTGGAGGAACCGGAGGAGCTTCACCTGCACCGGGATGGAGAGGTCGCCGATCTCGTCCAGGAAGAGCGTGCCGCCGTCCGCCGCCTCGGCGCGCCCGATGCGCCGCTCGCGCGCGTCGGTGAAGGCGCCCTTCTCGTGGCCGAAGAGCTCGGACTCTACCAGCGCCTCCGGGAGCGCGGCGCAGTTGAGCACCACGAACGGGCGGTCCTTGCGCGGCGAGAGGCTCTGGAGCGCCTGGGCCACCAGCTCCTTGCCGGTGCCGCTTTCGCCGCGGATGAGCACCGTCGCCTCGCTCGCGGCGACCTGGCGGATCTGCTCGTACACCGCGCGCATCTCGCGGCAGTTGCCGATGAGGCGGCCCGGGGTCTCGTTCACAATGCCGCGGAGCATGCGGTTCTCGTTCATCAGCGCCTCGCGCTCGGCGTCCTCCTCGCGGCAGACCGCCGCCGCCTCGGCCACGAGGTTGGCGATGATCTCGAGGAGCTCGACGTCCCGCTCCAGCTCGGCGGCGTGGCCGGTCATCTTGCGGTCGGCGGAGAGGGTGCCGATTACCTGGCCGCGGTGGAAGAGGGGCACGCAGACGAAGGAGAGCGCCTCGTCGGCGCCGCGGCTCCTGGTGCGGTTGAGGAAGCGGTGGCTCTTGCGGATGTCGCTGACTACCTCGGCCTTGCCGGTCTTCGCCACCAGGCCGGTGACGCCCTCGCCGATGCGGTAGCGGCCGAGCGAGCGTCCCTCGGCATTGAGCTCGCTGGCCGAGGCGGCGATCCTGAGCTCGTCGCCGTCCAGGAGGGTGAAAGTGCCGCGGAGCATGCCGAGCCGGCGCTCGAAGATGTCGATGGCGGTCTCGAGCAGGCTGCGGACGTTGCGCTCGCGCGCCATCACCGCCGCTATCTCGCGCAGCACCGCGATCTCGGTCTCTGATCTGGAGTTCATCATCCGCGTGTTATACCATATGCGTAGGAAATGACAGCCTTGCCCCACTGCTTCGCAAGCAGGAACTGGCGCACGGAAAACGACTCATTCGGCGAGTGGATGCGGTCGCCGGACTGCCCCCAGCCGACCAGGATCGGCGCCGCACCGCTCGTCTCCTTGAGCGCCGCGACGACTGGGATCGACGCCCCTTCCCAGCGGAACACCGGCCCGCGCGCGTCCATCTCCGAAAGCACCTCCTCCGCCAGGCTCATCGCCGGCGAACCGAGCGGCAGCCTGAGCGCCGGCGAAAGTCCGCTGTCCTCGGGGAAGGAGATGCGCATCCCCTCCGGGCAGTGCGCGCGCAGGTGCTCCTTGACGAGCTCGAAGCAGCGCCGCGGGTTCTGCCCTGCGACCAGCCGCATCGAGAGCTTCGCCACCGCCTCGCACGGAATCACCGTCTTCGAGCCGGGGCCGCCGTAGCCGGAATGGACGCCGTTCACCTCAATCGTCGGGGCGAATCCGCCGCGGCGCACCGCGCTCACCCCGCGCTCGCCGCCGCATGGCTCCGTGCCGATCTCAGCCTTGATCTCATCGTCCGACGCCGCGCCGGCCGCCGCGGCCTCGAGTTCCTCCGGCGTCGGCTCGGCAATGCCGTCGCAGAAGCCCTCGACCGCAATCGCGCCCTTCGCGTCGTGCAGCGCGGCGAGAAGCTCGCACATCCCCTGCGCCGCGTTCGGCGCAATCCCGCCGAATTCGCCGGAATGGAGGTCGCGCGACGCGGCCTCGAGCCGCATCGTGAAATGGCAGACGCCGCGCATGCCCGCGACAATAGCCGGCCTGAGCCCCGCCGCCGCAGATGTGTCGCACACCAGCATCATGTCCGCCGCGATCCGTCGGCGGAACTCCGGCTCGCCGAGGAGGCGGAAGAGCCCGGTCGAGCCCGACTCCTCCTGCCCCTCGAGCAGGATCTTCACGTTGGGGCGCATCCGCCCTTCCGCGTCGGCCTCGCGCCAGAACTCCCTCAATCCGCAGAGGAAGGCGAAGAACTGCCCCTTGTCGTCCTGAGCGCCGCGGGCGTAGACGCGGTAGCCCCGCGGCGTCGGCTCGAACGGCGGCGTCTCCCACAGCTCCAGCGGATCCGCCGGCTGGACGTCGTAGTGGCCGTAGAAGAGAAGCGTCGGCGCGCCTTCGGAGCCCTTCAGCTCGGCGAAGACGACCGGCACCGAGAGCGCCGCGGTCTTCTCCTCGGGGACGCCGCGCGCCGACGGAAGCACCAGCTCCGCCTCAGCCCCGATCCCTTTCAGCCATTTTTTCAACCACGTCGCGCACGCCACGCAGTCCCGCAGCCGGGATGGGTCCGCGCCGACGGTCGGAAACGCCACGAGCTCGAAGTATTCCCTCGAGTCGCCTGATTTCAGCCACTCTTGCATCTCGTCGCTCGTAGTCTCCATCGGCCATCTTCCAGTCGCCGCCTACCGCACGACGAAGTTGACCATCCGCTTCGGGACGGCAACCACCTTGACGATCGTCTTGCCCTCGAGGAACTTCGCGACGTCGGCGTTCTCCTTCGCCGCGGTCTCCATCTCCGCCGGCGTCGCCGCGACGGGGACCTTGATGCGCCCGCGCAGCTTGCCCAGCACCTGAACCGGGATCTCGATCTCGCTTTCGACGAGCGCCTTCGCGTCGTACTCCGGCCACGGCTCGTAGGCGAGCGACTTGTCGTGCCCCAGCCGCTCCCACAGCTCCTCGCAGAGGTGCGGCGCGAACGGCGCGAGGCAGAGGACGAACTTCTCCAGCATCTCGCGCGGCAGTCCGCCGGACTTGGCATAAGCCTCCGCCTCGTTCATGAACACCATCATCGCGGAGATCGCCGTGTTGAACGCCATCGCCTCCAGGTCCTCGCCGACCTTCTTCACCATCGCCGCGAGGCTCTTCGCCTCCGCCGGCGTCATCGCGCGGTCGGCGGCCGGCGTGTCGGCGATGAGGCGGTTGGCGCGGCGGAGGAAGTTGTGGACGCCCTTGACGCCCGAGGTCTGCCACGGCTTCACTACCTGCAGGGGCCCCATGAACATCTCGTAGAGCCTGAGCGAGTCGGCGCCGTAGTCGCGGATGACGTCGTCGGGGTTGACAACGTTCTTGAGCGACTTCGACATCTTCGCCGGGAACTCGGTGAGCGGGTCGAGAAGGGATTTAAGGGACGCAAGGGACGGACTGCCCTTGAGATCCGCGAACTGCGGGTCGTTTTCCCTGCCTTCCGATATCGCAAACGGCTTGTCGTCAATCCAGATGATCTCGTCCATCGGAACGAGAACGCCCCTGGGGTTCTTGTAGGCGAGGCCGAGGATCATCCCCTGGTTGACCAGCTTCTGGAACGGCTCCGGCGTCGGGACGAGCCCGAGGTCGAAGAGCACCTTGTGCCAGAAGCGCGCGTAGAGAAGGTGCAGTACAGCATGCTCCGCGCCGCCGACGTAGAGGTCGACGGGAAGCCACTTCTTCAGCAGCTCCTGGTCGGCGAAGCACTTGTCGTTGTGCGGGTCGATGTATCTGAGGTAGTACCAGCACGAACCCGCCCACTGCGGCATCGTGTTCGTCTCGCGGACGCCCTTCACGCCGTCCGCGCGCGTCACGTTCACCCACTCCGTCGCCTTCGCGAGCGGCGGCTCGCCGGTGCCGGTCGGCTTGTAGTCGGCGAGTTCGGGAAGCGTAAGCGGCAGGTCCTCCTCGGGGACGAGCGTGTTGGTGCCGTCCTCCCAGTGGATCACCGGGAACGGCTCGCCCCAGTAGCGCTGGCGGGAGAAGAGCCAGTCTCGGAGCTTGTACTGCGTCTTCGCCTTGCCCACGCCCTTTTCCTCGAGCCACTTGATCATCGCGGGGCGAGCCTCCTCGACGGAGAGACCGTTGAGAAAACCGGAGTTCACCATCACGCCGGTCGCAATGTCGGTAAACGCCTCGCTGCCTGTATAGGGCACGCGGGAATTCAACTCCGATCCATCCGAAGCCTTCGCTACCGCTCCGGCATTTCCAGAAGGCGCAGCGTTAGCGGAGCCATCGGACTTCTCGGAGTTGACTTCTCCGGCCGGCGCGACGACCTGGTAGATCGGCAGGTTGAACACCTTGGCGAAGTCGAAGTCGCGCTCGTCGTGCGCGGGGACGGCCATAATCGCGCCGGTGCCGTAGCTCGCGAGCACGTAGTCGGATATGAAGATCGGGAGCTTGTCGCCGTTCACCGGGTTGACGCCCGCGACGCCGTCAAGCTTCACGCCCGTCTTCTCCTTGTTGAGCTCGGTGCGCTCAAGGTCGCTCTTCGAGGCGGCCTTCTTCTGGTACGCCTTCACCTCGTCGGCGTTCTTGACCGTGCCGTCTTCGAGCCACTTCGCGACCAGCGCGTGCTCCGGCGAGAGCACCATGTATGTGGCGCCGAAGAGCGTGTCGCAGCGGGTGGTGTAGACGGTAATCTTGGCTCGTGGCTCGTGGCTCGTGGCTCGTGGCTCGTCGAGCGCCACGGCGAAGTCGACCAGCGCGCCCTCGGACTTGCCGATCCAGTTGCGCTGCATCTCCTTGATGCCCTCGGGCCAGTCGAGCGTGTCGAGGTCCTTGAGGAGCCGCTCGGCGTACTCGGTGATCTTGAGCATCCACTGCCGCATCGGCCGGCGCTCCACCGGGTGGTTGCCGCGCTCCGACCGGCCGTCGATCACCTCCTCATTCGCGAGCACCGTGCCCAGCGCGGGGCACCAGTTGACCGGAACCTCGGCGACGTAGGCGAGGCCCTTCTTGTAGAGCTGCTCGAAGATCCACTGCGTCCAGCGGTAGTACTTGGGATCGGTGGTGTTGACCTCGCGGTCCCAGTCGTAGGAAAAGCCGAGCGAGCGGATCTGCTCGCGGAAGCGGTCGACATTCTTCTTGGTGGTGACGGCGGGGTGTGTGCCCGTCTCGACGGCGTACTGCTCGGCCGGAAGCCCGAACGCGTCCCAGCCCATCGGGTGGAGGACGTTGAACCCCTTCATCCGCTTGTAGCGGCAGAGGATGTCAGTCGCGGTATAGCCCTCGGGATGGCCGACGTGGAGTCCCGCTCCGGACGGATACGGGAACATGTCGAGGCAGTAGAACTTCGGACCAGCGCCGTCGCCCGCAGTCTTGAAGGTCTTGTGCTCGAGCCAGTACTTCTGCCACTTCCGCTCGATGGCGGAGAAATTGTATTCGCTCATCTCTGCTTCTGGTCCTCGGCGTTCTCGGCGATTGCCTTGGCGATGAGGCCGGTGACGTCGTTGGTCGCCGCCGCGACGCCGGCCTTGACTGCGTAGTAGATCGCCTTGTGGCTCGAGCTGCCGTGGCCGATGATCACCGCGCCGGAGACGCCCAGGAGCGGAGCGCCGCCGTAGATCTCGGGGTCGAGCTGGTGCTTGAGGGAGTGGAACGCGCCCCTCAGGAGCAGCGCGCCGAGGAAGCGGAGCGGACCCTTGAAGCACTCCTTCTTGAGCCAGTACACTATCGCCTTGGCGATCGACTCGGTGGTCTTCAGGATCACGTTGCCCACGAAGCCGTCGCACACGGCGACGTCGATGTGGCCCTTGTAGAGGTCCTTGCCCTCGATGTTGCCGATGAAGTTGATGTCCTTCACCTCCTTGAGGAGCGGGAAGGTCGCCTTCGTCATCTCGTTGCCCTTGCAGTCCTCGGTGCCGATCGAGACGAGCCCGACCGCCGGAACGCCGCGGCCGAGCACCGCCTTCGAATAGGCGTTGCCCATGATCGCGAACTGCACCAGCCACTCGGGGTGGCAGTCCATGTTCGCGCCGGCGTCCAGGACCAGCAGCGGGCGCTTCGGGTTGCGGTTGGGCATCACCGTGGCGATCGCCGGCCGCTTCACACCCGGCACCCGGCCGAGGATTAGGATCGCGCTGGTCGCCACCGCGCCGGAGTTGCCGGCCGAGACGAACGCATCCGCCCGGCCTTCCTTGACGAGGCGCATCGCGACGTTGATCGAGCAGTCCTTCTTCTTCTTGACCGACTCCACCGGCGACTCGTCCATCTCCGCCACGTCGGGCGCATGGACGATCTCCAGCGTGCCGTTCTCGATCGCCGCCTGCGACGCGGCCTTGAGCTTTGGCGGCAGGCGGGCAAGCTCCTCCTGGATAAGAGCGAGCTGCCCCACCAGGAGAATCTTGACATCCGGGAGGCCGGCGGCGGACTCCACCGCGCCGACCACTATTTCGCCGGGGGCGTTGTCGCCGCCCATGGCGTCAAGCGCTATCCGCGTCATGCCCTTGGATGGGAAAAGGTTTTACGCCTTCACCGCGACGACCTTGCGGCCGCGGTAGGTGCCGCACTTCGGGCACGCGCGGTGCGAGCGGACCGCCGCACCGCACGCGGGGCAGGCGCCGACCGCAGCAATGATCGGCTTCTCCAGCGAAGCTACGCGTTCGCGTTTACGGCGCTTGGACACACGGTTCTTGGGACTGGCCATGGCTCTATTCTCCTTGCTTCTTTGCTTCTTTTAGCTTTTCCAAGACATTCCATCTCTCGTCCGGAAGCTCTTGCGTCTTCAGGACGACCCCCGGGCAGGTCTCGGAACAGACCGGGTAAGTCGGTAGGGTGAGTATTATACTCTCTCTGAGCTCGTTAGTCAAATCGACCTCGGTCGTCTTTTCGCCGATTTTGACCGAAGTCGTGAAGTCCTCCACCTTCACCGTGTCGTCGAAATCGCGGCCGCAGCGCGAGCAGACAAGGTCGAAGTCCTGCTCGATCTCGCCGCGCACCAGAAGCTCCGTGCCGAACGCCTGCGCCCGCAACCGGTAGCGCACGCCGCCGAAGGCCTTCACAAAGCGCTCGTCGAGGTCAACGCACGCAACCTCGCCCTCGAAGTCCTCGCCTTCGGGGTCGAGCCGCGCTACGTCTATGACCAGCTTCTCGTCCATTTGTGCGTATTATACCAAAAATTGCGGTGTCGCGGCTCAGCGGGGAGAAATGCGCACGGCGGGGCGTCGACCCGCCCGAAGCCACCACCGTCAGAAGCGGTAGGTGACGGAAAAACCGCCGGCGTGGCAGAAGCCCCAGTCGGTCTCGAGGTCGTAGACACTGCCGAGCGAGTCAACCAGATGCATGTCGCGACCGTCCATGAAGATGCACGCGTAGGAGATGGAAAGCTCCAGCCCCTTCCAGCAGTTCCAGGTGAAGCCGGTGGCGAGGATGTGGCGGTTCGCCGGCGGCAGCATCACCGACTGCTGCGTCGCCTGGGTGCAGTCCATGTCGTAGGTGTACGACACCATCCACTTCCAGTCCTCGGCGAAGTCCCAGCACGAGCCGACCGACGCGCGCCAGGTGTCGCGCCAGTCGAGGCGCGTGTCCTTGTTGCCGCCCTGGAGGTCGAAGTGGAGGACGTCGAACTTCGACCACTGCGTCCACGAAACCGCCGCGCCGACGTGCCAGGTGGGGAAGACGTCCCAGTTGAAGCCGCCGGTGATCGACTGCGGCAGCGTGATGTCCGCAGCCGCCGCGCCCGTGCGCGACCGCGCCTGCGACGAGACCGTCTGGCGGATCGTCGCGTCCGCCTTGCTCACATACTGCTCGAACATGCTCGAGGGAATCCCGGCGATCTGCGCGGGCGTAAGGCCCTGCTCCAGCATCTGCTGGTACGTCGCCCCGCGCGCGGCCGCCCTGACGCCGGCGTCGTTCATGTAGAGGACGTCGTTCGAGGTCTTGCCCTTCACGTGCACCTCGATCGGCGACTTGTAGACGAGACCGACCGAGAAGGTGTCGGTGATGTCGTACTTGGTGCCGATCTGGAAGCCGAAGTCCTTCATCTTGTTGTCGCCGCGCAGACGGTTGGAGAAGCGCCCGAGCTCGTAGCCGCTGGACGCGACCTGCGGCGTGGAGAACTGCTCGAACTCGAAGTAGGTCCACCTCAGACCCACGCCCACCGACCAGCCGTCGAGGATCTCATAGGCGATGTTGGGCGTGAGGACGAAGCTCTGAATCGTCGTCTCCTTGGCGCTGAAGTTGAGCAGCCAGCCCTCGTCATACGCCGTGCCGAGGCCGTAGTCCGGCTCCATGCCGAAGCCGAACGAGAATCCGTGCGGCAACGGCACCGCCAGCTGGAAGTGCGGCAGCATGAACATCCCGGGGTCCATCGGATACTCGCTGTACGGCGTCCCCCACTTGCGCGCATCGACCCGCCCGCGCGGATGCTCGGTGACAAAGCCGACCGTGACCTGGATGTTGGTGAGGTCGGTGAGCGTCGCGGGGTTGTTGAAGTTGGCAGAAGCATCCATCGCCTTGCCCACCAGCGCACCGCCCATCGCGTGCGAAACCGTGGAGGGCTGATAAAGTCCAAATCCACTGCCGAAGACCGAAGAAACGGCCAAACAGGCCAGCGTGAGCGACAGAACTTTGCTTTTCATTGAGTATCCTTTTTTAGGTTTTGCGACAATTGGACACTTTTTGTCTTTTTGTCAATTGGTGCGTAGTATATACTTTTCCCCGCCCGCCTGTCAATAGGGTGGATTAAAGGAAAATTACGCTCAGCGCACGATTTTCAGGACCGGCGCGAACTCGCACGGGCATTCGCCGGCGGCAAACGCAGGCGGGACGACGGTAAGGACGCCGTCCTTCACCGACCACTCCACCTTGACCGACGGCGCGCCGAGCACCGCGACCGACTTCACTGCGCTCGTCTTCACCGACAGCGGCGCGCGGTCGGCGAGGAAGGAGATGAGATAGAGATTGCCGCCCTTGCGGGTGAAATAGACGCCCTTGAGTCCCTTCGGCGCCCCGTCCCATTTCACCGTCGCGTAGATCGCCTCGCCGTTCACCTCCAGCCAGCGGCCCATCGCAAGCAGACGGTCCTGCATGATCGCCGGGATGCGGCCATCCGCCGTCGGCCCCACGTTCAGGAGCAGGTTGCCGCCGCGCGAGACGCAGTTGACGAGCGTCTCGACACACTTCTCGCGGCTCATGTAGTGGTCGGGCGTCTCGTAGCGGTTGTAGCCGAACGAGCTGCCGATGCCGCGGCACTCCTCCCAGGGATGCACCGCCGAGTCGCCGGACGCGTCGCCGCCCTCGAACAGGTACTCGGTGGTGTAGTGACCGCCGTGCTTTCCGCGGCAGTCCTTGCCCCAGCGGTCGTTCGCGACCACCGTATCCTTCACCGGCGACTCGTTGTAGAGCCAGGCGAGGAACGCCTCGCTGCCGTGCTCGGCCGAGGTGTAGTCCCACTCGCCGTCGGGCCAGATGATGTCGGCGCGGTACTTCTCGGCGAGCTCCCTGAGCTGGGGCATGTTCACCCTGCGGTTCCACTCGCCGATCGAAAGCGCGCCTTCGCCGGCGGCGCCGTCGCGCTTCGCGGGGTAGAGCGGGTTCGCGTATTCGAGCATCGAGAAGTAGAAGCCGCGCTTCAGTCCCTCCGCCGCCATCGCGTCGCAGTACTCGCGGGCGAGGTCGCGCCCGGGGCCCATCGCCGCCGCGTTGTAGTACGGCGACTCGGGGCTCGGCCACAGCGCGAAGCCGTCGTGGTGCTTCGAGGTGAGCACCACGTACTTCGCGCCGGCGCGGCGGAAGAGTTTCGCCCACGCCTTTGCGTCGAAGTTCTCCGCCCGGAACTGCGCGGCGAAGTTGCCGTAGGGCGCGTCGTGGTAGAGCTTATGGTGGTGGTCGAGAAACGGCTTCTTGCCCTTGAGCATAAAGCCCTGGTACCACTCGGAATAGCCGTCCCAGTGGAACTTGCCGTTCTCGGCGACCGGCGCGTACGCCGGAACCGCGTACGGGCCCCAGTGGATGAAGATGCCGAATTTCGCGTCCTGCCACCACTGCGGCACCGGACGGGAGTCGAGCGACTCCCACTTGGCCTCGTATCCTTCACCCAGCGCGACCACGGAAAACAGAGCCAGGGTCGCGAAGATTGCGGTCTTCTTCATTTCACCCTTCCCTTTCCCTTTCTTGTCCTTGCAGTCTTGCGGACCGACTTCCCCTTCCCCATCCCGAAGAGCCCGAGCGCGGCGCGGAAGTCGGCCGGCAGCGGCGAATGTACGCTGATCTCGGCGTGCGGGTCGAGCGGGTTCGGCAGCGAAAGCGTGGAAGCGTGCAGCATCTGGCGCGGCACCTGCATGAGGCGCGGGTCGCGCGCGCGCTTGAGCCCGAAGACCCGGTCGCCCACCACCGGACAGCGCACCGAGGCGAGATGGCGGCGGATCTGGTTGGTGCGGCCGGTCTCGATGCGCACCCTGAGGAAGCAGGCGCCGTCGCCCTGCATCTCGCGCGTCACGAGGGAGACCGCGCTCTCGCCGTCCAGCTCCGCGTCGATCTTCTGGTGCTGGTATTTGAACTCGCCCGCGCCGATCGCGTGGTAGGTCTTGGACACCCGCCGCGTCCTGAACACCTCCACCGCCGCCTCGCGCGCCGCCTCGGTCTTCGCGAAAAGCACGCAGCCGGTGGTATCGCGGTCGAGTCGGTGCACCGCCACGAGCAGGGGCAGCCCCTCCTGCTCGCGCAGAATCGACTCCGCCGAACGCCCCTCGCCGCAGGTGACAACCCCAGCCGGCTTGTCGCAGACGAGGTAGTTCGCGTCGGACCACAGGACGCGCACATGGAACTTGACCGGAGCCTTCGGCACCGCCTTCGACGTCTCGACCTCGTCCCCGCCCCTAAGCGCGAAGCCGGCGATCCAGACGCACTTGCGGTTCACCCACGCACGCCGGCCGTCGATGATCTCCTTCGCGGCGCGGCGCGAAAGCTTCAGCTTCGCGGCGAGGAAGTCCTGCAGCCGCTTCGGGTCATCGGGGCCGACTCTCATGTCTTGAGCAGACTCCCCACGACGCCGACGGTCTTGCGCGCGACCTGGTTGGGGGCGAGGACGACCTCGACCTCCTCCTCGACGCCGTCGTCGCCCTCGGCGACGATTCCCGTCACCGTGCGCTCGCCGGCGAGAGCCTTGCGGAAGTTCTCCGGCAGCGGATCGTCGTTCATGAAATCCGAGAACAACTTCGCCTTCGCCTCTTCCTCGTCGGAGAGGCCGAACATCTCGAGGAACGCCTGGTTCACCTCCTGGATCCTACCCTCGGCGTCGCAGGCGAAGAGCGCGGCCTGCGAGAGCGCGAACGCGTTGGCGCGCGTCTTGTAAGAAGTCATGATCTCGCGCCGGCGCTCGATGTTGCGCACGGTGAAGACGAGGTCGCCGGGATTCATGAGGTCGATCACCGACACCGTCACCTCGCAGGCGAACTTGGCGCCGGCCTTGTTGACGCCGTAGGCGTTCACCATCACGCGATGGTCGCCCTCGATGCCGTGGCGGATGCGCTGCACCACCTCGGGACGCAGCCCGGGGATGAGCGTCGAAACCGGCTGGTCCAGGAGCTCGTCGAGGTCGCGCCCGAAGTGCTCAACCGCCCGCGGGTTCACGTCGAGGATATGCCCGTTGGGGTCGGCGATGATTACGGCGTCGTACATTCCCGTCAGAAACTGGCGGAAAAGCGAGCGGCGGTCTTTAGGAACAAAGAGTGACATACTGCGGATTATACCAAATCAGACTATGAGCATGCAATCGCCATAGGAAAAAAACATGTACCCCTCCCGGACCGCCATCGCGTAGGCGCAGAGGATCCGCTCGCGGCCGGCGAGCGCCGAAACCATCATCAGCAGCGTCGACTGCGGCAGGTGGAAGTTGGTGAGCATCGCGTCGCAGACGCGGAACCGGTAGGGCGGACGGATGAAGATGTCGCTCGCGCCGCTCCCGGCCGCCACCACGCCCTCGCCGCCGTCCGCCGCCACCGCGGCCGCCACCGTCTCGAGCGTGCGCACCGTGGTGGAGCCGACGCAAAACACCCTGCCGCCGCGCGCCTTGCACTCGTTGACCGCCGCCGCCGTCTCGGGCGGCACCGTGAACGCCTCGAAGTCCATGTGGTGGTCCTCGATGTTCTCGGCCTTCACCGGACGGAACGTGCCCGGCCCGACGTGCAGCGTCACCGCGACACGCCGCACCCCCTTCGCCTCGAGCGCGGCGAAGATCTCCGGCGTGAAGTGGAGCCCGGCGGTCGGCGCGGCTACCGACCCCACCTCGCGCGCGTAGATGGTCTGATAGCGCTCACGGTCCTCGAGCTCCTCCTCGCGAGTGCCCTCGCGCTTCACGTAGGGCGGCACCGGGATGCGCCCGAACTCGTCCAGCAGCTCCATCAGCGGACGCCCGCACTCGAACTCGACCCTCCACATGCCGATGCCGCCGAGCGGCTTCAGAAGCCTCGTCTTCAGTTCGCCATTAGGACCAAACACCGCTACCTGGCCCTCGCGGCACTTCCGTCCCGAGCCGATCATGCAGTTCCAGCGGAGCGAGCCCGTGTCCGCCGCCATGTCCGGGATGTCCGAGTCCGCGTCCATCGGCGCGGCGTTGACCATCAGCAGCTCGACCGCGCCGTGCGTATCGGGCCACTCGCCCACGAGCCGCGCCGGAAAGACCTTGGTGTCGTTGACCACCAGCAGGTCGTCCGGCGTCATGTACTCAACGATGTCGGCGATGTGCCGGTGCTCGAGCATGCCGGTGTCGCGGTGGAGCACCATCATGCGCTCGGTGCCGCGCCGCTCGGCGGGGTGCTGGGCGATGAGCCGCTCGGGAAGCGGGTACCAGAACTGTCGTGTCTTCATTTCTCCAGGAATCAGGTCTGCATTTCGTTGCCGGGCTTGCGGTTGCCCCAGAGGCTGTACGGAACGAGCAAAAGCCCGTTTGACGCACACAGGGCCGGAAACTTCTTGTCGCCGATGGCGAACGCCTCCACCGCGAAAGTCGCGTCCGCCGGCAGCTTGGCGTCGATGAGCCCGCCCGCGTTGTCGGCCCCTTCCGCGCAGTAGACGATCGGACCGCGCTCCACGGCGAGACGCCCGCGGTCGGCGGCGACCTTCTCGTTCGCGCGGATGCCGCCATTGAGGTGCAGCTTCGCGGAGCACGTCTTCAACGTCACGAGCCGGTTGGTCTCAAGCCGGTCGAACCAGAAGCCGTGCGTGAGGCGCACCTTGGTCTTCTCCGCGTTACGGATCGGATAGTCGCCGAAAGCGGATACCGCAACGGCCAGCGCGGCGATCGCCAGTATCGTTCCCCTGTTCATCTATGCATCTTCACGTTCTGTGTTTTAAGGAATCATGGACGGCGCAGTCGCGCGCATGGTTTTGCCCGGTCTCACTGGCGCGTATTATACCATATTCGCCTCAGTGAGATTACGGTGCGGACGAAATCAAATCTGCCGCGGTAGATGCCGCAGAGCCTTTCACCCTGAAATCCGCCGCGCTGTGACTATGCGCATAGCCGCATACTCACAGAAAGACGGATTTTA
>SFPL01000039.1 GCA_004551905.1 Lentisphaeraceae bacterium
GGGGCTGGTTTTCCCTTCCTTCCTCCTTCCCCCGCACCCCTATTCTCCTTGCTACCTTTTCCTTGCGCTGACGCGCAATGGAACGAAAATCTTCACCCTTAGACATGGCACGAAAATTTCAGTCGAAATTTACAGTTGCTGTCCCTGGGGTGGAGGATTTTCACGCCGCGTGGCCGTAGGATTTGCTATAATACCCGCCAATATGAAGACTGTAGCTGTAGTTGCCGTGGCGCTTGGCGCGCTGGCCGCCGCCGCCGCGCCCGAGCCAAGCCCCGCGCACCGCATCCGCCTCGACGCCGAGGAGGACATCATCGGCATTGTCCACTGGGGGCTCAACACCTTCACCGACCGCGAATGGGGCTACGGCGACGAGGACCCCGCGATGCTCGCCCCTGCGCGCTTCGACGCCGACCAGATCTTCGGCGCGTGCAGGGATGGCGGCATCTGCGGGCTGGTGGTGGTTGCCAAGCACCACGACGGCTTCTGCCTCTGGCCCACCAAGACGACTGAGCACAACATCACCAAGTCTCCGTTCCGCGGCGGAAAGGGCGACTACGTACGCGAGATGTGCGACGCCTGCCGCCGCGCCGGGCTGAAGTTCGGCGTCTACTGCTCGCCGTGGGACCGCAACAGCGCCCACTACGCGACCGAAAAATACGTCGAGATCTACCACGCCCAGGTGCGCGAGCTGCTGGACGGCAGGTATGGCGAGATCTTCGAGATGTGGTTCGACGGCGCCAACGGCGGCGACGGCTGGTACGGCGGCGCCAAGGAGACGCGGAAGATCCCCAAGGGCTACTACCGCTTCGACGAGATTTTCCGCTTCGTGCGCGAACTGCAGCCCAAGGTCACCGTTTTCAGCGGCGAGTTCGGTGCCGAATACCGCTGGCCCGGCAACGAGCGCGGCGACGTCGATCCGGTGCGCAGCGCCGTCCGCGACGGCGGCTACAGCCAGTGGGAGGCCGACTTCCCGCTCCGCCCCGGCTGGTTCTACCACGCCTCCGAGCGCGGCCGCACCAAGCACGCGGCGTACCTCATGAACCGGTACCTCTCCAGCGTCGGCAACGGCGGCACCATGGACATCGGCATCGCACCCAACCGCGAAGGGCGGCTGGACGACGAGGACGTCCGCGCGCTCAGGGGCTTCAAGGCGATCAAGGACGCGTTCTTCGCGCATCCGGCGAAAGACGGCGAAGAGTTCAACTTCGTCGTGACGAAGGACGAGTTCGGCGTCAAGCGCCTCTACATTTCGTCCGACCGCGCCATCTGCGGCAAGCGGTACCTGGTGGACCCGGAGCTCATCCAGCTGGTGCGCACGGCCACCACCGACTCGGGCGAGACCGACACCGCGAAGTGGATGACCGGCGCGGAGAAGGAAAGGAAGTAAGGAGAAGGACATGGAAACAGCAGCCTACATTCGCGACATGGCGACCAGGGCGCGCTCGGCGGCGGCCGAGCTCGCGAAGATGACGACGGACGAGAAGAACGCCGCGCTTCTCGCGATCGCGGACGCGCTCGAGGCGCACCGCGGCGAAATCGCCGCGGCAAACGCCGCGGACGTCGCGCGCGCGAAGGAAAACGGCATCAGCCCCTCGATGCTCGACCGCCTCACGCTCACCCCCGCGCGCTTCGACGCGATGGTCGCAGGCGTCCGCCACGTCGCGTCGCTCCCCGACCCGGTCGGCGAGACGATCTGGACGCGCGAGCGCCCGAGCGGCATCAAGATCCGCAAGGTGCGCGTACCGTTCGGCGTCATCGCCGTTGTCTTCGAGAGCCGCCCCAACGTCTTCGTCGACACCGCGGCGCTTTGCCTCAAGACCGGCAACGCCGTCATCCTGCGCGGCGGCAAGGAGGCGATCGAGTCCAACAAGGCGCTCGCCGCGGCGGTGCATAGCGCGATGAAGGGCGATACAATCCAGCTCGTCGAGATCCTCGACCATGCTGCCGTCACCGAGCTCGTCCGCGCCGTGGGGCTTGTCGACGTCGCGATTCCCCGCGGCGGCGAGCGGCTCATCCGCGCGATGTGCGAGGCGGCGCTCGTCCCCGTCCTCAAGCACTACAAGGGCGTCTGCCATATCTACGTCGACGACAGGGCCGACCTCGCGATGGCGCTCGCCATCCTCGACAACGCGAAGACGCAGCGTCCAGGCGTGTGCAACGCGGCGGAGTGCCTGCTCGTCCACGAGAAGCTCGCGCCCGTGTTCATGCCGATGGTCGAGGCGTGGGCGAAGGATAAGGGCGTGACGCTCCACGAAAACGAGGCTGGAACCGAGTACCTTTCGCTCGACATCAACGTGGCGAAGGTCGCCGACTACCGCGCCGCGATCGACTTCATCAACAAGAACTCCTCGCACCACTCCGAGTGCATCGTAACGAACGACGAAAGGCGCGCGGCGGAGTTCCTGCGCGATGTCGATTCTGCTGCGGTATACCACAACGTCTCGACGCGCTTCACCGACGGCGGCGAGTTCGGCATGGGCGCGGAGATTGGCATCTCCACCGACAAGCTTCACGCCCGCGGCCCGATGGGTCTCGAGGAACTGACGACCTACAAGTACACAATCACCGGAGACGGCGTGGTGAGGAAATGACCGTTGCCGACATCCCGAAGGTGGACCGGGCGCTGAAGCGCGAGTTCAGGGCGCACGACGCGCCGATCATCGAGCTCATCGAGGCGCAGACGCATGATCCGTTCTGCGTTCTCGTGGGCACGATCCTCTCCGCGCGCACCAAGGACGCGTGCACGGCCGGCGCGGTGCGGCGGCTTTTTGCCAAGGCGAAGGGCGATTGCTTCGCTCCGGAAGACCTTGAGCGGCTGACGGCAGGGGAAATCGAAAAGCTGATCTATCCGGTCGGCTTCTACCACGACAAGGCGAGGCATCTGAAGGAGCTTCCGAAGGTGCTGAAGGAGAAATTCGGCGGCGTCCTGCCGAACACCGTCGAGGAGCTCTGCGAGCTGCCCGGCGTCGGGCGCAAGACAGCGAACCTGACGGTGGCGGTGGGCTTTGACCTCCCGGCGATCTGTGTCGACGTCCACGTCCACCGCATCTGCAACCGGCTGGGGCTGATCAGGACGAAGACTCCGTTTGAGACGGAGATGACGCTTAGGAAGATCCTGCCGGTAAAGTACTGGAAGACCTGGAACTCGCATCTCGTCTCGTTCGGGCAGACGCGCTGCGCGCCGGTGCGCCCGAAGTGCGAAGGCTGTCCGATCGCGCAACACTGCCCGTCGTGCGCGGCGGCGAAAACAAGGAAGGAGAAGAGACGATGAACGCGTTGTTGCTGGCGGCGGCGTGCTATGTGGGTTTTTTCGGACGGCTCGACCTGCCCGAGGGCGGAAGTGAGGCGCGGCGGCTCGGCGGCGGCGGCGCGAGGGTCGGATGCTACCTCGACGAGTCGCAGCTCTACGCGGTGGAGGGCGAGGCGGCGTGGTGCGAGGACTCGGCGGCGCTGGCAGCGGGACTGGTGGTGCACTGGCAGGCGTGGTCGGTCTACGGCGATCTCTTCGGGTTTTCGCAGTTCGATCCGTTCTTCACTCTCGGCTCGCGCGGCTGGGTGGGCTCCGAGGCCGGAAATGTCGGTCCGGCGGCGGGCGTGGGCGCGTTCTGGCACCTCGACGACAACTGGTCGCTCCGCTTCGACGCGGGGGCGACGCTCTGCCTCGGCGGCGGCGTGGAGATGCGCTACACGCTCGCGGCAGGCGTGCAGTACGGGTTTTAGAGAAGAGGGGCAGCGGCGGTGCAGGCGGTGGTTTCACTGGGTTCGAACATCGAACCGCGCGCGGACTACCTTTCGCGCGCGCTCGCGGCGCTGGCGGCGCTGCCCGGGACGCGGCTCGAGTGCGCGAGCGAGCCGGAGGAGACCGAGCCGGTCGGCGTGCCGCCGGAGTACGCGCACCTTAGGTTCCTCAACCAGCTGGCGATCTTCGAGACGGAGCTCGAGGTGCACGAGTTCTCGCGGCGGATGCACGCGGTCGAGGACGCGCTGGGCCGGACGCGCACCGTGCGCAACGGCCCCCGCACGATCGACCTCGACCTCGTCGACTTCGGCGGGATGGTTCTGGACGAGCCGGACCTCGTGCTGCCGCATCCCCGCGCCCGCGAGCGCGCTTTCGTGATCGACCCCTGGCGGCGGCTATGCCCGCAATCGGCAGATTTGGTATAATACACAGTTTTAAAGGAAAAAGGAACCATGAAAGTCTGCAAATTCGGAGGATCGTCGCTCGCCGACGCCGCCCAGGTCAACAAGGTCATCGACATTGTGCTGGCCGACCCGGCGCGCCGCATCGTGGTGGTGTCGGCGCCGGGCAAGCGCCATTCCGGCGACACGAAGGTGACCGACCTCTTGATCGCGCTTGCCGAGACGGCGCTCAAGGGGGACAACACCGACCGCGAATTCGGCGAGGTGGTGGAGCGCTACGCCTCGATGGCCGACGTGCTCAAGCTCGGCGACGGCATCGTCAAGCTGATCGAGGACGACCTGCGCGGGCGCCTCGCGCAGGCGAAGTCGCTCGCGCCCGAGGAGTTCATGGACCTCATGAAGGCGGCGGGCGAGGACAACAACGCCAAGCTCGTCGCGGCGGCGTTCGAGGCGCGTGGGCGCAAGGCGCGCTACGCGAGCCCGAAGGACACCGGGATGGTGCTCAAGGGCAGCTTCGGCGATGCGACGCTTGACCCCGATAGCTACTCGCGGCTTTCGCGCGCGTTCTCCAACTTCGAGGGCATCGTCGTCTATCCCGGCTTCTTCGGCTACACCCGCGAAGGCAAGGTGGCCACCTTCCCGCGCGGTGGCTCGGACATCACCGGCTCCATCCTGGCGGCGGCGGTCTGCGCCGACGTCTATGAGAACTTCACCGACGTCGACTCGGTCTACCCCTGCGACCCCAGGATCGTGGAGGAGGTGAAGAACGGCGACGGCATCCCGACGATGACCTACCGCGAGATGCGCGAGCTCGCCTACGCCGGCTTCGGCGTCTTCAACGACGACGCGGTGATTCCGGCGGTCAGGGCGCGCATTCCGATCAACATCCGCAATACCAACCATCCCTCGGCGCCGGGCACCATGATCCAGCAGTCGCGGCGCGTGGTGCCGGGCACGGTGGTGGGCATCGCCTCCGCCGACGGCTTCTGCAACATCGTGGTCGAGAAGTACCTGATGAACCGCCAGATCGGCTTCGGCCGGCGGCTCCTGCAGGTGCTGGAGGAGATGGGCATCTCCTACGAGCACATGCCGTCGGGCGTAGATTCGCAGTGCGTCGTCGTGAAGGAATGCTATCTGCCCAAGGAGTGCGAGCACAAGCTCCTCCAGGCCCTCCGCCGCGAGCTGGAGCCGGACTATGTGACGATCGAGCGCGATCTCACCATGGTGATGGTGGTGGGCGAGGGCATGTGCTACACGCCGGGCATGCTGGCGAAGGCGTGCCTCGCGCTTGCGTCGGCCGGCGTCTCGGTGTCGATGGTGAACCAGGGCTCCTCGGAGGTCTCGTTCATGATCGCCATCCGCAGGCAGGACCGCGACCCGGCGGTGAAGGCGCTCTACCGCGCGTTCTTCTCCTGAGCCGCGCACTGGAGGCCGCGAACCACGTGCCGCGATTTGTGGTATAATACGCGTCCAAAAGGTGCGCAGGCATGATGACGATCTACAGATGGGACAATGGAGCTCTCCGTGAGGCCACGGAGTTCTCGTCCTCGTGCTGGATAAACCTCGTCGAGCCGTCCACCACCGAGCTCGAGTCGGTGCTCTCCTTCAGCTCGGTGCCGCGCGACTTCCTCACCGACCCGCTCGACGCCGGCGAGAGGCCGCGCTTCGACTGGGAGGACGACGCGATCATCCTCATCGTCCACGTGCCGATGGTCGAGCCCGAGTCCGAGGACGACGGCTGGACGATCCCCTACCGCACCGTCCCGCTCGGCATCATCCTCTGCCCGGGGACGGTGATCACCGTCTGCAGCGCGCGCACCCCGGTAACCGCGGCGTTCCTCGACCAGATCCGCCGCGTCTGCCCGCCGTCCGACCGCTACCGCTTCGCCTTCCGCCTCCTCTGGCACGCCGGCGTCCTCTTCCTCCGCTACATCAACGACATCCACCAGCGCACCGCGGCGATCGAGGACGAGCTGCACGAGTCGATCTCCAACGAGTCGATCCTCAAGCTCTTCCAGATCGAGAAGACGCTCGTCTACTTCACCACCTCGCTCAAGGCCGACACCATCGCCCTCGCCCGCGCCAACACCGCGCGGCAGCTGACGCTCTCCGAGGACGACCGCGACTCGCTCGAGGACGCGATGGTCGAGTACCAGCAGGCGCTGGAGACGGCGACGATCCACGCGAACATCCTCAACGGCACGCTCGACACCTTCGCCTCGCTCATCAACAACAACCTCAACAACGTGATGAAGTACTTGACGGCGGCGACGATTCTCCTGGCGGTGCCGACGTTGGTTGCGTCCATCTACGGCATGAACATTAACCTGCCGTTCCAGAGCCACGTGAACGCCTTCGCCATAGTGATGGGTCTTTCCGGGGTGCTGGCGGCGGTGATCGGCGCGATCTTCTACCTGCTCTCCCGAGCGCGCAAGTTCTGATGGGCCGGGGCGCGCGAGGTTTTTCGCTCATGAGCGGCGGGCTCGACAGCCAGCTCGCGGTGCGCGTCCTCGAGCGCGCCGGCGCGGAGGTCGAGTGCATTGCGTTCGAAAGCCCGTTCTTCTCCACCGACGCGGCCCGCCGCGCCGCCGCCGCGCTCGGCGCGAAGCTGCGCGTCGTGGACTTCACCGCCGACATCATTTCACTCGTCAAGTCTCCGCCCCACGGCTTCGGCGGCGCGATGAACCCGTGCATCGACTGCCACGCGGCGATGATCCGCCGCGCCGGCGAGATGATGGCCGCGGAGGGACTTGACTTCGTCGCCACCGGCGAGGTGCGCGGACAGCGGCCGATGAGCCAGAACGCGCAGTCGCTCCTGACGGTCGAGAAGGCGTCGGGGCTGAAGGGGCGGCTGGTGCGCCCGCTGAGCGCGAAGCTGCTGGAGCCGACCATCCCCGAGCTGGAGGGCAGGCTCGACCGCGAGCGGCTGCTCGACATCTCGGGCCGCTCCCGCGAGCGGCAGATCGCGCTCGCCGCGGAGTTCGGCATCGTCGACTACCCGAGCCCCGCCGGCGGGTGCAAGCTCACCGAGGAGGCGTTCTCGCGGCGGCTCGACGACCTGATGCGCCATGAGGGGCTCGACGACCTCGGCCTCGTGGGGATGCTCAAGTACGGACGCCGGTTCCGCCTGGAGGGCGGCAGCCTGGTGGTGCTCGGACGCGACCGCGTCGAAAACGAGTTCCTCGAGAGTTTCCGGTTTAATGGCTCGCGCCTGTTCCGTCCCTCCGGCGGCAGGATCGGCGCGACGGCGTTCGTCCCCCGCCTCGCTTCGCCGGAGGACGCGGCGACGGCGCAGGCGATCGTCGATGCCTACGCGAAGGGGACTGTCCCCGCCGACCGCGAGCCGTTCCGGCGCTGGCAGATCATTTAGGCGATGAAGACGGCGCGCGGACACAAGGTCGGGTTTTTCGACAGCGGCGTCGGGGGACTGAGCGTCCTCCGCGCGTTTCAGGCGCTGTGTCCGGAAGTGGAGACGGAATATCTCGCCGATTCGGCGCATGCGCCCTACGGAAACCGTCCCGCGGAGGAGATTGCGCGCCTCTCGGAGGCGAACGCCGAGGAGCTGATCGCGCACGGATGCGACGTGGTGGTGGTGGCCTGCAACACCGCGACGGCGGCGGCGATCGACCTGCTGCGGCGGAAGCATCCGGAGATCCCGTTCGTCGGCATGGAGCCGGCGGTCAAGCCTGCCGCGCTGCGCTCGAAGTCAGGCGTCGTGGCGGTGCTGGCGACGGCCGGGACTTTCAAGGGCCGGCTCTACAACGAGACGAAGGGACGCTACGCCGGCGGGGTGAAGGTGATCGCGGCGGTGGCGGACGAGTTCGTCGCTGAGGCGGAGCGTGTCAAGGGCGCGCCTTACGCCGAATGGACCGAGGCCGACCGCGCGCGCATCCTCGGGATCGTCCGTGCGCGGGTGGAGCCGCTTCTGGACGCGGGTGCGGACGTGATCGTGCTTGGCTGCACCCATTTCCCGCTGCTCATCGGCGCGATCGAGGAGGTCTGCGCCGGCCGTGCCGAGGTAATCGACCCCTCGCCGGCCGTCGCGCGCCAGATTCGCCGCGTCCTCGCTTAGCTTAGTTTCGGCTTGCGTTGTGGTTTTGGGGGTGTAACCTTCTCCGGTTTTGGGTGTAGACAGGGTAGAAAGCGAGCGCCTAAAGAGCGCTCGGCGATTTACCCCCGCGCCCCCCGGTTCAACCGGGGGGCCATTTTTTCGCCGTCGCGCGCCAGCTCCCCCGCGAGCCGCACCTCCGCGGCGGCTACAGCGAGCGCGGTGAGCGGATGAGATGATGTCCGTGGCGGATGGAGATGATTTCCGGAATGTTGTCCTTCACTCGGTAGATGATGCGGTAGTCGCCGAGAAGGACTTGTCGGATGTCCATGCGGCCGATCTCCCTGACAATGCTGCCGGAAAGTGGGAATTCCTCAAGATGGGCAACGGCCTCGAATACTGCGTCTTCCCATTCCCATGCCGTAGGCCAGTCGCCGCTTTCCTGCGCGATGTATTGAACGCACTGCGTGCGGCGCAATTTCCCGCGCTTGGACCAGCGGATCATAGGCCAAGCTTCCTTTTGATTCGCGCGCGCTCGGCATGTGCCGCGCGGATTTCCTCCTCTTGAGTAGTGAATTCGCCGCGATCCAGTTCGGCCTCGGCGGTCCATACATCGTCGATCAGCTCAAGTGTTTCGCGGATGTTGTCGAAGTCGGCCACGTCGATGACGACCTTCGAGGCGACGCCGTTCTGCGTGATGAGGAGAGGACGTCTGGTTTTGGTGTTGCGGTTGAAGCAATCCGACATGGTCTTGCGGAATGTGGAGAAAGTCACCACGTCATCCGCAAGGCGCATTGTTTTCATGGTTCGCTCAAGCACTGGCATCTCAAATCCTCTTATGGGGTGAATAGATGGCGGTATTGTACCAATTATTGTACATGGTTGTCAATGGCCAAGTCAGCATAATCTCTCGCGTGACATAAGTGGGATCTATTCGGTAGTTTGCGAGGCGCACCTCCGCGGCAGTTTGCGCGGCGCGAAAATCCCCGCCCAACCGGGTGGGGATTTTTGGTATAATTCACGCATTCCGCGAGGCGGATGACGCGACGCGGGGTGATAGTCAGGAAAACGGGCAAGTAGTCAGGCCTCCCCGCGCCCCGCGCGGCCGCCGCGAACGCCCCGCCAGACGTCCATCAATGTAGCATCAACGCTACACGTCGTTCGACCGAAATACTAGCACTGTTTCAAAACCAGAGCGACATGTAAGCGAGGATGCGCCCAGTTGGGCGCATTTTCTCTTCATGTATTCTGGTTAGCCTGTGCTAGGGCTACGGTCGAGTGCATGGATTGGAAATGCGCTCTTTTCATGCATTGGGCATGGTGTCTGTCGACGGTGTTTTGCGCACAAATATCATGACAACGCGGATTATTATACACCATCATACACCCTGTATTTCACAGGGTGGTTGGTGTGTTACTGGTCGGCGACTAATTTTTGCGCTTATTGCCGTGACAATTGTATGTCAGCATAGCGCATTCGCTTCCAGAACCCGTGAGTCGCCTGGAGGTAAACGCGTGGAGAAGGAAAAACGGTTTGGACAAGTTTTCACCCCGGCATA
>SFPL01000040.1 GCA_004551905.1 Lentisphaeraceae bacterium
CCTCCTTGCGTTTTTTTGCTTTGCAAGAAAGCATACAGCCAACGCCTGATTTTTTCAACCCCCAGCTGAAGCCCGCTCAACAGGCCAATCGCTCAAGGCAAAACCTCCCGGTGTTGCACTGGGAACTCGCGCGCGCGGTCTATATGCTGGATGCCAGGGCCGACACAATCTATATGCCGGCACCATTCATAGGTGCAGGCTATGGCATCGGGTTTCGGCTTCTGGAGAGTCAGGGGAAATGGTATCGCCCCGTGTTTTGGCCGTGGAAGCAAGGGGAAGTGCAGGGATTTGAGCAGGCGCGGAAAGAAGCAGCGGAAACAGTGCACCTCAAACAAAAAGCCCAGAGAGAATTAGCGAAGCTTTGTGAGAAGTGGCCCCATGCAGCGGATCGTGTTTCGCAATGGGATATGCCGGATTACGAGAAGCGCTTTTTCGAGATAGACAAACTGCAAGACTGGTGTGGGGAGGACAAGCCCAACCGGTACGGCAAATTCGAGTCGTTATGCCGCGAGGCTGTCGGCATGAAAATAGAGCCGGCGATATGGTATTACAATCTTGCTTGCGCTTTGTCCGTGCAGGGTAAGACTGATGATGCGCTTGATGCACTTGAACAGGCCGTCGTCGCTGGATACAACGAGTCGTACAAGGCAAAAGCCGACTCAGACTTTGACAACATATCGGCAAACCCAAGATTCTCAGAGTTGCTGGCGGTCATGGATGTTTGGGATCGTGGAAGTTGGAAGGCACCGAGGGAATACGCATCGGTCAGCAATGGGGTTGTAGTGCTTTCCGAGGACAAAGTGTACTATGGATTCAAGAACCATTATTACAGCGTCTGGCTCGACGGAGCTGGCGACACGCTCTTATACATGGATCGAGACGGTGAGGATGGTTCCATTGATGATGTCGTTACAGTTAGGTTTGATGCCGTGGGGAGGTCAAAGAAGAGAGACGTCGGCTTTGCCAATCTCGTCATTGGGAATCGGCCGATTATTGCAAGAGGAACATGTCGCGACGGCGAATTGCCATCCGATAGCTTGGGGGCGTTGGGCGCGTCATTCGGTAATGTGCTGGGGCTTTACGCCTGCGATGATTATCCCTTTGGTAAACTCATCTGGTGCATACTCTATCGTGGAGGTGTGGCAGAAGGACGACGACTCGCGGAAATAATACGCGATGCATATAGAGCTATGCCGACGGAGGAGCGTGAGCGAATGCTTGCAGGGGGATTGTTCGCCCGCGAAATGACATCGATGATTCATGCTTCGATGAAGCCGGGGACTGATGGTGGCGTGATAAGCGTGTCTGACATTGACGTCCCCAAGTTGATGACTAAAGCTACTTCCATTAACGTCGCGTCCTTTATTGAATACACGGTACAAGAGGAGGAAGACATCATTGCTATCGCAATAAGATGGGGTATTAGTCCAGAGGTTATAAGAAAGCTTAACGGTTTGAAGCCTGGCGATGTGCTTAAGTCAGGAACTGTCCTCAAGATTCCTCAGTGAAAATAGGGAGACTCCATGACATACTTCACGTCTGATCAGCATTTCGGGCATTTCAACATCATAAGGCTCAGCCAGCGGCCTTTCGCGTCTCTTGAAGAGAAGGTGGACCTCTCGCGCTACTTCAAGGGCGTTCATACGATGCTCGAAACGACCGACGGAGAACACACGATCACGCTTTGCCACTATCCGATTGTCAGATTCTGGGGACAGTCCCGCCTTACTAACTGTTGCAGGGCGAATAGACCTTGCCGATAACTTAAGAAAGGAGAATGAAAATGAACAAGAAACTCATAGTAGCGGTTGGCACCGCCGTCCTTGCAATCGGTGCTTTTGCGGGTCCTCACGGCCCCCACCGCGGTCCAGGCGGCTTCCACCATGGGCCGCGTCCCAGCGGCTCCCACCAAGGGCCGCGTCCCGGCGGCTTCCATCACGGGCCGCGTCCCGGCGGCTTCCACCACGGGCCGCACCGCTACCACAGCTGGGGCCGCGGCGGGCGCCATTTCTGGCCGGGCTTTGCCGGCGGGGTCATCGGCGGAGTCGTTGGCGGGGTGATCTATGACTCGCTCCGCCCTACCACCTACGTGACGACGCCGACGATTGTGACCACGCCGACCGTGGTCACCACCACGCCGGTGGTTACCGCGCCAGCGGCGACGGTGCAGAACGTCTGGGTCGAGGGGCGGTACGTCGACCAGGTCCAGGCGAACGGCACCGTGATCCGCGTCTGGCAGCCCGGCCACTACGAGCAGCGCGAAGTGCTGCTGCAGTAGAGTTGTAGCAGCCAGCAACCGGCAACCAGCACCCAGCAGCCAGCAACATCCCTGGCCGCTGGTTGTTGGGTGTTTTCAACTCTCCCGTCCTTCCTGTCCTAGAAATCTAGAAGCCTAGAATCCTAGCCCCGCCCCACGAACCACGAACCACGAACCCCCAAAAAGTGGTATAATACGCACCCATCACCATGGCAGACTGTTCAGGCATAAGGAAATTCAAGGACGCGGACGACTACCGCAGGAACTTCGTCGTGCGCGAGGAGGTGGATCGCTACCTCCCCGGCGGCAGGCACTTCATCGACGAGGCGCGCATCTCGCGCTGCATCGACGAGATCGCGGCGAAGCCGGCGGACCCGGCGCGCGTCAGGGAGATCATCGCCAAGGCGGAGGCGTCCTGCGAGACGCTCCAGCCCGAGGAGACCGCCGCGCTGATGGCGGCGTCGTCCGACCCCGCGCTCTTCGAGGAGATGCGCGCCGCCGCGGACCGCATCAAGCACAAGGTCTACGACAACCGCATCGTCGTCTTCGCGCCGCTCTACATGTCCAACCTCTGTGTCAACGGTTGCCGCTACTGCGGCTTCCGCGAGGGCAACGGCGAGCAGAAGCGCCGCGTCCTCACCATGGACGAGCTCAAGGAGGAGATCGACGTCCTCGCCGGGCGCATCGGCCACAAGCGGCTCATCGCCGTCTACGGCGAGCACCCGACCACCTCCACCGAGTACATCGCCGAGACGATCGAGACCTGCTACCGCCGCCAGGTCAAGGCGCCGCGCACTGGCGCGCCGGTCGGCATCCGGCGCGTCAACGTGAACGCAGCGCCGCTGCCCATGGCCGACCTCAAGGTGCTTCGCTCGGTGGGCATCGGCACATTCCAAGTCTTCCAGGAGACGTACAACCGGCGGCTCTACGAGTCGATGCACCCGAAGTGGAGCGTGAAGGGCGACTACGACTGGCGCGTCACCTGCTTCCACCGCTGCCTCGAGGCGGGCGTGGATGACGTCGGCTTCGGCGTCCTCTACGGCCTCTGCGACTGGCGGTTCGAGCTCCTCGCGACGGTGATGCACGCACGCGACCTCGAGCGCTGGTTCAACATCGGCCCGCACACCCTCTCGTTCCCGCGCCTCGAGCCGGCGAGCGGCACGAAGGTGCCGGAGGAGTCGCCGTGGCTGATCGACGACGAGACCTTCGCGCGCATCGTCGTCATCGCGCGCCTCTCCGTCCCCTACACCGGCATCATCATCACCGCGCGCGAGAGCCCGGAGTCGCGCAACCGCGTCCTCGGCTGCGGCATGACCCAGCTCGACTGCTCCTCCAACATCGCGATCAAGGGCTACAGCGACTTCGCGAACGAGGCGCAGCAGGACAAGGACCGCCAGCAGTTCATGCTCGGCGACAACCGCTCGCTCGACGAGATGGTGCGCTACCTCGCCTCGCGCGGCACGATCACCTCGTTCTGCACCGCCGGCTACCGCTGCGGACGGACGGGCGGCTGCATCATGGACGCGCTGAAGACCGGGCGGGAGGGGAAGTTCTGCAAGATCAACGCGGTGCTGACCTTCCGGGAATGGCTGGACGACTTCGCGTCCGACGAGACGCGCCGCCTCGGCGACGCGCTGATCGAAAAGGAGCTCGCCGGCATCAAGGAGTGGGTGCCGAAGTTCTACCCGGCGGTGATGAAGCAGTACGAGGCCACCTGCCGCGGCGAACGCGACCTGTTCTTCTAAGGACGGGCCGCGGCCACAAGTCCGCGCGGAAATGCTATAATACGCAACTAATCGTCAAGTCCAAGGACAGAAACACATGACACTTTCGGAATTAGAGTCGGCCAAGGCCGGCAGCCTCGCGGAGATCGCGGCGGCGGCGGACGCCTCGGCGGTCGAGGCGCTGCGCGTGAAGTATGTCGGGCGCAACGGCTCCATCCCCGCGCTCATCAAGGCGATGAAGGACGTCCCCAAGGAGGACCGTCCCGCCTTCGGCAAGGCCGTGCAGGCCTGGCGCGCGGAGGTCGAGGCGGCGCTTGCCGCCAAGGGCTCGGGCGCGTCCGGCGCCAAGGCGTTCGACGGCGACCTCACCCAGCCTGGGCGCTGGCGCAGCCTCGGCGTCAAGCATCCGCTCACTCGCGTGATCGAGGAGACCGCGCGCATCTTCGGCCGTCTCGGCTTCACCGTCGCCGACGGCCCCGAGCTCGAGAACCGCTTCAACAACTTCACCGCGCTCAACACGCCCCCGCACCATCCGTCGCAGGACCGCACCGATACCTTCTGGTTCAACGACGACTGCCTGCTGCGCACCCAGACCTCGCCGGTGCAGATCCGCACGATGCTCGCGAACAAGCCGCCGGTCAGGGTGATCTGCCCGGGGCGCACCTTCCGCCGCGACACGACCGACGCCACCCACTCGGCGAACTTCCACCAGATCGAAGGGCTGTATGTGGACGAGACGGCGACGAAGCCGGTGTCGCTCGCGGATCTCAAGTCCGTGCTCGCCTACTTCGCCCGCGAGATGATGGGCGACGGCGTCACCGTGCGCTTCCGCCCCCACTTCTTCCCGTTCACCGAGCCTTCGGTGGAGGTGGACTTCTCCTGCCACGTCTGCAAGGGGAAGGGCTGCGCGGTGTGCAAGCAGTCCGGCTGGATCGAGGTCGCCGGCGCGGGAATGGTCGATCCGCGCGTCTTCAAGCATGTCGGTTACGATCCGGAGAAGTACTCCGGCTACGCCTTCGGCTTTGGCGTCGAGCGCATCGCTATGATCAAGTACGGCATCCCCGACATCCGCTGGCTCTACGAGAACGACCTGCGGTTCCTGCGTCAGCTCGGCTGAGGGCTGCGGGGAGAAAAAGGATTTTTGAAAGGACAGTGCTGAAATGATCGACATCAAGAAACTGAGGGATGCATTCGACGCCACCGCCGCCGCGCTCGCTCGCCGCGGAGTGGAACGCGAGCGCCTCGAGAAGGCGCGCGACCTGGACGCGCAGCGCCGCGCGCTGATCGCGGAGACGGAGACGCTGAAGGCGAAGCGCAACTCCGCCTCGAAGGAGATCGGCAAGATCGCCAAGGAGGGCGGCGACATCGCCGCAGCGAAGGAGGAGATGCGCAAGGTCGGCGACCGCATCGCCGAGATCGACCGCGAGCTCGCGCAGGTCGACGTCGACCTCCGAGAGACGCTGCTGATGATCCCGAACATCCCGGCGGAGGAAATCCCCACCGGTCCCGACAGCTCCACCAACAAGGTCGTCCGCATGGTTGGCGAGTGGAAGGATCCGGACTTCACGATCCCCACCCACATCGAGATCGGCGAGAGGCTCGGCATCTTCGACTTCCCGCGCGGCGTGAAACTCACCGGCACGGGCTTCCCGATCATCCTCGGCCAGGGCGCGAAGCTCCAGCGCGCGCTCATCCAGTACATGCTCGACCTGCACTGCCAGAAGCAGGGCTATACCGAGATGTTGCCGCCGTTCGTCGTGAACAGCGACTCGATGACGGGCACGGGCCAGCTTCCCAAGTTCGCGGAAGACCTCTACCACTGCCAGATCGATGACTTCTGGCTCATCCCGACCGCCGAGGTGCCGGTCACCAACTACTACCGCGACGACATCTTCGACGGCGTGAGCCTCCCGAAGATCACGCCCGAGACCCCCGTCAAGCTCACCGCCTACACGCCGTGCTTCCGCCGCGAGGCGGGGTCCGCCGGCAAGATGACCCGCGGCATGCTGCGCGTCCACCAGTTCGACAAGGTCGAAATGGTGAACTTCGTCCACCCGTCCAGCTCCTTCCAGCAGCTCGAGACGCTGGTCAAGGAGGCGGAGGAGGTCCTGACCGGCCTCGGCCTCGCGTTCCGCGTGATCATGCTCTCCTCCGGCGACATGGGCTTCTCGGCCGCGAAGTGCTACGACATCGAGCTCTGGGCGCCGGGCGAGCAGCAGTGGCTGGAGGTCTCCAGCTGCTCGTGCTTCACCGACTACCAGGCGCGCCGCCTCAACTGCCGCTTCAAGGACTCGGACGGCAAGACCAAGCTCGTCCACACCCTCAACGGCTCGGGCGTGGCGCTGCCCCGCCTCCTCGTGGCGCTCCTCGAGCAGCACCTCAACGCGGACGGCTCGGTGACCATCCCCGAGGCGCTCCGGCCCTACATGGGAGGCGCCGAGCGCCTTGTCCCCGTGAAATGAAAACGCAATCCGCCCTCGCCGTCGCGGCGTCCTAAGCCCTAACGTGCGCGGCTCCTACAAGGACCACATGCGTTTTCGCCCGCGCGTCTGGGGCGAGGTCTCCTTTGGCTCCGAGGATTCCGGGAAGTTCCGCAACCCCGGCGACTCTTACGAGACCTGCAAGCCCAGCTACTTCGTCCGCTGGCAGGTCGCGTTCAAGTTCTGATCCGCGCGTCCGTCCGATGGCTTTTCCCGTTGAAGAGAAGATCGACGAGATCGCCGCGGCCCTGGCGGCCAACCGCAGCGTCGTTCTCACCGCGCCACCGGGAAGCGGCAAGACTACCTGCGTTGCGCCGGCGCTTCTCGACGCGCCCTGGCTCGCCGGCCGCAAGATCGTCATGCTCGAGCCGCGGCGCCTCGCCGCACGCGGCTGCGCCGCCTACATCGCGCATCGACGCAGCGAAGCGGTGGGCGAGACCGTCGGCTACCAGGTGCGGCTGGAGCGCAAGGTCTCCGCGCGCACACGGCTGGAGATCGTGACCGAGGGCCTGCTCGCGCAGCGCATCCTCTCCGACCCGGAGCTTTCCGACACCGGGCTCGTCATCTTCGACGAGTTCCACGAGCGCTCGCTCGCCTGCGACCTCGCCTTCGCGCTCGCGCTCGAGGTGCGACGCGCGCTCAGACCGGACCTCAGAATCCTCGTTATGTCCGCCACGCTTGACGCGGACTCTGTCGCCGCCCACCTCGGCGACGCGGCGACGGTGCGCGCCGAGGGGCGGATGTATCCGGTCGACGTGCGCTACCTCGGCGCGGTGTCGGTGGCCGCCGCGGTCGGCCGCGCGCTCGCGGAGACCGACGGCGACGTCCTCTGCTTCCTGCCCGGCGAAGGCGAGATCCGCCGCGCCGTAGAGTCCGTCCGCGCCGTTGCGCCGTCCGCCGCAGTGCTGCCGCTCCATGGCTCGCTGCCGAAGGAGGAGCAGGACCGCGTGTTCGCGCGCGGCGGTCCGCGCAAGGTGGTGCTGTCGACTTCCATCGCCGAGACCTCGCTCACGCTCGAGGGCGTGACGGCGGTGGTCGACTCCGGGCTTATGCGCGTACCCCGCTTCTCGCCCGGCACCGGCATGACTGGTCTCGTCACCCTGAACGTCACTCGCGACCGCGCCGAACAGCGCCGCGGGCGCGCCGGCCGTGTCCGCGCCGGCGTCTGCTACCGGCTCTGGACCGAGGCGGAGAACCCGTCGCATCCGGCGAAGGCGATGCCGGAGATCCTCGACGCCGACCTCGCGCCGCTCGTGATGTCCTCGATTTCCTGGGGTGCGCTGCGCCGCGAAGACCTGCCCTGGATGACGCCTCCGCCTGCGGCGGCGTGGGACGCGGCGCTCGCGCTCCTCAAGCAGCTCGGCGCCGTCGGCGCGGACGGACGACTCACCGGGAAGGGCGAGCGGATGGCGCACCTCGCCATGCACCCGCGCCTCGCGTCGATGGCGGTCGAGAGCGGCGGGGACGACACCGCCTGCATCCTCGCGGCGATTGTCGAGGAAGGCGCGCGCACACGCGAGACCGACATCCGCCGGGTGATGGACGAGGTGCGCGAGACGCCGAAAAACCCGTATTCGCGCCGCGTCCTCGAGTTGGCGCGGCGCTTTGCCTCCGCCTGCCGCGGCCGCGGCGGACGTGTCCGCGCGCTTTCCGAGGGCGCGATGCTCGCTTTCGCCTATCCCGACCGTGTCGCCCGCGGACGCGGCAACGGTGGCTTCAGGATGGTCTCCGGTCGCGGCGCTTTCCTCGACGACGGCGACCCGCTTGCGCGTTCGCCGTTCCTCGTCTGCTGCGAGCTTGACGACCGCCCCGGCGACGCCAAGGTTTTTCTCGCCTGCCCGATTTCCGAAACCGAGGTCGAGGAGCTGTTCGCGGACTCGATTATCGAGGCGCCGTGCTGCGAATGGGACCGCCGCGCGGAAAGGGTGCGGTGTGTGGTCCAGCGCCGCCTCGGCGCGGTCACGCTCGGCGAGCGCCAGGTGGCGGACGCGGAGCCGGAGAAAGTCGCCGCCACGCTGGTCGAAGGCGTGCGGCAGAAAGGCGTCGGCAACCTGCCGACGTGGACGCGTGAGAGCCGTGCGCTCCGCTCCCGTGTGAATTTCCTCGCGCGGACGATGCCCGCGGATAGCGGCTGGCCGGAAATCACCGACGCGGCGATCCTCGCCGCGCTGCCCGGGTTCGTCGGCGGAATGACGAAGTGGCAGGACCTTGAGCGGCTCGACCTCGCCGCGGTGGTGGAGTCGGTCCTCGCCGCGGCCGGACGCTCGCGGCGGGAGCTCGACTGCCTCGCCCCGGCGCGGATGGAGGTGCCGAGCGGCTCGAAGGTGGCGATTGACTACGAAGGGGACGAGCCGACGGCCTCGGTGAAGCTGCAGGAGTGCTTCGGGCTCATGTCCACGCCGACGGTGGCGGGCGGCAGGGCACCGGTGGTGATGACGCTCCTGAGTCCGGCGATGCGCCCGATTCAGGTCACCAAGGACCTCGCCGGCTTTTGGACCGGCGCCTACCAGCTCGTCCGCAAGGACATGCGCGGCCGCTACCCCAAGCACAACTGGCCCGAGGATCCGCTCTCCGCCGTCGCCTCCCGCCGCACCCTCAAGCGCTGAATTCTAACTGGGGGACACCCCCAGACCCCCGGACACGGAAAACACGGAAGCGCGGCGGCAAGGCAGCTGCGCTTCGCGCATCGAAAGCGGCGCGGCGATCCTCGCCGGCAAACAAGTTTGCGCGAGGCCGCCGCGCCGCCTTCGACCCTTCGGGTTCTGCCTTGCCGCCGCGACCACGGAAGTTTTCTCGATGTCACGGAAATGCTCCGCCTCCCACTCGACCAGACGGTCCTAGACTTGATTGCTGACACTAATGTAACTGCCAGCAACCAGTAGCCAGTGTTCAGCAACCAGTAAAGAGGACGATTCGTCCATACTATTGGAAGCTGAATATTGGTTGTTGGCTGCTGAACACCAACCATTGTAGCGGCCAACAACCAGCAGCCAACATTCAGCTTCCAGTGAGATGAGGAAGATCCGTCCGTATTACTGGCTGCTGAATACTGGTTGCTGGTTGCTGAACACTAACCATTGTAGCGGCCAACAACCAGCAGCCAACATTCAGCTTCCAGTGGGATGCTGCATAAGTTCATGTCCGGTCGAGCATGGTGCGGAGCCTTTCCGTGTGCTCGACCACTTTTCCGTGTTGGCGCGCGGTCGAAAGCCCGAAGGGCGACGCGAAGCAGTCGGTGCGCCTGAACGCTGGCAACCCTAGAGCCGTGCCGAGGCAATCCGCGGCAAAGTGCGTTCAAAGGCGCGACCGGCGGCTACGCGCCAATCGCGCCTGCGCGATTTCGACCGCGCACCTCCGTGGTTTCCGTGTTCGGGGGTCCGGGGGAGTCCCCCGGCGAGCCACGAACCACGAAATTATGGTATAATACCGCCCATGAGCTATTATTTGATGATTCTCGTTGGCGCCGTGCTGGTGAACAACTTCGTCCTCAGCCGGTTTCTTGGGTGCTGCCCCTTCCTCGGGGTCTCGAAGAAGACCGAGACCGCGCTGGGAATGTCGGGCGCGGTGGTGTTCGTGATGACGACGGCCTCGGCCGTTGCCTGGGCGATCGACCACTGGCTGCTGCAGCCGTTCGGCCTTGGCTACATCCACACCCTCGCGTTCATCTTGGTGATCGCCTCGCTGGTGCAGTTCATCGACATTGCGATGAAGCGCTTCCTGCCGCCGCTCCACGCGGCGCTCGGCATCTTCCTGCCGCTCATCACCACCAACTGCGCCGTCCTCGGCGCGGCAGAGATCAACTGCAAGCAGGGGACAGGCTTCTTCGAGTCGGTCTTCTTCTCCTTCTCCGCCGCCGTCGGCTTCGGCTTCGCGCTCGTCATCTTCTCCGGCATCCGCGAGAAGCTCGCCTACGCCGATCCGCCGCGGTGCTTCCGCGGCATGGCGATCGCGCTCGTCACCGGCGGTCTCCTGAGCCTCGCGTTCATGGGCTTCTCTGGCCTCGTGCAGCTCCCCTACTAAAATCCCAGTCTCCTGGAAACCTAGGATCCTAGACACCTCGAAAAGGACAAACAGCCATATGACCATCGCAATTGCAGTCATCGCCGGAGTGGGGCTGGTCGCGGCCGTCGCGCTCGCCGTGGCGGACCGTTACCTCAGCGTCAAGGAGGATCCGCGCATCGGCATGGTGACGGCCGCGCTCCCCGGCGCAAACTGCGGCGGCTGCGGCTTCGCGGGCTGCGACGGCTACGCGCGCGCGCTCGTCGCGGGGACCGCGCCCAACGGCGCCTGCGCGGCCGGCGGCGACGCCTGCGCGAAGGAGATCGCGAAGATCCTCGGCGTGGAGGCGACGGCGACCGAGCGTCGCGTCGCGCTCGTCAAGTGCTGCGGCACGCGCTCCGAGGCGATCCGCGTCGGCGACTACAACGGCATCTGCGACTGCAACGTAGCGGCGTCCACGGCTGGCGGCGACAAGGGCTGCCGCTACGGGTGCCTCGGCTACGGCGCGTGCGCGAACGTCTGCCCCAAGGGCGCGATCTCGATCCACGACGGCCTCGCCAAGGTGGACAAGCGCCTCTGCATCGGCTGCGGCAAGTGCGTGACCGCGTGCCCGAAGCACATCATCGAGCTCGTCCCCGCGTCGGCGACGATCCACGTCCTTTGCGCCAATCCCGACAAGGGCCCGGCGGTGCGCAAGGTCTGCGGCGTCGGCTGCATGGGCTGCCATCTCTGTGAGAAGAACTCCGGCGGCAAGGAGGCCGGGCACTTCGAGTTCCAGGGCTTCCTCGCCAAGGTCAACTACGCGAACCCGCCGGACGACGAGCAGATAGTCGCCAAATGCCCGGCCAAGTGCATGTCGGTCGACCCCCACTTCGAAACCGGACACTGATCAACCATGAAGACAGTCAAGAGCAACTTCAAGTTCAAGGGCGGGGTCCACCCCGACTACAACAAGGAACTCGCGCGCGGCAAGGCGATCGAGCGGATGCCGGTTCCGGCGGAGCTGGTCGTCTCGATGAGCCAGCACCTCGGCGCGCCGGCGAAGTGCCTGGTGAAAGCCGGCGACTTCGTGACGCGCGGCCAGCTCATCGGCGAAAAGAACGGCTTCATCTCGGTGTGCGTGCGAGCCCCGGCCGCAGGCATGGTGAAGGCGGTGGAGAAGCGTCTGGGACCCGCCGGCGGCATGGCTGACGCGGTGATTCTGGATACCACTCAGCCCCCACCACCTCCCAATCCTATTAATCCTGTCAAAACCCCATCCCCCATCCTTCCTCCGCTCGACTGGAAGACGGCTTCGCGCGAAGAACTGCTCAGCCGAGTCGAGCAGGCGGGCATCTGCGGCATGGGCGGCGCCGGCTTCCCGACCGCCGTCAAGCTCAACCCGCCGCCGACCAAGCGCTGCGAGTATCTGGTCCTGAACGGCGCGGAGTGCGAGCCGTACCTGACCGCCGACTTCCGCGTTATGCTCGAGCGCGCCGACCGCATCCGCCTCGGCGTCGAGATCATGCGCAAGGTCCTGGGCGGGCCGGCGGTGAGGATCGCCATCGAGGCGAACAAGCCGGAGGCGATCGCGGCGATGGAGAAGGCGTTTGCGGACATCGAGGGCAACGTCGAGATTGTAGTCCTCCCCGTGCTTTATCCACAGGGAAGCGAGAAGCACCAGATCTACGCGACGGTTGGGCGCGTCGTCCCAGAGCCGCCGGCGCTGCCGATCGACGTCGGGTGCGTGGTGGAGAACGTCGGCACCGCCGCCGCGATAGCCGATGCCGTGGAGAAGGGCGAGCCGCTTCTCGAGCGCGTGACGACGGTGAGTGGCGACGCGGTGGCGGAGCCGAAGAACGTGCTGGCACCGAGCGGCACCAAGTACTCGGACCTCGTCGCGTTCTGCGGCGGTGAGAAGGAGCCGCCGGCCAAGGTGATTTCCGGCGGCACGATGATGGGCTTCGCCGTCTCGAGCCTGGAGATCGCGACCACGAAGACGACCTCCGGGCTGCTGCTCCTCTCGAAGCGCCGCGTCTTCCAGTACGCGTCGGGCGCGTGCATCGGCTGCGGCCGGTGCGTCCGCGCCTGCCCGATGAACCTCAACCCCGCGCTCATCTCGCGGGTCGTGGACGCGAACGACATCAAGGCGGCGGAGGACGCGCACGTGATGGACTGCATCGAATGCGGCGCGTGCAGCTTCGGCTGCCCGGCCTACCGCACCATCACCCAGAGCTGCCGCCGCGCGAAGAACTCGATCCGCGCCCGCATCGCCGCCGAGAAGGCCAAGGCCGCCGCCGCGGCCGCAAAGGAGGCTAAATGAAACCGAAGGAAACAGCGGAACACTACATACTGAGCTCGTCGCCGCACGCGCACGGGCGCGCGAGCGTATCGCGGATTATGCTCGACGTGATCATCGCGCTCCTGCCGACGACTGCCGCAGGCATCTGGTTCTTCGGGATGCCGGCGGTCTGGACGATCGCGACCTGCGTCTCGACCTGCATCGTCACGGAGGCGCTGTGCCGGCTTGCGATGAAGCGCGAGAACACCATCGGCGACCTCTCGGCCGTCGTGACTGGACTCCTCCTCGCGCTCAACCTGCCGGCGGGGCTGCCGCTCTGGATGGCGGTCGTTGGCTCGGTGTTCGCGATCGGCGTCGCCAAGCAGGTGTTCGGCGGGATCGGGATGAACCCGTTCAACCCCGCGCTTGCCGCGCGCGCGTTCATGCTCATCTCCTTCACCGGTCCGATGACCACCTGGCTCAAGCCGTTCTGGTGGAAGACGCCCGAGGCGATGACGACCGCGACGCCGCTCGCCGTGATGAAGACCTGGTTCGGCGCCGAGGCGATGTCGTCCGCGACGCCCCACGGTCTCTGCAACGCGGCCTGCAAGGGCGTGCCCGGCCTCTGGGACATGGCGGTCGGCAACATCCCCGGCTGCATCGGCGAGGTCTCGGCGATTGCGCTTGCCATCGGCGCGGCGTACCTTCTCTTCCGCAAGGTCATCACCTGGCACATCCCGGTCGCCTTCATCGCGACAGTGTTCGTCTATTCGCTGATCGCGGGCGGCGCGCCGGCGACGATGCAGGTCCTCACTGGCGGCGTGCTGATCGGCGCGTGCTTCATGGCAACGGACTACGTCACGAGCCCGATCACCGCCAAGGGCAAGCTGATCTTCGGCTGCGGCTGCGGACTCGTCTGCATGCTCATCCGCCAGTTCGGCTCCTATCCCGAGGGCTGCTCGTTCGCGATCCTGATCATGAACGCAGTCTGTCCCCTCATCAACCGCTGGACCCAGCCGAAGCCGTTTGGCGCGAAGAAGTGAGAAAGGGGGCTTGAGAAATGAAGAAGCTACTCGGACTTGTCCTGAGCCTGACGATCATCAGCGGGGTCTGCGCCGCGGTGCTTGCGTACGTGAACGGCCTCACCGCCGAGCCGATCAAGGCCGCTGCCGCGAAGGCCCGCGAGGCGGCGAAGGCGGCAGTCCTCTGCGGCGAGGACGGCTTCACCGCGGAGGGCCGCTGCAAGGACGGCTACGGCGGCGACATCGTGCTGATGGTCGGCTTCAAAAAGGACAAGAAGACCGTCATCTCCTACAAGGTGCTGCAGGCGTCGGAGACGCCGGGCCTCGGGATGAAGCTGAAGACGCCCGAGTTCGCCGGGCAGTTCGCCGGCAAGGACTCTGCCTCGCTCCGGGTGAAGAAGGACGGCGGCGACATCGAGGCGATCACCGCCGCGACGATTACCTCGCGCGCCGTCTGCCGCGCGATCGAGGACGCCCGGCGCAACCTCGCCGAGGCGCAGTAGGTGCGATGGCCAAGGGAAGAGCTGCGGTAAACGCCGAGTACGCCGGGCTGCGCCTCGTGTGCGGGCTCATGAACGCGCTTCCCTACTGCTGCGCCGCGACGCTCGCCCGCGCTGCGGGCTGGACCCTCGTCCGCGTCTTCGCCTTCAAGCGTCGCCGCACCGAGGGGCGCATCCGCTCGGTGTTCCCGGAAATGTCCGCGCGCGAGGTGCGCCGCGTCGCCGTCCTCTCGCTCCAGAACCTGCTCCTCAACGCGGTTGAGATGATGCGCGCGCCGAAGCTCGGCCGCAGATGGATGGACCGCCACGTGCTAGACGGGCTCGAGTACAAGGAGCGCCTCCAGGCCTACGCCGACGAAGGGCACGGCGTGGTGGTGATGGTGCCCCACTCCGGCAACTGGTACATGGCGGCGTGGTCGATGGCGGTCTACGGCCTCAGGCTCTTCGCCATCGCCGCGCGCCAGCGCAACCCGAAGATCGACGCGTGGATGAACCGCCAGTATGGCGCGGTGGAGGTGCTGGACCGCGACTGCCGCGGCACGCTCGCGAAGATCCGCGACAGGCTCCACGACGGCAAGGTGTTCGCGATTCTGCCCGACCTCAGGGTGCGCAAGCGCGACGTCGAGGCGGACTTCTTCGGCGGCAAGGCCAACGTCAGCCGCGCCGGCGCGATGTTCGCCGTCCGCTGCGGCTCGCCGGTGGTGGTGGCGCAGATGATGCGCGAGGGCTCCCGCCACGTCTTCAACCACATCGCCACCCTCCGCCCCGACCCCTCCGCCGCCGACCCGCGCGCCGAAGCGGAGCGGATCACGCGCGAGGCGATCTCGCTCATCGACCGCGAGGTGCGCAAGCGCCCCGGCGATTGGTACTGGTACAACAAGCGCTGGATTTTGGAGCCGCCCGAGAGATGAACCAGTCCATGTCCATGACCGCCGCGCAGCAGCAGAAGCTCGCGATCTCCGGCCGCCAGATGCAGGGGCTGAAGCTGCTGGCGATGTCGCTTCCGGAGCTGCGCGCCGAAATCGCCGCGGAGATGAGCGCCAACCCCGCGATCGAGGACATGGACCATCCGCTCGAGACGCCGCTTTCCGAGGTGGAGGCCAAGCTCGACCGCGAGCGGGAGCAGGACGAGCCGGACTTCCCCGAGGACGGCTACGAGCCCACCGTCGGGCGCGACGAGGAGGCGGCCGAGCGCCGCCAGGCGTTCTTCGACAACCTGGTCAAGGAGGAGACGCTGCAGGGCCACCTCGTCGAGCAGCTGCCGCTTTCCGACATCGACGCAGCCGACTTCCCGATGGCCGAGGTGCTGATCGGCGACCTGGACGAGAAGGGGTATTACAAGGGCTCGCTCGCCGACGTGGCGATGGCGTTCGGCAAGAGCGAGGACGAGGTCGTCGCCGTGCTTGCGAAGATCCGCGACCTCGACCCGCCTGGCTGCGGCTCGCGCACGGTGGAGGAATGCCTCCTCTCCCAGCTCGAGTCGATCGCCGACCCTGCCGTCCGCGAGGACGTCCGCAAAATCGTCTCCGGCCACCTCGCCGACATCGAGGCCGGGCGGATCGACGCGATCTGCATGGCGCACGGCTTTTCCAAGAAGCGCTTCGCCGCCGCACTGGTCGCGCTCCGTTCGCTCGACGGCCGCCCCGGGCGCCAGTTCCCCAGCGAGCGCGAGCGCGTCGAGTTCGTAAACCCGGAGGTCCACGCGCGCAAGCTCGACGGCCGCTGGATCGCCGAGACCGACGAGCGGTCGCTCCCGGAGATCCGCTTCTCGAAGTCGTTCGAGGCGCTGCTGAAGGACAAGAGCCAGACCGCCGAGACCAAGGCGTACGTGCGCGAGCGCATCGCCTCTGCGCGCGCGCTCCGCGAGGCGATCGAGAAGCGCCGCCAGACGGTGAAGGACATCGCTCAGGCGGTGTTCGACCGCCAGCAGGACTTCTTCGAGCGCGGCTTCGGCGCGCTGAAGCCGCTCACCGAGCTCGAGGTCGCCGCGTCGGTCGGGGTGCACGGCACCACCGTCTCGCGCACGGTGCGCGACAAGTACGCCGAGACGCCGTACGGCACCATCGAGCTCAGACGGTTCTTCTCGACCGGCGTGAAGACGTCTGCCGGCGAGACGGTCTCGCAGGAAGCGGTGCTGGGCAAGCTCAGGGAGATCGTGGACGGCGAGGACAAGTCCAACCCGCTGTCGGACGAGAAGATCGCCGCCGAGCTCAAGGGCGCTGGCTATCCGGTGGCGCGGCGGACGGTGGCGAAGTACCGCGACAAGCTCGGCATCCCCGGCCGCAACGACCGCGTCATCGCGTAGGTTTTCAGACTAAACATAAAAACGAAAGGAAGGCAGAAATGAAGGAACAGGCGGCGGACGCGGTTCGTCCGGTGGTGGAGTGGCTCCAGACCCAGGGACTGGTGCTGAGTGCGAGGATTCTCAGCGCGGCATTGATCCTGCTGGTTGGCGCGTTCGTCATCAAGTGCATTGCGGCGTTTCTCCGGCGGACACTGGAGCAGCGGGTGAAGGGCGAGAACGAGATGCTGATCAAGTTCGTCGTCTCGGTGGCGGTGAAGACCTGCTGGGCGTTCCTTTTCGTGGTGGTGCTCGGCCGTCTCGGAGTCGAGGTGGGGCCGCTCGTCGCCGGTCTCGGCGCCACCGGCCTCATCATCGGCTTCGCCTTCCAGGAGTCGCTCGGTTCGCTCGCTGCGGGCATCATGCTCGCGCTCAACAAGCCGTTCAAGGTCGGTGACTTCGTGACCGTCGCCGGCTTCGAGGGCACGGTGAAGGCGCTGGACATGATGGCGGTCACGCTCGCTACCGTCGACAACCGCCGCGTCACCATCCCGAACAAGTCGGCCTGGGGCTCGCCGATCGTCAACTACACCGCGCTCGGGATGCGGCGTGTCGATCTCCTCTTCAGCGTCGCCTACGGCACCGACCTCGCCGCGGCGCGCGCGCTGGTGCTGGAAACCGTCTCCAAGGTCCCTGGGGCGCTCGCCGATCCCGCGCCGGTGTCGATGGTCTCGGCGCTGGACGACAGCTCGATAAAGATCGGCGCGCGCGCGTGGTGCCGCAGCGGCGACTACTGGGCGGTCTACAATGGCGCAGTGGAGGCGGTCAACAACGCCTTCGTCGCCGGCGGCATCTCCCAGCCCTTCCCGCAGGTCGACGTCCACATGAAGAACTGATCCACCAAACCGCCGAACGGAATCGCGTCAAACTACCGAACGAAACTCCGCTAAACAATCACAGAGATTACAAATCCCTCGCGCGCGCGAGTTCCCAGTGCAACACCGGGAGGTTTTGCCTTGAGCGATTGGCCTGTTGAGCGGGCTTCAGCTGGGGGTTGAAAAAATCAGGCGTTGGCTGTATGCTTTCTTGCAAAGCAAAAAAACGCAAGGAGGC
>SFPL01000041.1 GCA_004551905.1 Lentisphaeraceae bacterium
TCAAGGGGGAATCTGCAAAAAAGTCAAAATATGCAGGACGGGCCGGGATGGCGCGACGCCATCCCGGCCCTGTGGACAAAGGTCGCCTCCTACGGCCTACCTGTGCGAAGAATTAGGGATTTGTAATCCGTGGAGCTTGCCGAGCTCGGCGAGGACGGCGTTGAAGTCCTGCAGCCGCCGGGCGCGGTCCTTCACGCACATCCGCCGGATAAGCACCGCCACCTCCGCCGGGACGTCGGGGCAGACGTCGCGCGCGTCCGGAACCGGATCCTCGCTCATGATCTCGCGCAGCACCTGGGCGATGTTCCGCCCCGCGTACGGGCAGCGGCCGGTCACCATCTCGAAGAACACGATTCCGAGCGAGTAGATGTCGGCCCGCGCGTCGACGTCGGATGCGTCCACGATCTGCTCGGGCGAGATGTAGATGGGCGAGCCGAACGCGGCGCCGGCGAGCGTCACCAGCGAGTCCTCGAGATGCACCGCCTTCGCGATGCCGAGGTCGACGAGCTTGGCTGTTCCGTCCGGCTGGAGGATCACGTTCTCCGGCTTGATGTCGCGGTGCACCACGCCGAAGCCCCGCAGGGCCGCCATCGCGTCGGCGAGCTGGGTGACGATCCGCACCGCGCGGTCGACGGCGATGCGGCCGGTGTGGCCGATGGCGACGCGCAGGTTGGAGCCGGGCACGTAGTCCATCACCATGTAGTTCAGCCGCATGTCGAGGTCGTAGCCGCAGTCGTGCACCGTCACGAGGCTCGGGTGGCGCACCTTGGCGCCGATCTTCGCCTCGCGGTAGAGCCGCTTCACGCTCTCCGCATCGCCGGCCGACACCTCGGGATAGAGCACCTTGAGCGCGAAGAGCGTGTCGAGCTCCTCGTGGCGCACCTGGTACACCTCGCCCACCGCGCCCTTGCCGATGATTCTTACCACCTGGTAGCCGCGGAACACGTCGCCCGGCAGGAACATATCCTCCCTCGGCGCGCCGATCATGCCGCCCCCCCCTCCGTCCAGTCGACAAGCGACAGCAGCGCCCGCGGCGACCGCACCCGCTCCTCCGGGTCAGCCGCGCACATGAGCCGCACCAGGCCCGCAACCGCCTCGGACGCGTCAGGACGGAACTCCCGCACATCCGGCACCGCGTCGCCGCCGATCCGGTCCGCCACCATGCGCACGACGTCGCCGCCAAACGGACGCCGCCCGGCGAGCATCTCGAAAAGCACCACACCGAGCGAATAGATGTCGGCGCGCACGTCTACCGTCCGCGGATCGAGCATCTGCTCCGGCGCCATGTACGCCAGGGTCCCTACCATCGCTCCGCCGACGGAACCGCCGGCCTCGGACGGGACGCCGGCCAAGCGCGCGATACCGAGGTCGGAGAGCTTCGGCGCGCCGCCGTCGCCGATGAGGATGTTGCCCGGCTTGATGTCGCGGTGGACGATTCCACGGGACGAGACCACCTCTACAAGCGAGGCGAGCGCGCGGACGATCCGAAGCGCCTCCGCCACCGGCAGCGCGCCTTCGCTCGCAATCCGCTCCGCCAGCGTGCCGCCGCTCACGTACTCCATCAGCATATAGCAAAGCTCCGTCTCCGGGTCCTCGCCGACGTCATAGACCCGCACCAGGTTGGGATGGCGGATCTCCATCGCCGTCGCCGCCTCGCGCACAAAGCGGATGCGGTGCTCGTGGACCTGGGCCAGCTCCGGCGCGAGGATCTTCGCCGCCGTCTTGAGTCCGCTCCGGCCCGACTCCAGCAGCCAAACCTCGCCGGTCGCCCCCGCGCCCAGCTTCCGCACCACCCGGTAGTCGCCGAAAGACGATCCTGGAATAAAAGCGCTCAACGCGGCCTCCCGCTGCGAATCAGCGGCAGGAGGACGTTGCCGGAGAAGTGCGCAATCTCATCCTCGTAGCCAATTCCCTTCGGCAGTACCTTCCTTAGCTTCTCCAGCATGTCGGCGATGTGCTCGGCGTAGATCTGCGCCCGGATTTCCGGCTGTGCCTCGATGTCGTCGTAGAACAGCGTCACATTGAGCCCCAACGCCTTCGCGTACGCGGCGACGTCGCCGTAGACGAGATTCGCGTCCGCCGAGCTCTCAAGCCGGCAGACCTTCGACTGTGATACGCCCATGCGCTGGGCGACCTGCTTCTGCGAAAGCCCCAGCCGCTCGCGCTCAAAAACGAGCGATCGCGCCGTCCTCCTCAACTCGTCTGGCATGTCGTTCATGATGCATAATATATCATATTTATGCGGGTTTTGCAATTGTAGGCTTATGAATATTCTTATTCTGCATCATTTTTGGGGACAGTCCCCTCAATTTCTTGTTCAACCTTTCAACTATACCTTGAGGAAGACCTTACGCCTGTAGAACGCGTACAGCACAACCCAGCAGACCACCTGCAAGGCGAGCGAGTTCGCGAACAACCCCCAGGACTCCGCCGCCTTCGAGACAAGCCCCTTGAGGAAATATGCCTTCAGCGCGTCGATGACGCCGATTCGCATCAGCATATAGATCGCGATGGAGTTCATGCCGATCACCTTGAAATAGAACGCCCATCTCGACCAGCCCTTGACGTCGACGACCCAGTAGAAGACGGCCAGCATCGCGAACGAATACGCCGCAGTGACAAGAACGAAGGAGCTCGTCCACAGCGCCTTGACGATCGGCATCCCGAGAACGAACATGAAGACGAACCCGGCGACAAGCATTGCGCCCGAGGCATACAGGAGGAGAATCGTCTTGCGGACGCCGCTCCAGCGCGACGAGACAAGGACGGAGCCTGCCGACATTCCGAGCATGGCGAGCGCTATGCCCGGCGGTATGGAGAACAGGGATTCCGGGTCGTAGACTCCCTTGACGTAGATGTAGTTCGGCATGACGGTCCGGTCCAGCCACGAGATGACGTTCCACTCCTGCGAGAAGAGGTCCGCCCCCGCCGGCGCATCTGGCGCCCCCGTAAACGCGAGCAGCAGCCAGTAGCCGACGAGAACCGCCGCCACGACCAGCCCGCGAAGCAGCGGCTTCCTCACGTGCATGTAGAGAAGCGCCGCCACGCCCCACGAAACGCCGATTTGGCCCAGAACGCTGGGAATGCGAAATTCGCCCGTGAATCCAAGCACTCCCCCGATCGTCATGCCCAGGAAGAAAAGCACCAGCGCCCGCTTCACAACCCTCAAATGGATCATCGGCGACGTCAATCCGCGTTTCCGCTGCGACGCAAGCGAGAACGGCCAGGACACGCCGGCGAGGAAAAGGAACAGCGGGAAGATCGTATCATGGTGGGCGAGTCCAGCCCATGGAACATGCGCCATTTGCCGGGCAAGCCAGCAATCGCCGAACCCGAACCCCTTGCACAGCCCGGCTATGATCCCCGAGCCGCCGGTGATGAAGAACATGTCAAAGCCCCGAAGCGCGTCGATCGACGCCAACCTGCCGCCATGCGACTTTGCATCAATTGAGTTATCCATAGTGTCGTTCATTCTCCTTGCCGCGTATTATACCAAAAGTGGCGGGGGCGCGGCGTCGCGGGGAGCGGGTATTCGGATCCGTCCGCCCGCAACCTTGGAGATTCGGCCGGCATGGATGGACTCGTAGCAGCCGAGCATGGCCTGGATCGTCTCCTTGTGCCACTTCAGGTTGATGGATCGTCCGGCATGTCCGACGTCGTCACCGGCCGCTTGTCCACCTTCGCCCGGCCGATGATGTTCCTGTTCCCTCCGTTTCCATTGTCAATTGTCAGAAGTAGCCGCCCTTGTCGATGATCTCCGAGATGGTGTCGCCCTGGCGCACCCAGGAGAAGATGTCGACCTCGTTGCGCTCGATGCCCTCGGCGCGCAGGAGAACCTCGTAGGCGATCTCGCGCGGGATGCAGATGACGCCGTCGATGTCGCCCATGATGATGTCGCCGGGCCTGACCGTCACCTTGCCGATCCTGACCGGCACCTGGTAGTGGGTGATCATGCAGCGGCCAAGCGAGCCGTTGGAGACGCGGTACTTGTAGAAGACAGGGAAGTTCTGCTCGAGAATCTGCTTGGTGTCGCGGATGCCGCCGGCGATCACCGCGCCGCGAATGCCCTTGGTGATGGCGGTCGCGGTCATCACGCCGCCCCAGAGGCTGGCCTCGACGTCATCGGATGTGTCCCAGACCACGACGCCGTTCGGCTTGAACTCGTCGAGCATCTGGGCGCGGAAGGTCATCTCGCCCTCGATCATGCAGTTGGGTGCCGACTTCACCGTGAACGCCTCGCCGCAGACTACCATCTCGTCGCGGAGCGGCATGATCTCGTGCGGGAGGTTCTGGTCGAGAAGCGTGAACTCGCGCATCACGTCGTTGACACAGCCGGTGTAGAGCTTCTCAAACCGCTCGCAGAGCTCCTTCACCGGAATCGGGAATTCGTTCGAGGGGATGTGCTGTCGCTTGGCGATGAGCTTGTCGAGCTTCATGAGCCCCGCCTCCTTCGCCTTGGTCTTCATGTCTGCCAGTGATGCCATTTTGTTTCCTCCTTTGTGATGTTTTCAAGCCGCGAAGATCGCAAAGACGTTTAGGGTTTGTCTCGCGACAACGCCAACTTTCAGCACTGAAATTTCTCTGCCCCAAAGTTTATGACGAGTCCATACTCGATCTTCATATTCCGTCATTCCAACCTCCTTGGCATCCTTTGCGTCCTTTGCGTTCTTTGCGGCTAAACAAAATCACCCCGGAAGGCCTAGGCCGCCGTCGACCGCGATCGTCGCGCCCGTGATGTAGCGCCCCGCGTCGGACGCCAGAAGAAGCGCCGCGCCCGCGGCATCCTCCGGCACGGCGTAGTCGTGCATCGGAATTGCCGCGGCGACCTTGGGACCGTACACCGGATCGGCGAGGCATTCGCGGTTGCGGTCGGTGTTGAAGACGCCCGGGCAGAGGTTGTTGACCGTGATGCCCTCCGGCGCGACCTGCCGCGCAACGCCGCGTACGAGGTTCTCCTGGGCGGATTTCGTCGCCGCATAGACGCACATGTCGGGATGCGGACGGCGTTCGTTCACCGAGCCGACGACGATGAGGCGTCCCCACTTCTGCGCCTTCATCTTCGGATAGCAGCGCTGGAACATCCGGAGCGTCGCGAAGAAGTTGACCTGCATCTCCTTCTGCGCCTCGTCGAGCGGGAACTCCGTCCACGGGATCTTCGCCTGAATCGACGCATTGGCAACGAGAATGTCCGGCAACTCCCCGTTCTTCTCCAGTTCGTCGAAGAACCGGTCGATCGCCTTCGAATCCGCAAGGTCGCATACCTTCGTGTTGTGACGGATCACCTTCGCGCCGTATTCCTCGAACGCGTCGCCGATCGCCTTGCCGATTCCGCGCGTCGAGCCAGTCACCAGCGCAGTCTTCCCCGTCAAATCGAATTTTTCCCTGATCATTACGACCACCTCCTGTCGTTGGACCACTCGCGGTCCCACTCCTTCGTGGGCGTCCACGGCGGCGGGAAGTCCTTGCAGGCCTGCTTCTTGACGAGCTTCTCGTTCAGCTCGTCGATGCCAAGGCCCGGCTTCGTCGGAACCTTGATGAATCCGCCCTTGTAGGACAGCGCGGGCTTCACCAGGTCGCCCCACCACGGAACATCCACGGAATGCAGCTCGAGCGCCATGAAGTTGCGCGTCGCCGCCGCCACATGCACCGCGGCAAGGCAGGCGATGGGCGACTCGGCCATGTGGATGTTCATCTGCACGCCGTAGTCCTCGGCCATGTCGCCGACCTTCTTCGTTTCGGCGATGCCGCCGCAGGTGAGCAGGTCGGGATGGACCACCGCGAGCGCATGCGATTCCAAGAGCGGCTTGAAGTCCTCCTTAAGGTAGATATCCTCACCCGTCCCGAGCGGCGTGGATGTCGCGGCGTGGAGCTCGCGCCACTGCTCGACGTTGCGCCAGGGGAGGACGTCCTCCGCCCACGAAAGATGGTATTTCTCGAGGCGTCTGAGCAGCTGCACGCAATCCTCGTAGGGGATGTGCCCGAGGTGATCGATGGCGAGGGGCACCTCCCAGCCGATTACCTCGCGCACGTCCGCCATGTACTTCTCGAGATAGTCGAGGCCGGTCTCGGTGATGTGGATGCCGGTGTGACCGTGTGCCGTCGTAAAGAGCTCAAACGCCTCGCCGCGCATCGACCTTGGGTCGATGGAGCCGTGCGGCGTCTGGACCACGTGTTTCATCTTCCGCATGTAGTCGAGGTAGCCCAAGGGCGCGATCAAAGCGTTCTTGACGTTGGTGAGGAGCTCGATGCCGAGGTCCATCTTGAGGAAGGTGAAGCCCATCTTCATGCGCTCTTTGAGCGCCGCGCCCATGTCGCGCCCACCGCCCTCGGAGTCGGTGTCGCAGTAGCAGCGGATTTCGTCGCGCCACTTGCCGCCGAGCAGCTGCCACACGGGGACGCCCCACGCCTTGCCGCAAAGGTCCCAGCACGCCAGCTCGACCGCGCAGACGCCACCGGCCTGGCGCGAGTCGCCGCCGAACTGCTTGATGCGGCGGAAGATCTTCTCGACATTGCACGGGTTTTCGCCGAGGATGCGCGACTTCAGCATCGCCGCGTAGGTGCGGGAGCTCGCGTCGCGGACTTCGCCATAGCCGACGAGTCCCTGGTTGGTATAGAGCTTCATCAGCGTGCACCGCTTGGGCGCGCCGTCGATGTCGGCAAAGCGCATGTCGGTGATCTTCAGCGTCGCCGGATTGATCTTGTTGATGTTCATAAGGTTGGCAAATAAATGGTGGTAGGTGTTGGCATTCAGTTATCGTACCTCGACGTGCTTCGAGCGCTCCTTGCCGTCGGCGTCCTTCCACGCGAGGCGGTAGCGGCCGCGGAAGCCGCGGAACGAGATCTTGCCGCCGGTGGCCTTGACGGAGGTCTTCGTCTTCCACTCGCGGTTGATGAGGTCGTCGAGCGCAACATAGGCTGGCTTGGGCTTCAAGTCGGCGGTGAACAGCCCGGAGACGAGCGGCTCGCCCTTCACGCCGCCGCCGTCAACAGTGTTCCACCATGTGATGCCCATTGTCTTTGGATGGGAGAACCACGCGCGGTAGATGTTGCGCGTCAGGACCGCCTGGATCATCCGGCTGCGATCATCGGCGCCAGGCGAGGTGATCGTCACCTCGGAGACGTGCAGCGGGCGGCCGGTCTTCGCCATCATGTCGAGGCGGTTGCGGATGTCGGCCGGCGTGGAGATCCAACTGATGCCGGTATCGCCGAGCGCGAGGCGCATGCAGTCGTTGGTGTTGAAAAGGTGCATCTGGCAGCCGACGATGTCGATCTTCGCGCCTTCGTCATCGAGATCCTTCACCTGCGCGAGGAAATCGGAGCTGATGTTGTAGTCGTTGATGGCGAGGTTGGCCTTGGCAGGGAAGGCCGCCTTCGCGTCCAGGAGCGCATGCAGCGGATAGTCGCCCGGCATGAGACCGTAGTGCGACTTCCAGACCGGAAGCCCCGTCCGCGACTTGCGGTATATCTGCCAGTCGATGGACGACTCGTTGACGACATCCCAGCTGTCGACAACCTCGCCGAATTCGCGTGCAACGTCGAAGACGCGCTTGCGGAAGATCTCCGGCATGCGGCGGACGAAAGTCGGCGCCATGGCCGCTATCTCCGCTTCGGAAACCGACGGGTAGGCGCGCGACCAGCAGGCGCACCAGTACTTGTTGTAGCCACCATCCCAGTTGTCGGTCTTCGGAAAGTCCTTGGTGTCGCTACGCGGAATGCCAATGGCGTCGAACGCGCGCTTCTCGCCTTCGGGACAGTACCAGTCGTAGATCCAGTTCGGCTTGGCCGAGCCCCAGATCAGGATGTGGCCATGGACCGCCACTCCGCGCGACCTCAAGTAGTTGACGGCGGGCGCGGGCGCGGGGCGGCGCCAGTACGGATGCTCCATCGCCTCGGCGCGCGAAAGCGAATTCCAGAACCGCGCGGTGTCCTCGTAGTCGCCAAAGGCGCGGAAGCGCCCGGGCACGGGCTCGTACTCGCGCCAGTAGAACGCGACGGTCGCCTGGTTGAAGATGCCACCTTCGCCGTAGCTCGCCTTGTAGGCGGCGTTCCACTCGTCGCGGCCGAGCTGGTCGTAGTTGAAGATGTGCGCGCCGAAGCGGAAGGCGTGGCCGAGCTGCTCTACCTTTACCTCCGCGCCGTCAGGAGCCGCGACTTCGAACGTCGCATCCGCCTTGCGGTTCGCCTCGATGTCGGCGTCGATCTTCGCCAGCTCGGCGTCGTTCCAGACCTGCCAGTACTTGTCGGACATGGCGGACTTGTCCACCCTGAACTCCGCCGCCGCTGAAAACGCCGCGATCGATACGACAAGAAACACTATGCTTCTCATTTTCCTCCCCTGCTGGTTGCCATTCACCATCACCGGCGAACGATTACGCGTATTATACCAAAATCCGTCCGCCGGCGGCTACAGAGCCCGGAACCGGTGCTGGCGGCCGTTACGGATCAGGCGGGCGGCAGCGGCGGCCTTGAAGCGCACTTCGCCGTCGGTCGAGTCGCGAAGCGCGTCGAGCACCACAAGCGCCTCCTTGGTCCGTCCTAGGTTGGCGAGCGCGTAGCCGAGGCCGAGCCGTGTGTTGAGGTCGGAATGGGCGCGCTCCGGAACCCTGAGCGCCGCGGCAAACCTGCGCGCGGCGGATTCGTCGTCCCCTTCCGCGAGGTCGACCGTCCCCAGCGCCTCAAGCATGAAGCCGGAGCGGTCGAGCGCCGCGTTCGCGGCCACCGCCGCGCCCAGCCGGCGCACTTCCGCCACGTCGCCCGGCGCACGGCGAAGCGCCAGCACATACGCGAGAGAGTCGGCCGTGCGCTGGCTGCCGCGCAGCTCGAGGCTGCGCTTTAGCATCGCCACTCCCTCGTCCATGCGCCCCAGCCGAGCGCAATACTCGCTACCGACCACCCGAAGCGCACGCCAGTGGTCGGGATCCTTCGCCAGCGTCCGCGAAAAGGCGGAGTAGTCGTCGCGGTACGAACGCGCGACCGCGACCGTGAACGGGATCATGCAATCCAGGCCAACAACAAGCACAACAAGGCAAATTGCCGCCGTGACCAGTTCGCGCAGGCGCGTACGCAAGCCCAGGGGCGCGACCGCAAGAACCAGCGAGACTGCAAGCGCGGGGAAATAGGTGTAGCGGTCGGCGTAGGCGTGGTCGCCGTTGACGGTGCCGAGGACGCCACTCACCGGGCCAATCGAAAAGACCGCCCACGCCGCAGCCAGCCACAGCACCGCGCGCAGGCGCGAACCGGCAAAGCGGAGGGAAACGGCGAAAAGCGCCAGCACCAAACCCAGGACGGAGAGCGCGAAAGCGCAGTCGAGCGGACAGCCGCCGAACACCGCCCGGTAGTCGAACCGGATGCCGCCGGGCGCGACGACATGCCAGAGATACATGCCGAAAGCGACCGCCGCGTTGAGGAGCCGCCACCAGAGCGGCTCGCCGAAGACGTCCAGCCGCTCGTGGCCGATCGGATTAGACTGGCAGTAGAGCGTGATTGCCCCCACCAGAACGGCGGTCGCCAGCATCGGCGCATAACGCCAAAGCCGCCGCGGAAAGCGTCCGAGCGCCGCCCATTCGAGCGCCAGCGCGAGGAACGGAAAGCACACCGCCGTCGGCTTGGAAAGACAGGCAAGCACGCAGCAGGCGGTTGCCAGCGACAGCGACATGCCGCCGCCGCAGCGGATGTGGCGGGTCCAGGCGATCAGCCCCAGAAGCGCAAAGAAAGTCCAGAGAAGGTCTTTGCGCGCGGCAATGTAGACGACCGCCTCCGCCCGCATCGGATGCAGCGCCCAGAAGAGCGCGGCGGCGAGGCAGGCGAGCGCGGTTTCGCGGGGGGACGCCTCCGGCGCGAAGACGGACGAGAGCCGCTTCAGGAGCACGAACACCAGCGCCGAGTTCGCCGCGTGGATGGCGACGCAGACGGCGTGGTGAACCGCCCAGCCGCCGCCGAAGAACGTGATGTCGGCCATGTAGGAGATGAAGGTGAGCGGCATCCAGAACGCATCGTAGCCGAACTGCATGAACGCCGCGGCGACGTTGGCGAGGGAGAGTCCGCCCTTCACGAACGGACAGCCGTAAATGTAGCCCCAGTCGTCCATGCTGATGTGTCCGGTGGTGACGCCGGCGAGGAACACCACGGCGGCGACGAGGGCAGGAACCAGCGCGAGGAGCCTACGCATCGCCTCAGACGCCTCCTCGGCGACGGTCGCGCTCGGCGTAGGACGCAAGCGCGCTATCGAAGTCGGCCTCGGAGAAGTCCGGCCAGAGCGTGTCGGTGAACCAGTACTCCGAGTACGCGCTCTCCCACAAGAGGAAGTTGGAGACGCGGCACTCGCCGCTGGTGCGGATCACGAGGTCCGGGTCTGGCACGTCCGGCGCGTAGAGGTGGCGGCGGAAGGTCTCTTCGGTCACCTGCTCGCCTCGCGCGACAGCCGCGTTCGCCGCGTCCACGATCTCGGCGCGGCCGCCGTAGGAGATGGCGACGATCAGCTGGCGCTCGAAGGCCTCGGTCTTGCGCTCGAGCGACTCGACGATGGAGAGGAGCTTGGGGCTCAGGTCGCCGCGGCGGCCAACCATGCGGAAGCGCACGCGGTTGGCCACGAAGTCGCGCTCTTTGGTCTTGAGCATCCGCGCGAAGAGCGCCATGAGACCGTCCACCTCCGCCTTGGGGCGCTTCCAGTTCTCGGTCGAGAAGGCGTAGACGGTTAGGTAGCGGATTCCGCGCTCGCCGCACCAGTCGAGCACTCGCTCCAGCGTCTTCGCGCCGGCGCGGTGGCCGGCGCCGCGGTTCTTGCCGCGCGCCTTGGCCCAGCGCCCATTGCCGTCCATGATGATCGCCACGTGCTCCGGCACGCGCCGCAGAGACCTTACCGCTTCCATAAAGAACCTTTCCGGGGTCGACGCCCCGCTGGTCACGCCAAGCCTTTCCACTCCCGCGAAGTCGAGCCGCGAAAGCTCGTCCATGGCGCCGGCGGTGAACGCCCGCGCGCCGCACTCCTCCGCCACCTCGGCGAGCCGCCGCGTGTTGGAGGACGTCTTCGAGCCGAGCACCAGCACCGCCGCACCAGGTCCGGCGCCGCGGCAGAAGCGGCGCACCGCATCCTGGCGCTCCTTGGTCGCCCCGCACACCTTCGCCATCGTCTTCACCCGGCGCGCGCGGGCGAGCTCGGCGACCGCGCGCTCCACCTCGTCGGAGTTCATCGTCGTCTGCGCCACCACGCCGAGAGGCGCCGCGCCACCAGCTTTCTTCGCCGCCGCCGCGCCGGCCGGACCCGCGAGTGCGCGGCCGCCAGCCGCCTCCACCTCGCCGACAATCCCGCGCACTTCGGCGTGCGCGGGATCGCCGAGGACGCACACCTCCATCCCCTTCTCGGCGAAATCGCGCGCAGAACGGTGCACCCGGGCGACAAATGGGCAGGTGGCGTCCACCACCTTGAGATCGCGCCGCTCCGCCTCAGCGCGCACCTGCGGCGGCACGCCGTGCGCCGAAAAGACCACCGTCGCGCCACGCGGCACTTCGCCGATGCGCTCGACGAACCTGAAGCCGAGGTCCCTGAGCTCGCCGATGACGATTTCGTTGTGGACGAGTTCATGCAAACAGTAGATCGGCGAGCGGTCGCCTTCGGGACGCGCCTTCGCCAGCGCCAGCGCCTTGGCGATCGCCCCGTTCACGCCGGCGCACATCCCGTGCGGCTCAATTACCTCGACCTGCATCGCCGCCGTCCCCGCTCAGCCCTCGCGCTTGGCGTCCTCGAAGGCGCGGAAGCGCGCGGCAAACGCCGCGGTCGCCTTCTCGAGCGCCGCCTCTGCGTCTACGCCGAGGTCGGCGACGGACTTGACCGCCCGCAACAAGAACTCACCCGGATCGCCCTCCACGGCAACCGGCTTCATCTCCTCGGCATAGCCAACCCGAGACGCCTTCTCCATCGTGCGCCGCGCCTTCAGGAGCGCCGGCAGGGTGGACGGCACGCCGTCGAGCGCGCTGCGGCGCTCCTCCTTGCGGTGCTCGGACTGCTTGATGCGCTCCCAGTTGCGCAGCACGGTGGCTGGATCGTCCGCCACCGTGTCGCCAAAGACATGCGGGTGGCGGTGGACGAGCTTGTCCGCGACGGCGTTGGCGACGTCGTCGAAGGTGAACTTCCCCTCCTGCTCGGCCATCACCGCCTGGAACATCACCTGCAAGAGCACGTCGCCCAGTTCCTCGATGTGGTTGTCGACGTCCTCCGGGCGGTCCATCGCCGCCAGCAGCTCGTACGCCTCCTCGAGGACGCAGGGCTTGAGCGTTTCCAGGGTCTGGACGCGGTCCCACGGGCAGCCCTTTTCGGGGTCCCGCAGCCGCGTCATGATTTCATGTAGCCGTTCGATTCCGTTCATGGGGCGTATTATACCACACTTCTGCCCCGAATGCCGTCGTGTGAAATCGTTATCGTCAGTGGATGGAGATTACCGTGCCTGGATGGTAAACAGGCTTGAAGGCAAGAATCGCCGTGCCGTTGCCGCCGCGACCGCCGCCGAAAGCCGTATAGTAACCGCCGCGCAAACTGCCGCGGTGGTTGCGTCCATTCAACACTATGCTTATACAGTTAATCATATACGGAAGGGTCTTACCCTTTTGTTCCCAATCTGTGTGTACTTGCTCGTTCTCTTTTATGCCACAATCCAGCGTCCGAATTTCTTGCCGCCCTCACGCTTGATGAGATTAGCATCCCTCAACTGACGAACGATCTTCTCAATCGCCTTTACCGTCAATCCCAATGCATTAGCAAGCTCAGCTTGCGTCAAATCAGGCTGCTTGCGCAAAAGGCACAATACCTTATCCCTACTTTTATCCCTACTCTTAACCCTACTTTCTTCCCCCACCTCATATGCTTCACCCTTGGCCTTCAGTGTCCGAAGAATCTTGTCAAGCATGAACTCAATGAACGGAGCGATGTCCATGTCGTGTTCTTCAACAGCCCGTATCGCTGCATAATACTCCGACTGATGCGCCCATACGATGTTCTCAATTGGCGCGCCGTAAAAGAGCTGATTCCACGAGCCGAGCAAAACGGTCTGCCAAAGGCGTCCAGTGCGCCCATTGCCGTCCGGAAATGGATGAATGTCCTCAAAGCACCAGTGAAAGACGCAACTCTTTATAAGCACTGGCTCATCGGAATCGGCAAGCCACGCAAACAAGTCATCCATCAGTCCTGGAACGAGTTCAAAACGCGGAGCAAGATGCACGACTTCACCCGCGCCATTCATCACCCCCACGGCACACTTGCGGAATTCGCCCGGACGCTCAACAAGTCCCTTCGTCATCAACGCGTGCGCCTTTAAGAGATCCTTAACCGAATACGCATTGAACGACTCGATCTTCGCATAGGCGCGATGGGCACCTTTCACTTCGTCAATTTCGCGCCGCGTTGCCGCCACGCGCTTCCCCGCCAGCACGGCCGTGATCTGCTCCTCGGTCAGCGTGTTTCCCTCGATGGCCGTCGTCCCACGAATCGTACGAATGTGATTGAGCTTTCTGAGCCGCACGCCATCAGGCCCCTCCATCACGATTTTGTATCGTTCTAATGCGGCGGCAATCTCCATAATGAGCCGCATCGCCTTGCCGCTCACCGTAAACTTCGGAATGTATTCGATCTTCTTCATCCTCAACCTCCTCTTCATATTATATCACATCAAGCCACACCCAACGCCCGCCCGGTCGAACTCATCGCCCAAAAGCCGCTTGCAATTTCCTCCAAGCGGGCAACGATCTTCCCAACCAGTCCGCACAACAAACTATCCACAACTGCGGCAATCGGCCCGGCATCAGTGCTCAATGCCGATGCATCCATGCTTCTCTCCTTTTGAGGTGCGCTCGTTCTTTGCCGATGCTGGCCCCACGGAACCGAAACCAAATCTTCCACAACTTGTGGAAGATTTTCGGCAATCTGAATTGCCGAACTCCCGTAATCGGCTTCTAATCCACCTGTTTTCGCCATCATACCGCCGATTTCTGCACCTTTTGACAATTCGCCAATTTGAATTGGCGAATTCGGCTCAAGCATATTCCACGCTTCATAAAAAGCACGCATATTCTTTAGGTTGGAAGTACCGAACCCTCGCAACCCCGGTATCTCCACCTTCAAACGTTTACTAATCCCGTCAATAACAGCCTCGCCCCAATTTCGCTTGCGCGACCCATTTGAAATGAACCGCCCAATGCCATAGTATAGCGCAAGCTGTTCCTGATTTACCCCTTTCGCAGCACGTGCCTGACTCTGCAAGATCGCGGTCTTGATGACAGAAACCGCATCCGACAGTTCAGCAGGATGCTCCTCTTTTATTTCAATCTCATTATCCATATTCAACGCCTCCTTGCTCCAGCGGCTTAATCATCGACTTGATGAATGCGCTGGATGATTTGTCCAAACTCTCTTTCGATCTTCTTCATCTTCAACCATACTTTCAAATTATACCATCATTCGGGCTGCCGCCAGCACGACCGACTTCCCCGTCCCGGCTTTGCCCGACACGTAGAAATTCCCGTCCTGCGCCACGGCAAAGTCAATCGCCGACGCCTGCTTCGGATCAAGTTTCTCTCTTTTCGGTAACCAGCTCATTGCTATCAACCATTCCGTGAACCATATCACTTCGACCATAGACAGGGGGGGGGGGCAAACACCCCATACTTCATCACATCAGTGCACCCCCCTCTTCGGCGCAAATAAAGCATACCGATAACACTGCTCTCGCTCGTTCTTCTCTGCATACTGCCCCCTGTAATAATGCCGATCTCTTTTGAGCACCATCTCAATTAGCAATTCGCTGTCATATTTTTGACACAATTTGCTAAGGAAAGCCAGACTGACATTAAGCGTTGCCCCGTGTGTGTCTGGCGGCTCCCTCCGGGACTGCGACGATTGACTCCAATAATATGGTTTGAAGGCCATCTTGCCGTGCGGCATATTCCATGACAGATGATCCGGTGCACGTTTGAGCGAAAGATCCCTGCATATTGTCCTGGCGATGTGGAAAACTGTAATTCGCAATCCACCCGCATACGAATCTTTCTCGTCAAGATGATACCGCGGGTATGAATGCGCCACGTCAAATAAACCCCGCCAGTTGAAATTTCCGTGATCGTAGCAATCACCATTAGGATCATCAAAACTTGTTGGCAATGCAAGCACTGTCGGATCCTTCATTCTCTGAAGTCGGCTCCGAATCTCTAGAGCCTCATTCTTGGGTACAAGTGCACAATTAAACGCACAGTCAAAGTCTTTTTGTCCCAAGCCAATTGCCCACTGACCGTCAATTGATAATGATTTCTCGCCCTCACAAGAAAAGGTTAATAAATATGTCACATCAATATTCTTTAATGGCTTTGTCTCAAGCTCTGCCCTCACTGTCTCAAAATCTGCCATAGACTTTGGGAGTACACCTCGGACATCCGCCAACCACATACCAACATCAGGCGCAAAGAGAGGCAACTGCTCTTCCATCCA
>SFPL01000042.1 GCA_004551905.1 Lentisphaeraceae bacterium
ACAGCCCCAAAGCGGAATCTCCCGCTGAAGCCCGCTTTACAAACCCAATCCGAAACTGCTATACTACCAACATCAAGCAAGAAAGCATCGTCGGCACAGGGCTACGCAACGAGTGTTGCACTGGCTACTGGCTGGCGGGAACTTATACTGCGAACATCCACCCACAGTTATGCACGAAGAGCCCATTTTTTGGTATAATACGCGGCAATGGCGGAAATGCACGAGACGCCTTCGGCGAACAGGCTGCGCATCGCGTTCTTCGGTCCGAGGAACGCGGGCAAGTCCACGCTCGTGAACGCCTTCACCGGACAGGACGTCGCGATCGTGAGCGACGTCCCCGGCACCACCACCGACCCGGTCTCGAAGGCGATGGAGATCCCGCCGCTCGGCCCCTGCCTGGTCACCGACACCGCTGGGCTCGACGACGAGGGCGAGCTCGGGGCGATGCGGGTCAGGCGCACGCTGGAGGTGCTGGCGGTCGCGGACGTCGCGGTATGGGTGGAGGGCGCGGACCCTGGCGCCTGCATCGTCCTGCGCGAGCGTTTCCTATCCGAGTGCCGCCGCAACGGCATCGCGGCGATCGTCCACCGCCGCGGCGACGGCGTCGACGAGCTGATGCGCAAGGTCGCCGCAGCGAAGGTCACGGAGCGCGAGCGCGGGCTCCTCGATGGAATCGTCCGCGACGGCGAGCGGCTGGTGCTCGTCTGCCCGATCGACTCCTCGGCACCGAAGGGGAGGCTCATCCTGCCGCAGGTGCAGCTGGTCCGCGAATGCCTCGACCGCCACCTCGCCTGCGTCGTCTGCCAGCCGGAGGAGCTCCCCGCCGAGCTCGCCCGGGCCGGCGGCGCTGCGCTCGTCGTCACCGACTCGCAGGCCTTCGCCGCGGTCGCCGCCGCGGTGCGCGCCCACGGCGGCGCTTCGACGCGGCTCACTTCGTTCTCGATCCTCTACGCGCGGCAGAAGGGCGACCTCGCCGCCTACGCCGGCGGAATCGCCGCAGCGCGCCGGCTCCGCGCCGGTGACCGGGTGCTGGTGGCCGAGGGCTGCACCCACCACCGCCAGTGCGATGACATCGGCGCGGTGAAGATACCGAAGGCGATCGAGCGGCTCTCTGGCGCGCGGCCGGAGTTCTCCTTCGCGAGCGGCGGCACGTTCGACCTTGCAGCGGACGGCGGCGGCTTCGCGCTCGCGGTGCAGTGCGGCGGCTGCATGCTCACGCGCCGCGAGGTGCTGCGGCGGATCCGGCTCTGCCGCGAGGCCGGGGTGCCGGTGGTCAACTACGGCATGCTGCTCGCCGCGGCCGGCGGCCTCGGCGAAGTGCGGGCGGACGGAACGGTGGCGACGGGGGAATGAAGACCAACTACCATACCCACACCAACTGGTGCGACGGACGCGATTCGATGGAGAGGATGGCGCTCGCGGCGGTGGACAAGGGGTTCTCCGAGCTCGGGTTCTCCTCGCACGCGATGTTGCCGGCGGGTCCGCTCGACTGGACGCTCACCGCCAGACGCCTCGGCGACTACGTCACCGAGGCGCGCGGGCTCGCTGACGGCTTCGACGGGCGGCTCAGGGTCCTCTGCGGGGTCGAGGCCGACTATCTGCCGGGCGCGTCCAGCCCCGACCGCCAGGTCTACGCCGCCTACGACCTCGACTACATCATCGGCTCGGTCCACTTCGTCCGCGCGCCGGACGGCGCAGCAGTTGCGGTGGACGCGTCGCCGCGCGAGCTCGCGGACGGAATCGCCGCGCATTTCGGCGGCAGCGCCGATGCGCTGGTGCGGGCGTACTTTGCCGCCGTCAGGGAGTCGCTTGCATTCGACTTCGACGTCGTCGGCCATCCCGACCTGGTGCGCAAGTTCAACCTGAAGCACCCGTACTTTGACGAGTGCGCCGCTTGGTGCCGCGAGGAGCTGGAGCGCACTGCGGACGCAATCGCCGCGAGCGGCAAGGTTGTCGAGGTCAACACCGGCGCGATCTCGCGCGGCTGGCTCGACGACGCCTATCCCTCGGCGGAGTTCCGTGCGCTCCTGCGCAGCCGCGGCGTCAGGTTCGTCCTCAGCTCCGACGCCCATTCCGCCGACGCGCTCGACTGCGCCTTCGACCGCTTCGCCGCAGAGGAGGAGTACGTCGACTCCTCGGCAATCACGAACCACTAGCCACCCTCCTTCGTCCTGTCGGGCTACGGAGGGCAGGCGAATATGGTATAATACACTTATCTATGAAACCAACCAACGACCAGCTTGACCTCGCTTCAAGGACCGTCCGCTGCCTCTGCGCGGACATGATCGACAAGGCAAACTCCGGCCACCCCGGCGCCGCGATGGGCATGGCGGACCTCGCGCTCGTCCTGTGGCTCGAGTTCCTCAACGTCGACCCCAAGGACCCGCTTTGGGCCGGGCGCGACCGCCTCGTCTTCTCCGGCGGGCACGCGAGCGCGCTCGTCTACGCGCTTTTCCACCTTTCCGGCATGGGCGGCCTCACGATGGACGAGCTCAAGACCTTCCGCCAGTGGGGCTCTCGCTGCGCGGGGCATCCCGAGCGCAGCCTCCTGCCCGGCGTGGAGGTGACCACCGGCCCGCTCGGCCAGGGCATCGCGATGGGTGTCGGCCTCGCGCTCGCCGCGAAGAAGTCGAAGATCGCCAACAAGACTTGGGTCTTCTGCGGCGACGGCGACCTCGAGGAGGGCATCAGCCATGAGGCGTGCAGCTGGGCTGGGGCGATGAAGCTCGACGACCTGGTGCTCGTCTACGACTCCAACCGCATCACCATCGAGGGTTCCACCTCGCTCGCCCTCGCCGACGACGTCAAGAAGCGCTTCGCGAGCTACGGCTGGAAGGTGCTCGAGGCCGACGGCCACGACTACGACGCCATCCGCTCCGCCTACCGCCGCGCGGCGAAGGTGAAGAGCCAGCCGGTGATCGTCGTCGCCAACACCGTGATCGGCCGCGGCGCCCCGACCAAGCAGGACACGGCCGACTGCCACGGCGCGCCGCTCGGCGCGGGGGAGACCGCGGCGCTCAAGCGCGCGCTCGGGTTCGACCCGGAGCGGTCCTTCGTCGTGCCGGACGAGGTGTACAAAATCTTCAAGTCGCGCACCGATTCGCTCCACCGCTTCGCGCTCAAGTGGAAGAAGAACGGTTGGAAGCGCCCGATCGGCGACATGGCGGACCGCGCCGCGCTCGTCGCCGCGCTCCCGAAGTTCGACCCCGCGAAGCCGGTCGCCACCCGCGCGGCCTGCGGCGTGGTGATGAACGCGCTCGCGCCGCTCGTCCCCGGCCTCGTCGGTGGCAGCGCCGACCTCGGGCCGTCGAACAAGACGGTTCTCAATGGGCTCGGCGACGTCGGCCCCGGCGCGTTCGACGGGCGCAACGTCCACTTCGGAGTGCGCGAGCTCGGCATGTCCGCGATCGTCAACGGCTTCACAGCCTTCGACCCGGCCCTCCGCGGCTACGCGGCCACGTTCTTCGTCTTCTCCGACTACTGCCGCCCGGCGATCCGCCTCGCGGCGCTGATGGAGGTGCCGTCCATCTACGTCTTCTCGCACGACAGCTACTGCGTGGGCGAGGACGGCCCCACCCACGAGCCGATCGAGCACCTCGCCGCGCTCCGCGCGATGCCGAACGTGATGACGTGGCGGCCGGCGGACGCGAACGAGACCGCCTTCGCGTGGGTGGAGATCCTCCAGCACACGACGGGCCCGAGCTGCCTCCTGACGACGCGGCAGAATGTGCCGGTCCTGGACGGCGTGACCGCCGAGGGCGTCGCCAAGGGCGGCTACGACATCTACATCGCCGGGCCCCAGAACGCCGACACCATCCTCTTCCTCGCCACCGGCTCCGAGGTGGCGCTCGCGGTCGAGGCGGCTAAGCGGCTTGCGGCCGAGGGCGTGGGCGTGCGCGTCGCGTCCTTCCCCTGCGTCGAGCGCTTCCACCGCGGGACGTCGCCGGAGTACCGCTGTGAGGTGCTGCCGCAGGAGATGCACAAGCGCGTGATCGTCGAGGCGGGGACGCGCTTCGGGCTGGACCGCTTCCGCATCGACTTCAGGACCACGGCCTACGTAACCATCGACCGCTACGGCGCCTCCGCGCCCTACAAGGAGTTGAGCGAGAAGTTCGGCTTCACGGTCGACAATGTCTACAAGACCGCGAAGGAGCTGGTGTAGGGGAAAATGGCCGGGGCCGAGAGCGCGAAGACGGTCGTGGTGATTCCCACCTACGACGAGCTCGAGAACGTGGAGCGGATGGCCGCGGCGGTTCTCGCGACGCCGGGCGTGGAGCTGCTCTTCGTGGACGACAACTCGCCCGACGGCACCGGCGCTAAGATCGACGAGATGGCGAAGTCCGAGCCGCGCGTCACCTGCCTCCACCGCGAGCGCAAGGAGGGGCTCGGCCGCGCCTACGTGGCCGGCTTCGCGAAGGCGCTCGCGATGGGCGCGGGGAAGGTGGTGCAGATGGACTGCGACTTCTCCCACGATCCCAAGGATCTCGTCCGCCTACTCGCCGAGGACGCCGACCTCGTGATCGGCTCGCGCTACGTACCCGGCGGCTCCACGCCGGGCTGGCCGTTCAAGCGGCGGCTCATCTCGCGCTGCGGCGGGATCTTCATCCGCGCCGTCACCGGCATGCCGCTCCGCGACCCTACCGGCGGCTACAAGTGCTGGCGCGCGGAGACGCTGCGCCGGATCGACTTCGAGTCCGTCGCCTCGGCCGGCTACTCCTTCCAGCTGGAGATGAACCACCGCGCGTGGAAGGCGGGCTGCTCCATCCGCGAGATCCCGATCCAGTTCTCCGACCGCGCGGCCGGATATTCCAAGATCACCGCCGGCATCGCCGTCGAATCGCTGAAGATCGCCCTGCGCCTCCGCTACGGCGGCGGGTGCGGATGAACCCGGGAGGCGCTGGCGAAGATGGAAGAGCCCAATCCCTCCCGAAGCTACGACGCCGCCTTCATGCGCATGGCGCTGGACGAGGCGCGGTGCGCGGCGGAGGAGGGCGAGGTGCCAACCGGCTGCGTAATCGTGGAGGAGCCGTCCGATCCCGCCGCGGACGCGTCGGAGGTCCGCATCCTCGGTCGCGCGCACAACCGCGTGGAGGGGCTTGGCGACGCCACCGCCCACGCCGAGATGCTCGCGCTCGCGCAGGCATCCGCCGCGCGCGGCGGCTGGCGGCTCAACGGCACGCGGCTCTATGTCACCAAGGAGCCGTGCCCGATGTGCGCTGGGGCGATCGTGCTCGCGCGCGTCGGCACCGTGGTCTGGGGCGTCTCCGACCCCAAGCGCGGCGGCTCGACCGAGTTCGGCATCTTCGCCCATCCGGGCATCAATCACCATCCGGCGGTCGTCGCCGGCGTCGAGGAGGAGGCGTCGCGCGCGGTGCTCGTCGACTTCTTCCGCCGCCGGCGCGAGGAGGGGGAAAGGGAGGAATGAAGACCAAGCCGCTTTTCATCGTGATCTCGGCGCCGTCCGGCTGCGGCAAGACGACGCTTATCGACATGCTGCTGCAGGAATACTGCGACATCGTCTACTCGATCTCCTGCACCACCCGCGCGCCGCGCGGCGAGGAGGAGGACGGAGTGGACTACCACTTCAAGACCGTGGAGCGCTTCGAGGAGCTGATCGCGGAGGACGCGTTCATCGAGCACGCGAGCGTGCACGGCAACTACTACGGCACGCTGCGAGAGCCGATCGAAAGCGCGCTTAAAGAAGGGTGCTCGGTGATCCTCGACATCGACGTGCAGGGTGCGGCGAAAGTGCGCGAGTTCGTGCGCGCGCTGCCGGACTCCGACCCGATGAAGGCCGGGTACGTGGACATCTTCATCCTGCCGCCGTCGATGGAGGAGCTTAGGTCTCGTCTCGTCGGCCGCGGCACCGACTCGCCGGAGACGGTGGAGCGGAGGCTTGCGAACGCCGAGGGAGAGATCGCGCGCGCCGGCGAGTACATGTTCAGGGTGACCAACGACGACCTCGGCATGGCCTACCGCCGGCTCTGCGACCTCATCGACGCGCTTTCGGGAAGGATGTGAAAAGGATATGAACACCAAGAGACTCACCTACGCAATGATCGGCGGCGCGAAGGGCTCGTTCATCGGCCCCATCCACCGCATGGCGATAAGGCTGGACGACCTCGCCGACCTCGCGGCCGGCTGCTTCTCGCGCGACGCGCACAACAACGCCGCGACCGGCGCGAAGCTGCGGCTCGACCCGAAGCGGGTCTACCCCGGCTGGCGCGAGCTGATCGCGGCCGAACGCGGCAAGGTGGACTTCGTCGTAGTCTGCACCACCAACGAGACCCACTACGAGATCGCGCGCGCCGCGCTCGAGGCAGGGTTCGACGTCCTCTGCGAGAAGCCGCTCTCGCTGACCGTCCCCGAGGCCGAGGAGCTCGGCCGCGTCGCCAGGCGCCGGCGGCGCGTCCTGGGGATTCCCTTCACCTACACCGGCTACCCGATGGTGAAGCTCGCGCGCGACCTCGTGCGCAGCGGCGAGCTGGGCAAAGTCGACAAGGTGGTGCTCGAGTACGTGCAGGGGTCGTTCCGCAAGGTGGACTTCTCCAAGCCGCTCGACCGCCACAACGCCTGGAAGATGAACCCGAAGATCTCCGGCCCGAGCTGCGTGGTGGCGGACATCGGCGTCCACGCCTTCACCATGGTCGAGTACGTGACCGGCCTCGAGGCGAAGACGCTCCTCGCCGACCTCTCGTCCTTCGCGCCCGGCAACAAGCTGGACGACGACGCGTCCATCCTCATGCGCCTCGGCTCCGCGAAGGGCGGCGCGCGCGGCGCGTCGGCCAAGGCGTCGCTCGTCGTCTCCAAGATCGCGACCGGCGAGGAGAACGGCGTCAGACTGCGTGTCTACGGCGACAAGGCGTCGCTCCACTGGGACCAGGAGGCGCCGAACTACCTGACGCTCAAGTACCCGCTCCAGCCCGACCGCGTCTTCCGCCGCAAGGCGCCGTACGTGGCCGACCTCTCGCCGGCGTCGGTGAAGGCGTCGCGCTTCCCGGCCGGCCACCACGAGGGGTTCGTCGAGGCGCTCGCCACAATCTACGACGAGTTCGTCGCCGCGGTCCTAACGCGCCGCGCCTGCGACTTCCCCGGCCCGCGCGAGGGCGTCCGCTCGATGCGCTTCGTCGAGGCGGCGCTCGCATCCAACGCCAAGGGCTGCGCCTGGGTGAGGGTGTAGTATGGGCGCATGCGCATGGGGATTTTTGGTATAATTCAACAAATCGGACTTAGTCCACCAAAGGAGAAAGCACCATGAGCTACAAGGAAGCCAAGTCAAAGTACGCGAAGATCGGCATCGACACCGAGAAGGTGATCGCCGATCTCGGCAATATCTCCATCTCCCTCCACTGCTGGCAGGGCGACGACGTAGGCGGGTTCGAGACGACCGGCGGCGCCTCCGGCGGCATCCAGACGACCGGCAACTACCCCGGCAAGGCGCGTACGCCCGCGGAGCTGATGCAGGACCTCTCCTTCGCGCTCGGCCTCATCCCCGGCAAGCACCGCGTCAACCTCCACGCCTGCTACGGCATCCACGAGGGCAAGGTGGTCGACCGCGACAAGATCGGCCCCAAGCAGTTCGAGCCGTGGGTGAAGTGGGCGAAGAAGACCGGCGTGAAGCTCGACTTCAACCCCACCTTCTTCTCGCATCCGCTCGCCGCCGACTCGCTCACCCTCTCCAACCCCGACCCGAAGGTCCGCAAGTTCTGGATCAACCACGGCATCCAGTGCCTCAAGATCGCGGAGTACTTCGCGAAGGAGCTCAAGAGCCCGTGCGGCATCAACTTCTGGTGCCCCGACGGCTACAAGGACGAGCCCTCGGACCGCCTCGGCCCGCGGCTCAGGATGGCCGACTCGCTCGACAGGATCTTCAAGTACAAGTACAACAAGAGTTCGGTCATTCCGTTCCTCGAGTCGAAGCTCTTCGGCATCGGCCTCGAGAGCTACACCGTCAACTCCCACGAGTTCGTGATGGGCTACGCGATGAAGGCGAAGATCCTCGCGCTCCTCGACATGGGCCACTTCCATATCTCGGAGTCGGTGGCGGACAAGATCAGCTCCTTCCTCTACACCTTCGGCAAGGTCGCGTTCCACATCTCGCGCCCGGTCCGGTGGGACTCCGACCACGTTATCCGCCAGAACGACGACCTCCGCGCGTGCGCGCAGGAAATCGTCAGGATGGGGCCGGAGAACTTCATCGTCGCGCTTGACTACTTCGACGCCTCGATCAACCGCGTCGCCGCCTGGGTGCTCGGCATGCGCAACATGCAGAAGGAGCTCCTGAAGGCGATGCTGACGCCGTGGAAGGAGCTGAAGGCGATGCAGGACGCGCAGGAGTTCACCTCGCAGCTCGTCCTTCAGGAGGAGTATAAGAACTACCCGGCCGAGGAGGTGTGGGCGGAGTTCTGCCGCCGCGCCGGCGTGCCGGCCGGCGAGGCTTGGCTCGACGGCGTAAAGAAGTACGAGCGCGACGTGCTCGCGAAGCGCGCCTGAGGCGGGGAGGTCCGGCATGAAGCAGGGTTGGAGATGGTACGGTGACGCGGACGCGATCACCCTGAAGGAGATCCGGCAGGCCGGGGTAACGGACATCGTCGCGGCGCTCTACGAGCGCAGGCCCGGCGAGGTGTGGCCCGTCGCCGAGATCAGGGCGCGCGCGAAGAAGGTGAAGGACGCCGGGATGACCTGGAGCGTCGTGGAGTCGGTGCCGGTCCACGAGGACATCAAGAAGCGCACCGGCGACTACCTCAAGTACGTCGCGAACTACAAGCAGACGCTGAGGAACCTCGCGAAGTGCGGCATCAGGACCGTCTGCTACAACTTCATGCCGGTCCTCGACTGGACGCGCTCCAACCTCACCTACGCGCTCGCGGACGGCTCCACCTGCCTCGAGTACAACGAGTACGAGCTCGCCGGCTTCGACCTCTTCTACCTCAAGCGCCCCGGCGCCGAGAAGGAGTACGACGCGAAGACCAGGGCGCGGGCGAAGAAAACGTGGGCGAAGCTCGACAAGAAGGGCAGGAAGCGCGTCGCGGACTCCGTCCTCTGCGGCCTCCCTGGCACGGTGGACGACCTCACGCCCGCCGAGTTCCTTGCCCAGCTCAAGACCTACGACGGCATCGACGACCGGAAGCTCCGCGAGAACATGTACTGGTTCCTCAACGAGATCTCGCCGGTCCTCGAGGAGACCGGCGTCGACATGTGCATCCACCCCGACGACCCGCCGCACCCGATCTTCGGGCTTCCGCGGATCCTCTCGAACGCGAAGGATATCGCCGAGATGTACCGCCGCTGCCCGTCGAGGCACGTCGGCCTCACGCTCTGCACCGGCAGCCTCGGCGGCGACCCGCGGAACGACGCGGTGGAGATCATGAGGAAGTTCGGCAGGCGCGTCTTCTTCTGCCACTTCCGCAACCTCGAGTACACCGACGACAAGGTGTTCCACGAGTCGCAGTGCCACCTCTGCGGGCAGACGAACATCCCGAAGCTCTTCGAGGAGTTCCTCAAGGAGGAGAAGCGCCGCGGCGAGGGGATCGTCGTGCGGCCCGACCACGGCCGCTACCTCGAGATCGACCGCGAGCTCGCTAGGCTCAAGGGCAAGGACTGCTACTGCGGCTACAGCTACGGAGGGAGGCTCATCGGCCTCGCGGAGCTGCGCGGGCTGGAGATAGGTTTGAAATACGCAAGGAAAGGAAAATAGTCAATGAACCAGTCAAGAAGGTCGTTCCTCAAGGGAGCGGTGGCGATCGGCGCGTTCAACCTCGTGCCGGCGAAGGTGCTGTGGGGGGCGAACGCGCCCTCGAACCAGCTCACCCGCGCGCTCATCGGCTTCGGCAGCATCGCGCACAGCGAGAACCACCTGCCGTTCAAGGGCTCGCGCCTCGTGGGCCTCTGTGACCCCGACCAGCTACGCGTCGCGGAGGGCCTTGAGGCCGCCGAGAAGAACGGTTGGGGCAAGGTCAAGGCGTACAAGGACTTCCTGGAGCTTCTCGCCGACCCGGGCGTGGACATCGTCCACATCTGCACCCCGCCGCACTGGCACGGTGTGCAGTCGCTCATGGCCGTGCGCGCCGGCAAGGACATCTGGTGCGAAAAGCCGATGACCCGCACCGTCGGCGAGGGAAAGCGGGTGATGGACTACGTGAAGGCCAAGGGTCGGATGTTCCGCCTTAACACCTGGTTCCGCTTTCAGGGCGGTTTCTACGGTTTCGGCACCACGGTGAAGCCGATCCGCCAGGTCGTCGAAAGCGGCGTCCTCGGCAAGGGCCCGCTCAAGTGCGTCTTCGGCGCGGGGCAGGGCTTTAGCTGGAAGTTCTACTGGTCCGGCAAGGTCAACCTCGACCCGGAGCAGTGCCCCAAGACCTTCGACTGGGACATGTGGCTCGGCCCGGCGCCGTGGAAGCCCTACAACAAGCACCGTACCCACGATACCTTCCGCGGCTACTGGGACTACGACTCCGGCGGGCTCGGCGACATGGCCCAGCACTACCTCGACCCGCTCCAGTATCTGCTGTGCAAGGACGAGACGAGTCCGGTAAAGGTGGAGTACGTCGGCCCGAAGCAGCACCCGGACGTGGTCGGCCGCTTCGACCGCATCACCCTTACCTACGATGATGGCACCGAGGTGATTCTCGACGGCGACGAGTCGCTCAAGGACCAGCCGCTGCTGCGCGGCTCGAACGGGGTGACGGTGTGGCCGGTCGGCAAGCTCGACGGCAAGGTGATCAACGGCGGCTGGACGAACGAGGATGTGGCGAAGAAGCAGTTCTTCGGCATGCTTGACTCGAACGGCGTGAAGATGGACGTCCCGGCGCTCTTGAAGTCGCTGCCCGAGCCCGCGCCGCAGCAGACCGACTTCATCGACAGCGTGCGCACCCGCCGGAAGTTCTGCCTCAACGAGGAGACCGGCTTCCGCAGCTGCACCATGTTCAACCTCGCGATCGCCGCCGAGCGCCTCGGCCGCGGCTTCGAGTTCGACCCGGTGAAGCTGGTGGCGAAGGACGACGAGGCGGCCAACCGCTTCCTCTACCAGGAGATGCGCGAGCCCTGGGCGAGCGAGTTTGCGCGCGACTGACGGAAAGGAGAAGCAGACGATGAACCTGAAGACAGCATTTGCGGTCCTTGCCGCGGCTTTCGCCGCGGCCACGCTCGAGGCCAAGGACCAGTACGACATCCGCCCCGGCGAGAGCTCGTCCGCGGCGCTTACCGCCGTCGAATGGCAGGCGACGAACGCTACCAAGCTCGCCGCCGCAACCGCCCCCGAGGCGCTCGCCGCGCATGTCGCGACCGCCGATGCAGCTGCCGCGCTGCTCGAGAAAGTGAAAGGTGCCTACCATACCGATCCGCTCGACGCCCACGTGATCGGCGCCGTCAGCCAGTACGTGATGACCCTCAAGGGCGGCTTCAGCCTCGCCTTCTGGAAGCCATCCGTCGCGCCGGAGCGCGAGCTCTGGTCTGCCGCGCTCCTGAAGCGGGCAGAGGCCGCGACCGACGCGTACGTGCAGCAGTTCTGCATCGACCAGCTGCGCTGGTGCGGGCTCAAGTGCCAGGCCGCGGCGATCGCGGCAATCGGCGAGCAGTCGTCCGACAGGGGGGTAAAGGACCTCGCCTATATCGCCTCGAAGGAATTGTCAAGATAGAATGCGTGTCCTCTTCATGGGTTCTTCGCCGGCCTCGGTCGAGTGCCTTCGCGCCATCCTGCGCGAACCGGAGCTCGAAGTTGTCGGCGTCGTGACCCAGCCGGATCGCCCCGCCGGGCGCGGCAAGGCGCTTACGCCGAGCGCGGTGGCGCGCTTCGCGGCGGAGCACGGCATCGCCGACATCCTCAAGCCGGACCGCGTCAACGACCCGGAGCCGATGGCGTGGCTGCGCGAGCGGCGGCCGGACGTGATCGCGGTCGTCGCCTACGGCCAGATCCTCAAGCAGCCGCTCCTTGACCTGCCGCTCTTCGGCTGCGTCAACTGCCACTTCTCTCTGCTCCCCAAGTACCGTGGCGCGGCGCCGGTGGTGGCCGCGCTTGAGGCGGGCGAGCGGCTCACCGGGGTGACGGTGATGCACATGGGTCCGGGGCTGGACGACGGGCCGATCATGCTCCAGAGCTTCGAGCCGATCTACCCCGACACCACCGGCGGCGCGCTGATGAACGACCTCGCGATCGCCGGCGGCTGCGCGCTCGCCAAGGCGTTGCGGCTTCTTAACCGCAACGCGCTGCCGCCGGAGGTGCCGCAGGACGACGCGGCCGCGACGTTCGTGAAGAAGCTCAAGAAGACCGACGGGCTCATCGACTGGGACCGGCCGGTGATCGTGACCGAGCGGAAGATCAGGGCCTACAACCCCTGGCCCGGCTCGTACACGTTCCTGCCCGAGCGCTTCCGCCGCAAGGGCAACACCGGGCGACTGGTGGTGCTGCGCTCGAAAATAGTCCGGCTCGAGCCCGGCTGGGAGGCATACGCCCCCGGGACGGTGCTCAAGGTCGGCAAGGAGGGGCCGGTGGTCAGGTGCCACGACACCGCGCTCCTGCTCTCGGAGGTGAAGCCAGAGGGCGCGGCGGCGATGGACGGCGGCGCGTTCGTGCGGGGCCGTCCGCTCAGGCCGTTCGAGGACGTCCTGCTCGACGCTTAAGGCCGGCACAATTTCAAGGAGGAATATCGCGTGAAGAGACTCAACGAAATCGAATGGGAGAAGTTCGAGGCGCTTTCGCTCGAGGAGAAGCGTCCGTACCTTGAACGAGTGGAGGGGGACGGCATGCCCTACCACACGCTCTTCGCGCAGCAGTTCGACCGGCCGGTCCTGGAGCGGCTCTGCGCGCTCGCTAACCGCATCCGCTTCATCAACAAGTCGAAGGAGGGCGCGCTCTACCTGAAGGGGGTGCTGGCGCACAAGCGCGCGATGCTCTACTTCTCCCAGCCGTCATCCCGCACCTTCCTCTCCCACCTCGCCGCCTGCCAGATCCTCGGCATCACCACCGGCTCGGTCAGGGACGCGGCGACGTCCTCGGAGTTCAAGGGCGAGTCGAAGGAAGATTCCGTGCGCACCTTCTCATCCTACTTCGACATGATCATCATGCGCTCGCCGGAGCAGGGACTTGCCGAGAAGATGGCGTGGGAGCTCTCCAACTCCTCGCGGTCGATCCCGATCCTCAACGCCGGCTCTGGCAAGGACCAGCACCCGACCCAGGCGCTCCTAGACATCTATACCCTCGTCAGGTCCTTCGAGCAGAAGGGCGGGCTGGACGGACGCACGGTGGTGTTCTGCGGCGACCTCCTGCGCGGGCGCACGGTGCGGTCGCTTTCGTACCTGCTCACCAACTTTCGGGACATACGCCAGATCTTCGTCGCCCCGCCGGAGCTGCAGGTGCCGGATGATGTGGTGGCGGAGCTCACGCGCCACGGCGTCGACTACCAGGTCTCCGACAACCTGCGCGAGGCGGTGAAGGCGGCGGACGCGGTGTACATGACGCGCATCCAGGACGAGTGGGACTCGTCCAAGGGAGCCTCGGCGCGCATCGACACCTCGCACTTCAAGTTCGGAGCCGAGGAGCTGAAGCTCCTGAAGCCGGACGGTTGCCTCCTCCACCCGCTGCCGCGGCGGGACGAGATCGCCGTCTGCTGCGACCGCGACCCGCGCGCGATGTACTGGCGCCAGATGCGCAACGGCATGTGGATCCGCGCCGCGCTCATCGCCGCGACCTTCGGCTTCGAGAGGGACATCATGTCCTGCGGCTATTGACCGTTCCGCCATCCTCGTGAAGTTCCTGGGCTTGAATACAGTTCGCATACGCCGAAAGGAGACATATGAGAAAGTTATTGGTGTCGGTTGTGCTTGTCGCGGCTGTTGTCAAGGCGACGGCGGACGATATGCAGAACCTTGCGGCGATACTTCGCGATATGCGAAAGGACGTAGTCGCGCTCAACATGAACGTGGGATACCCGGGAAAGTTTCTTGAGGTCCCGGACGACGTTACCGCGAAGAGAGTGCAGAAGTTCGTTACGCAGGCGGTCCATCTTCGATTCGACGGCGGGCTTTACGACGTCGGCGAGGAGTCTATAGGATATGTCGAGGCGGAGTGCGCAGCGAAGCCGACCCTTTACTTCGGAGAGTCGAAGGCCGAGGCTATGAACGAGAACCCAGTGTTCTTTGAGCAGACGAACCTCGTCGTGGAAGCAAGAAGCGGTGTCTGGCGCACGCCGCTGCCCGTCGCGCTGCGTTACTTTCGCTTCAAGGGCGAGCAGCCAAAGTCCGTCCGCTTCATCGAGGAAATCGCGGATGTCAAGGACTGCGTACCCTTCTCCGGCAATGCGCGGGAGGTGGCGATGCGCAATGCGGCGCTTCGCACGCTGCGCCTTTGCATGCGAGAGTTCTTGATTGACGGCGTGAAGCGCGACCGCCTGCCCTGGGCCGGCGACCTCACTATCTCGCTTCTTGCGAACGCCGCGTCCTACCGCGACGCGGAGATCGTCAAGCGTACTCTAGTAGTTCTTGATTCTGCGGGATGGAAGGCGGGGGACATCAACGGCATCGTGGACTATTCGCTGTGGCATATTATCTCGCACGACATGTTCCAGAAGCATTTCGGCGATCTCGCGTTTTTGCGCGAGCAGTATGCAAGCGTCGCCGGACGGCTGGAGTCGTTCGCCGACCGCACGGGTGAGAGTGGGCTTGTCGACGCCTCATCGCTCAGGCGCAGACCTACTTGGCTCTTCATAGACTGGACCGGTCCGGAATCACAGTCGACAACTGCGCTTAACATGATCTACTTCGGTGCTCTCGAAGCGGGTGCGAGGCTTGCCGACCGCCTTGGAGAGAATGCCGACGCGGAGCGCTGGCGCGTGCGAGCGTCTCGCGTAAAGGCGGCGCTGAAGGCGAAGGTCTGGGACGCAGAGCGCGGGCTCTTCAGATCTTCTGTCGACGAATCCGGTGCAGAGCCAGGAAGTTTTACGCGCCACGGAAACATATACGCCGTCATATTCGGCGTCGCCGGGGGCGACGAGCTCAAGTCGATAGGCGCCGCGCTGGCCGGCGAAGAACTGCCGCCGGTCGGCACTCCGTATGTCGCGGCCTACGAGGCCTCGGCCCTCGTCCGCTGCGGACGCAAGGCGGATGCGCGTCGTCTCGTTGAGAAGGTCTGGGGCGGGATGCTCGACGCCGGAGCGACGAGCTTCTGGGAGGGCTTCGACGCAAGGGAGAAGGGCGATGAAAGGTGGCGCTTCTACGGACGCCCCTACGGAAAGAGTCTCTGCCACGCCTGGAGCTCGGCGCCAGTGTTTCTGTTGCCTATGCTCAAGGAGGACCCGTTGTAACCCCCGGCGCATTCTGGGTGGTGAAACACGCAGGATAGGGAGAACCAAGAAAAGGAACTGCAAAATGAGAACGCCATGCGGAACAATTCTTGCGGCGGCGATCACGGCGCTTTTGTGCGCGGCGTTCGCAGCATCATGCGGCGGCGCGGCGCAGGATCGAAGGGGCTGGTATGTGGCCGAACTGAACGGCGCTCCTGGATTGTGGCACGACGGCAAGCCTGTTCCGCCAATCATGTTCTGGCAGTGGCAGCTTCAGGAACAGGACGTGAAGTCGATGTCGGACGCAGGCATCGAACTTTTCGCGATGATGGGCTCGTTCCCGCATTACGAACATCCCTATTGGCGAGCTGACGGCTTGTTCGACACTGCCTACTACGACGGACAGTTTGATGCGGTGCTTGGGTGGAATCCGTCGGCTCAAGTGCTCCCCCGCATTTTTGCAACTGCGCCCGACTGGTGGAGCCGCGCGCGCGAGTTCCCAGTGCAACACCGGGAGGTTTTGCCTTGAGCGATTGGCCTGTTGAGCGGGCTTCAGCTGGGGGTTGAAAAAATCAGGCGTTGGCTGTATGCTTTCTTGCAAAGCAAAAAAACGCAAGGAGGC
>SFPL01000043.1 GCA_004551905.1 Lentisphaeraceae bacterium
GAGGTCGCCGAACTCCCTTGCTCGCCGCGCCCGCCGCTCGGCGCGCAGCTCCGCCCTGCGCTCGAACAGCCGCTCGCGCTCGGCGAGGATCCTCCGCTCCACCGGCAGGTACTTCCTGAGCCACGCCCGGTGCTCCGCCTCCGCCTGCGCGGCCAGATCGCCGACGGACCTCGCCGCAGGCCGTTGCCGCGCCGCCGCATTGGCGGAAGCGCCGTCCGTTGCGGAAGAGGTCAGTTTCTGCGTATTGTGTGGTGATTTTGCCTTTTTCGGGTTCATGGGATGGTAGGATACCATATCCCGGGGCGAAAGGCAAGCCGAAAGTGAGATTACGGTGCGGACGAAATATTATGGGGGGGGCAAGTTTTTCTCCTTCTTTGATCCTCATGGCTTTCCTTTTGTTTTGCAGACCAAGTATTGCAGACCAAGTAGATTTTGCCATTTCCAGTAGATGTTACCATTTCCGTACTATTTCCACATGGGTGTGGATTGTGCGGGTGGGGGCGAATTATGGTATAATACGCCCTAATGAGTCAGGAATGGAACATCAAGAGTCGCGGGCATGTGTGCACGATCTGCGGCAAGCCGCTGGTGGACAAGGCGCCGGTGGTGAGCGCGCTCAGGGAGACCGCGTCCGGCTACGACCGCTACGACTGCCACCCGGAGTGCTGGAAGACGCAGGAGCGCGACTGGGAGCCGTTCTCGGTGTGGGACGGCGTCTACCTCGCGCCGGTGAAGGAGTCGAAGAGCGAGCCGGTGAAGAAGGAGGACGCCGGCGAGCTGCTGCGCCAGCTGATCGCCCTCGACGACCCCGCGATGCAGAACGTGGTTTATGTGCTAGCGGTGATGCTCGAGCGCTCCAAGATCCTCGTCGAGCGCGACGCAAAGACGCTCGAAGACTCCACCATCCGCCGCGTCTACGAAGACCGCAAGCAGGGAGACACCTTCGTCATCCTCGATCCACGCCTCCGGCTTGAGAATATCGCCGGGGTGCAGCAGCAGGTCGTGGCGCTCCTTTCCGGCACGAAAACCCTCGGTGAAGTCGCCGGCGCGGACGAGTCCCCCGCCGCGCCGCAGGAGGGCGCCGGTTCGCCACCGGATGAGGCACAGCCCGAAACAGCTTGAAGCCCTGCGCACGGTGGCGTCGGGCAGGTTCCTGCCGACGCTCGCGCGCGAGGACGACGGCTGGCACGCGCGCTGGCGCGCGCTTTCCGGCGGTGCTGACCAGTTCTGGGTGGACGAATACGTGCGCGCGGCGGCGATGACGCCGCTTACCGAAGACGCCGAGCTTGACCGTCACGAGGCGCTGCACGACGCATGGATTGCCGCGCTCAGATCGCGTTCCGGGCTGGTGGTCTGGGACGACGCGGAGTGCGCCGCATTCGCCGCGGAGCTCGAGGAGTGGAGCGGCGGCGCGCGCCTGGACGCGGAGTCGCGCCGCGGCATCGTCTTCGAGCTCAGGCCGGCCGGCGACGCCTTTGAGGTGGTCTGCCGCGTTAGCCGCTCGCGCCGCAGGCTGCGCGCACTCGGACAGGCGGTCGGCGTGTGGTCGGCCCTGTGCGGACTTTCCGCGCGCGGCGGCGATGGCGAGCTTGCGCTGCCGCTCGACCGCGACGGGGCGGAGGCGTTCGTGCGCACTGCCGCGGGCGAGCTGGAGGCGGCCGGCTACCGCGTCGCCGGGCTGCCGCCGAAGGCGGCGGTGACGGCGGAGGCGGACGTCTCCGCGTCCGGTCAGCCGCCGGTCGACGCTGCGTCCGCACGGCGTGCGCGCGGGGAGGTGAAGCTCACCGTGCGCGTCGCCGGGGAGCCTGTCGGGGCGGAGGAGATCCGTTTCCTGCTCGACCAGGGCTCGACGCTCGTATATTTCCGCGACCGCTGGATCGAGGTCGACCGCTCCATTCTGCGCGAGGCGCTGCGGGCGCTCGAGAAGTGCGCGCCGCGGAAGGTGGAGGCGCTCGCCTTCGCGCTTGGAGTAGGGCACGTCGGCAACCTGGAGATCGAGGAGCTGCGCGCGCACGGCTGGCTGCGCGGGTTCGTCAACGAGCTCAGGAACGCGGGCGGAGCGGGGCTGCCGGGCGCGGAGGCCGAGGCGCCTGGCTTCATCGGCAGTCTCCGAGACTACCAGCGTCGTGGGGTGGCGTGGATGAAGTTCCTCACCGACAACGGATTTGGCGCGCTGCTGGCGGACGACATGGGCCTCGGCAAGACGGTGCAGGCAATCGCGTGGATGCTCGCTACCCGCGGAGGAGGAAAGGCGGGTCCGGTGCTGGTCGTCGCGCCGCTCACCCTGCTCTCCAACTGGCGGCGCGAGCTCAAGGCGTTCGCGCCGTCGCTCGCGGTCTACGTCCACCATGGCGAGTCGCGCCACGTGGCGAGCGGATTCCTGAAGACGGCGGCAGAGAGCGATGTGGTCGTCACCAGCTACACGCTGCTCGTGCGCGACCACGCGTCGTTCGCCGAGGTGGCGTGGCGGGCGGTGGTGGCCGACGAGGCGCAGGCGGTGAAGAACCCCGAAACGCGCGCCGCGCGCTCGCTCCGGGCGCTGACGCCGCCGGCGCGCATCGCGCTCACCGGCACACCGGTGGAGAACTCGCTGATGGACCTCTGGGCGCTCGAGGACTTCCTCAACCCCGGGCTGCTCGGGGACCGCCGTGGATTCCGCGACCGCTTCGCGCGGGCCGGCGCCGGCGGCGCGGCGACGCGGGCGGAGGCGAGGCTCCGCCGTGCGCTGGAGCCGTTCGTGCTGCGGCGGCTCAAGACCGACCGCGCGGTCGCGGAGGAGCTGGGGGCGAAGCGCGAGGTGCGCGAGTACTGCGCGCTCTCGCCTGCCGACCGCCGCGCCTACGAGGGTGCGCTCGCGTCCTACCGCGCCGCCGCGCACTCGCCCGGCGACGCCTTCGCGTTCGTCACCGAGCTCAAGCAGGTCTGCGACGGCGAGGGCAAGTTCGAGCGGCTCTGCGAGCTTTTGGAGTCGATCTTCGCCGCGGGTGAGTCGGCACTCGTCTTCACCCAGTTCGCGAAGGTCGGCGCGCGGCTGCGGGAGGGACTCACCGCGCGCTTCGGGCGCCGGTTCCCGTTTCTCCACGGCGGGCTCACGGCGAAGGAGCGCGAGGACGAGGTGCGGGAGTTCGGCCGCCCCGACAGTCTGCGCAGCGACCCGAAGGCGTTCATCCTCAGCCTGCGCGCCGGAGGTTTCGGGCTCAACCTCGTCAAGGCGACGCATGTCATCCACTACGACCGGTGGTGGAACCCGGCGGTGGAGAGCCAGGCGACGGACCGCGCGCACCGCATCGGCCAGCGCCGTGACGTGCTGGTGCACCTGATGATCGCCGAGGGGACGGTGGAGGAGCATGTGGACGAGCTGCTGCGGCGCAAGGTGCGGCTCAAGGAGGTGCTGAAGGAGGGCGAGGAGTTCTGGCGGGCGGTGGCGCTCGACGGCGGCGGTGCGGAAAGGGGCGCGGAGTGAGCAAGTCGAAGCGATATCCAGTCAGGGTGCCGCGCTACGCCACTGGTATCCGCATGCAGGAGACGCGCGGCGGCGCGCGTTGCTGGTGGGCGCGACGCTGGTCGGAGGCGCTCGAGGCGATGGGGCTCAAGGGGCGGATGGGGCGAGGCCGCGACTACGCCGTGCGCGGGCAGGTGGTGTCGATGGAGATCGAGGGGTGCCGCGTCGCGGCGAAGGTGCAGGGGATGCGGAAGGCTCCTTACGCGGTCACTCTCGACTTCCGCGCGCCGGCCGGCGAGGCGCGCGAGGCGATCGTGGAGGCGCTGCGGCTCGAGCCGATCACGGCGGCGCGGATCCTGGCGGACGACCTGCCGGCGGAGGTGGAGGGGATATTCCGCCGGCAGGGGTTCGACCTCTTCCCCGGCGGCAAGCTCGGACCCGGCAGGTATGACATGACCTCGGCCTGCAGCTGCCCCGACTACGCCAATCCGTGCAAGCACGTGGTGGCGGCGCTGCTGGTGCTGGGGGAGGAGATCGCGCGGCGCCCGGCGACGCTGCTCGCCCTGCGCGGGATAATGCTGGAGGACCTGGTCGATGAAGATTGAGTCTCCTGTACTGCGCCGGCTGGGTCCGGTTCCGTTCTGGCGGGGCACGAAGAAGTGCCTGACGGAGCTCGACCTCGTCTACCGCCGCGCGACAGAAGCAGCCTCCCGCTCCCTTGCCGAGGAACCCGAGACTCCCGCTGCATTTCCCAAGTCTGACAGGGGAGTTATATGCGAAGAAATGGCGGAGAAATGAGGGGAGGGAAGTGCGCGGGGGATGGGTGGTCGGACTGGCGGGGATCGGACCCGCGACCCCAACATTAAAAGTGTCGTGCAGTTCCCTCGTTTCGCCCTTTATTTGCAAGGGTCTGCGAAACACTAACATTTCCGTTCCCCCCTCCGTTCCCCCACTTCGCCCTTGAATTTGGGCCATTAAAAATGTTATACTATCCCACGAAGTGAAAAAGTCTATCACATTGAAAAGAATCGCGGATGCCATATGGGATTAAAGATATTGATGAACGGAAGCGGGGAGCTATGCCGGACGTGGTATGGCCGATTCTCTCGCAATGGCCAGAGGTTCGACCGTTCGCTGAATGTGCCGGTTAGGGGTGTCATTCCCTTGACGAAGTCTGGCCGTTGGAATCCAAACGCGAAGGGCGATGCCGCATTTGAGAAGTCTAGGGCGAAGGCGGCGGAGGCACTTGCTGCTCTGCTCAAGTCTGATGGTGACCAGCGCAAGCGGATAAAACGTGCCGAGACGCAGCTGCTCGCCTTGACGGGTCAGCAGGTCGGTAAGACCCCGCTATCGTCTCTTGCGTCGAAGTGGATGTCCCTGGAGCGCAACAGGAAACCGACCGAGTCTCGCGTGAATGCCGCAAAGCGAACGTTTGCCGGTTTCGCCGCGTTCGCCGCTGCGTATTCGTTCGACAACGGATATCGCTGCATCAATCTTGAGGACGTTACGCCAGAGATTGCCAAGGCCTATTATGAGAAGTTGTCGAGCCAATACGCTTGGGGAACCGTCAAGGAGAAGTATGGAGCGATGCGCAACGCCTGGAAGAGATGGGCAACGTCGGCGGGTCGTTCTAATCCGTTTGGCGAGATTATTGTCCGCAAGGGCGAGGATGATACGGGGCGCGTTTCGCGCGTTCCTCTGACATCTTTGGAGGTCGCGCGTCTTTTTGACATCGTGAAATCAAAAAGGCCGAGCCTATTCCCTCTTTTGGCGTGTGCGGCTTGCTCTGGGCTGCGGCTGGGCGACGCCTGTTCTCTTAGATGGGACGAGGTGCATCTTGCGTCGGCAAAGGATCGAAGGCGCGGGGTATTCGGCATGATCGGGCCGAAGCGGACGTCTAAGACCGGCGCAATGGTGACGGTTCCTATCATTCAGCCGCTTGCGGACGTGCTGATGGATTTGGAATCAAAGCGGGATGTTCGTGACGAGTTGGTTTTTCCCGAAATGCTAAAGCGTTATTCATGCGAAGGCACGCGGACGGGGCTTGTGCGCGAGATTAAGCCATTTATGGCCCTGGCGATTGATCCAGACGCGGCCAGGCCAGCGTCGGAGAAGCCGGTCGAGGTAGAGGACGGCAAAACCGGCAAGTCGCTCGAAGATGTCTTGTCGGCGATATCTAATGCAAGGATGAAGCCGGAGAAGCGGATGCGGCTTGAGAGGATCGCGCGTGAGCACTTCGCCGGTCTTGCGCCGGTCGCCATTGCTACGGGCATGGGAATTGCAAGAGCGCAGGTTTCGCAGTATCTCCGAGATATTGAGGATTTGACAGGCTCTGCCTTGAGGACAAAAAACAGGCGGATGCGCAAGCTTGATCTCAAGACCGACCGTCGGTCATTGCTTGACGCAACAAGGGAGGTGCGCTCCGTCGGCAAATGTCGTGCGTCTTTGTACGGCTGGCATTCCCTACGCGCGACGTTTGTGGTTCTGGCTGTCGAGGCTGGCGTTCCTCTGGCTTACGTCGAGAAGGTTGTCGGGCATTCGACCACTGCCATGACGCTTCAGTATTTTAACCCTACAGGCAAACACGCGGCAGAAATCCTGGGGCAGAGGGTCGGGCGGTCTCTCGCAAAGGCAGAGGTTGAATATAAGGGGATGCCGGATGTGGAGTCTGATTCGAAGCTGTCAAAGCCCGAGCCTATTACGGCAGAGGGTGTGCTTGCGAATCTGCCGGATGATGAACGAAAGAAGCTGCGCCGTCTATTGCTTGAGCAGATGAATCTTATTTAAAGTCTGGAGGTGGTGTGATGTATAGGTCAGAAAAAGTATTTGTGTTTACCGATGATAACAAGTTCGCAGACCTAAAGGGTGCGGCTGTGTTCTTCAGTACGGCGGGAGAGGGCATATGGTCTCGGTGGGTAGATGATCGTGTGTGTGAAATCTTTAGATTTCTGAATAGGCCGGAGCCGAGACGCCCACTTCGTCTAGAGTATAAGGATAGTGAATCATTCAATCGGCTTATGCCGTGCTACAAGAACATATCAACTCTGATCGGGCTCATTAATGATCTCTCGGCCCGTTTCCCGGAAGTGATAGCCGTTGCCGAATTGATGAAGATGCATCTTCGACGTTTCTTCGAGTGTGTTGAGCACTTCGTCATAGTAGAGGATGACTGCTACGGATCGGGCGATTCTGGATCGCTAGATGACATTAAGGCCCAATTGCGCGACGCAGGTGATGCCTTTGCTGCGTCAATTATTGGGTATGAAGTGAATCGAAAAGAATCTGAAAATCCTGGAGTTGCGAAGGCGGCTGATTCTGTCGGGCAATCTCACAAGGATATATCTCACAAGGATATAGTGATGCGGAAGTTTTATGACGCTGTTGTTATTGCCTATATCGAGAGAGAATACGGATCGACTATTGAAAGGGCTATTAAAGATGTGGTTAAAAATATATCGTGGGTGAAGGATGCGAGTGTTTTCAAAAATTCAAGGACGGGGAATTTAAATAACGTGAGTGCCATTAAACAGACGCGCGCGCGAGTTCCCAGTGCAACACCGGGAGGTTTTGCCTTGAGCGATTGGCCTGTTGAGCGGGCTTCAGCTGGGGGTTGAAAAAATCAGGCGTTGGCTGTATGCTTTCTTGCAA
>SFPL01000044.1 GCA_004551905.1 Lentisphaeraceae bacterium
ATAAAAGTCAAGTTTCGCGCCTCGCCCGCCCGGATTGGCTGCTGGACGCTGGCTACTGGCTGCTGAAACACTTCCGACGCGTCAAAATTTCGTTCTCATCCGCGTCAGCGGGGAGAAGGAAATTTTGATGCGTCGGCCGTACGGTTCGCCTCGCCGCGCCGATTACTCGCCGACGGCCGCGGCCAGCTCGGCCATCGCCGACAACGCGGCGCAGGAGCAGTTAAGCCAGCCCTGCATGGGGTCGTCGCGATTCTCGACTTTCGCATACTCCGTCGGGATGTATCCGTTCGGGCGCTGGATGCGCACGAGCGCATCCCCAAGCGCCCGCGCCTTCGCGAGGTCGAGCGGATTCTTCCCGGCGCGATAGATGGCGAGGTAGGTGCGGATCAGCTTCGCGTTCGAGGCGTCGACCGGCACATAGTAGACGTACTGCTCAAGCACGCAGGGGTAGAACCAGTCGTCATAGCGGTTCTGCTGGTGGGACGGCACCCCGACCGGCGTGTTGACGCCGTGGCCGTTCGCCGCGCACGGCTTCTCCCAGCAGACGAACTGGTCCTCGGCGTAGCGCAGGATGTCGCGCGCTACCGCCAGCCACTTCGGATCGCCGGGGAAGCGCTCCAGCAGGTAGAGCGCCAGCTCGCAGGCCGGGTGCTCCGACGGGTTCTCGTACTTCTGCACCAGCGGCGTGTCCTCGAACTGCCCTTCCCAGAACCAGTCCTTGAGCGGATGCGCCTCGATCCACGCGAACGCCCTATCTCCGCACGCGCGGTACTTCTCGTCGCCGCAGGTCTGGTAGAGCCGCTCGAGGAAGGTGATGACGCCGGTCGGCTGCACGCGGTTCTCGTTCAGCACCTTGCCGTCTGACTCGCGGATGAAGATCGGCCAGGTGCCGTCCGCCTCCTGGAGCCTCACGTACGTGTCGGCGATGCGCTTCGCCGCGTCCAGGTACTTCGCGTCCTTCACGCGGTCGTAGAGCGCCAGATACGCCGCGCCGACACTGCACGGATAAATGAGCATGTTCTGCCCGTAGCGGAACGATCCCGCCGCGCGCTTGTCCGCGTACGTCGGCGGCCAGTACTCGAGCGGCGCGCCCTGGGGCTGCGAAATCGAGATGAGGAAGTCCGCCGCGTTGCGAGCGAGCTTCAGCGCGTCCGCCGCGCGGCCGGGACGCCGCGTCGCGTAGCCGAGCATCCCGTGGATGAGCGCGGAATGCATCTTCGCCGGATAGCAGTTGTGCTTGTAGGCGGGGTCGGGCTTGCCGGTCCTGAGGAAGTACTGCGTCGCCGGGCGCTCGAAGATCTCGTCGCCGCACTTCGCCACCGCCTCGGCGTAGGAGCGCGGCGCGGGCGGATACGCCCCGGGACGGAACGGCGCCGAGCGCCAGAACGTGCGCGAGAAGCGGTCGCGCGGCCAGTCGGGGATGCCGTTGACCTTGCCGTCCTTGTCCACCGCCGAGACGTACACCCAGGCCTGGCCGGGGGCGACGTCGTTCCAGACCGGCGTCAGCGGCGACTGCGACGAAGGCGCGTCGAAGACGTGGGTCCTCCCGGCCGCGTCGAAGACGGTGAAGCGGTACTTCACCGTGCCAGGACCGCCCTTCGAGAAGTCGAACGCCGGCGGATACATGAACATCCGAGCGTATATGTTCCAGAATGGGCTGCCGTCGACGCCGCCGGGGCGTACTGCGTGCGCGTAGTCCTCGCGTGCAAGCGCGCCGAGGTCAGGCGCACCGTCTCCGAAAGCAGCCATGGCAGGCGCGCCCAGTACCAGCGCCGTCGCCATCGCCAAAGCCATCATCGCATTTATAGTCTTCATGCGTAAATTATACCATATTCCGCGGCTGGCGGCTCGCGTATCGTGGACTATGGAAGCGGGAGACCGGCGCGGGACAGGGCGGACTTGAGCGAGGCCCACATCTTCCTCTTGCATTCCTTCTGCTCATTCGAGCCATCGCTGAAGCGGAGTATGAATTCGGGCGAATAGGTGACGAGCGCATCGGCGCCAGAAGGCGTCTTCGTCCAGCTGCCAGGCGGACACGCCCCGCCGGACCTGATCTGCACAAGCGCATTGGAGCCCAGGACTACGCAGACCTTCGCCGGCGGCAGCGGTCCGCCGCCGAATACCACCTGGTACTGTCCCTCCCCAAGCTTCATCGCCTTGATGATGTTGTCCATCAGCTCCTGGCCCCGCTCCGTGAACGGACAATGATGGATGAAGAGGAGGTCTCGCGATTCGTGGTTCGCGATTCGTGGTTCGCTGTTCGTGGTTCGTGGCTCGCGGTTCGTGGCTCGTGGCTTTGCCGGGGGCGGAGCTGAACTCGCCTCCGCAAGCGGCGCGAGCAGCTTGCGGTCGCAGGGGACGATCCTGTTGCCGAGCTCGCGCTCGAGCTCGAGCGCGGATTCAAAGCCGTCGAGGATGGCGTCGAGCGCCGTCACTCCGCCTTGCCGCCCTTCCCGGCGTAGCCATACGGATTCTTCTTCTGCCAGCGCCAGGCGTCGGCGCACATCTCGTCGATACCGCGCTCGGCCTTCCAGCCGAGCTCCTTCGCCGCGAGCAAGGGGTCGGCCCAGCACTCGGCGATGTCGCCGGGGCGGCGGGGGCAGATTTTATAGGGGACAGGACGCTTCGACGCCTTCTCAAACGCCTTGACGACCTGCAGTACCGAATATCCGTGACCGGTGCCGAGGTTGTAGATCTTAAGCCCCAGCTTCGGCTCGCGCTCAAGCTTCTCGATCGCCTTCAGGTGGCCAATGGCGAGGTCGACGACGTGGATGTAGTCGCGCACTCCGGTGCCGTCGGGCGTCGGGTAGTCGTCGCCGAAGACATTGAGCTCGGGACGGCGACCGACCGCGACCTGGGCGACGTATGGCAGGAGGTTGTTGGGGATGCCGGCCGGGTCTTCGCCGATCAGCCCCGATTTGTGCGCGCCGATCGGGTTGAAGTACCTAAGCAGGACGACGTTCCACTCGGGATCGGCCTTCTGCACGTCCTTGAACACCTGCTCCATCATGAGCTTCGTCCAGCCATACGGGTTGGTGCAGCCGGGGGTGGGGAAATCCTCGCGGATCGGCACGGTCTTCGGCTCGCCGTAGACGGTGGCGGAGGAGGAGAAGACGATGTTCTTGCAGCCATGCGCGCCGAGGCGGTCGAGGAGGGTGAAAGTTCCGCCGAGGTTGTTGGCGTAGTACTTGAGCGGAATCTGGGTCGACTCGCCGACGGCCTTGAGCGCGGCGAAGTGGATGGCGGCATCGAACGGTCCTTCGCGGTCGAGGACGGCGTCGAGCTTCTTCGCGTCGCGGATGTCGACGCGGTAGAAGGCCGGCATCTTGCCGGTGATGCGCTTCACGCGCGTAAGCGACTTCTTCGAGCTGTTGCAGAGGTTGTCGACCACGACGACTTCGTGGCCGGCGTTCAAAAGCTCGACGACGGTGTGGCTGCCGATGTAGCCGGCTCCGCCGGTGACAAGAATTTTCATGGCCTATGTCCTCCTTAGCCGATCATGCCGCCGTTGACCGAGATGATTTGGCCGGTGACGTAGGCAGCGTCGTCGCCGGCGAGCCAGGCCACCGCCTTGGCGATGTCCTCGGCGGTGCCGAAGCGGCGGAGCGGAATGGTGTCCATGTACGCCTTCTTGACTTCAACGGGCAGGACGTCGGTCATCTTCGACTGGATGAAGCCGGGGGCGACGGCGTTGCAGCGGATGTTGCGCGAGCCGAGCTCCTTGGCGGTCGTCTTGGTGAGCGCGATGACGCCGCCCTTGGACGCGGTGTAGTTGGCCTGGCCGGCGTTGCCCATGATGCCGACCACGGAGGCGATGTTGATGATCGAGCCGCCGAGCTGCGCGCCGTCGGCTGACTTGTTCTTCATCATCGGGCGCGAGACGGCGCGGGTGAAGAGGAAGGTGCCCTTCAGGTTGACGTTGAGGACGGCGTCCCAGTCCTCGTCGGACATGCGCATCAGGAGACCATCCTTGGTGATGCCGGCATTGTTGACCATGATGTCGACCTTGCCGAAGTCGGCGAGAACGGCCTTGACGCAGGCGTCGACCTCGGCCGAGACCGCCACATTGACGCCGTAGCCCTTCGCCTTCACGCCCAGCGCCGCGAGCGCGGCGACGGTGTCGGCGCACCATTCCTCCTTGAGATCGCATATCGCAACGTCCGCCCCGCGCGACGCGAGCTCCTTCGCGATTGCCGCGCCGATTCCGCGCGCAGCGCCGGTGACGATTGCCGTCTTGCCCTTGAGATTAGCTGCCATTTTCTTTTTTCTCCGTTGCCTGTTGGGTTGATGGTTGTTGTTTAGTTTATGAAACTCCGAATTCGCTGCAGACGAAGTCGGCGAGCGCATCCTGCCAAGGAGGGGTGCGGTAGCCGAGTAGGTTGAGGACGCTTTTCCTGAGCGCCGAGTTGCGCGGACGCGGCGCCGGGCGCGGGAACTCCGCAGTGGTGCAGGGGACGATCTCGCGCTTGAGCCCCAGGAGCCGGAAGAGCTCCTTGGCGAAGCCGCACCAGCTGACCTGCCCTTCGCAGGTCGCGTGGACTACCCCGCTCATGTCCGGCTTGCCGAGCAGGAAGCGGATGGCGTCCGCTACCGCCTTGGTCGAGGTCGGGTTGCCGACCTGGTCGTCCACCACCTTGAGCGGGTCGCCGTCCTGCGCACCGAGGCGCGCCATGGTGTGGACGAAGGACGGGCCGCCGGGGCCGTAGAGCCAGGCGATTCGCATGATGACCGCCTCGGGCATGATCATCTGCACCATGCGCTCGCCGGCTAGCTTCGACGCGCCGTAGACGGTGCGCGGGCGCGGGACGTCGGTCTCGCCCCAGGCCCAGGGCTCGCTCGGCGGCTCGCCGGAGAAGACGTAGTCGGTGGAAATTGCGATCAGCCGCGCGCCACAGGCGGAGGCGGCGACGGCGACGTTGCGCGAGCCCTCCTCGTTGAGCCGGAAAGCGAAGTCACGCTTCTCCTCGCAGTCGTCGACGCGGGTCATCGCGGCGCAGTGGACGACGACGTCGGGCTTGGCGGCGACCGTCCTGGCGGTGAAGGCGTCGGCGTCGAGGATGTCCCATTCCGGCAGGTCGGCAACGACGATTTCGTGGTCGGCAAGCTCATGCTGGAGCGTGCGCCCGAGCATTCCCTTCCCGCCGGTGACGAGGATCTTCATTTGCCGGCCGCCTCCTCGGACGAACGCGCGAACTCGCGCACCATGTTAGCGCCCAGCAGCACGATCTGCCAGCTCATGTAGAGCCAGGCAAGGACGATCGGCATGAAGGCGAAGGAGCCGTAGAGCGCCGAGGACTTGGCGATGCCGACCTGGGCGACGGCGCAGGCCTTCATCCAGCCGCCGAACAGGATCGCGGTCGCCGCTCCGCCGCGGACCGCTGCGCGGAACGGCACGCGGCAGTTGGGCATGAACCAGAAGATGAAGGCGAAGTTCAAGGTGGCGGTGACGAAGGCGATGGCGAACTTGACCGCCCAGGAGTCGATGAGCCAGAGGAGAGTGTCGCCCACCCACTTGGTGTAGTCGGTGACGCCGGTGGTGGCGGTGATGACGCTCTTAACCGCGCCCATGACCGGGAAGGACATCGCGACCGCCGCAAGGACTGGCATGACGATCATGACGAGCAGGTACACCCAGGCGCGCTTCCACACCGGACGCGGCTTGGGCACCCCCCAGATGCGGTTGAAGCTCATCTCCACCATGCCGAGCGAGGAGATGACCGTCCAGAGCAGGAGGCCGAGGCCGATCCAGCCGAAGGTGGCGACGTCGAAAGCGTCGATGCGCTCGAAAAGCGCGTTGGAGATGGTCCTGGCCTGGGCGGCGAACTCCTCGGCGGCGATGCGCTTCTTTTGGACGTCCTCCTCGCTCGAGAACGCGCCCGCGGCGGCGGCGAGCTTGTCATCCTGCCCCTTCTCGATGTGGGTGATGAGCGCGTCGATGCGCGCGTTGATGTGGCTGCGGGCGTAGTCGTCGACCCCGACCGCCTTGGCGACGACGAGGATGCAGCAGAGGATGGGCATCATCGCCAGCATCGAGAAGTAGGTAAGACCGGCGGCGTGCATCGAACAATGGTTGTCGAGGAAGCCCTTGACGACTCCGCGGCACCAGGTCTTGAGCTTGTTCATCATGGCTGTGTATTATACCAAATCACGAACCGGGATGGACGGGCCTGGAGCCGGCCTTGCACATCGGGCACTCTGCGGCGGTCCAGGTCTCGGGGGTCATCCGGACGAGCGGGAACATCGGGACGCGCCCGAACTTGGCCTTGCCGCCGGAGCGGTCGACCAGCACCACCACGCCGGCCACCTTGCCACCCGCCGCCTTGACGAGGTCGATCGTCTCCTGGACGCGGCCGCCCTTGGTGACGACGTCCTCGGCGACGACGTAGCGCTCGCCCTTCCTGATCGCGAAGCGGCGGAGCGCGAGGACGGTGTTGGGCTTGCCGGTCGCGTCCACGCCCTTGCCCTGCACCTTCTCGGCGAAGATGCACTTGACGTTCAGCTCGCGCGCGACCTCGTGGCCGACCAGGATGCCGCCCACGGCCGGCGAGATGACGCCGTCGATGCGCTTGCCAAGCTTGCCGCTCTTGACCGCGCGGCGAGTCACCTCGCGGCAGAGCTTCTCGGCGATGCGCGGGTACCGAAGCACGTTCGCGCACTGGAAGTAGCGGTTGGAGTGGAGCTTCGAGCGGAGCTCGAAGTGCCCCTCGAGAAGCGCCCCGGTTTTGCGGAACGCGTCGAAGGCCTGCTTGTCGGTCATGGTATGTCCCCTTTCCTGTTTTCGATAGATAGAAGCTCTGCACGCGAAAACGCCGGCTTCGGCTTCTCGCGCGCATCGGACGGAATCGGTTGCGGCGCGGGGGCGGCGGCGGATGGCCGCCAGGCCGACTTCCCCCACTCCACCGGCCGCGGCTCCTTCGCCGGCGGCAGCAGCGCCTCGCCGCCGAGGATCGGCCCGCTCTCAGTCTCCGGCAGCGCGCCGAGCGAAAGCACCCCGGCGCCGCGGCCGCGGCGGCCGCCGGATGCAAGCCATGCCGTCTTCGCGGCCTTGACCGCCTCGTCCTCCTCGTCCTCGGTGAGCTCCACGAAGGCGGCGGACGGCTCCGCCGGGCGCGGGTCGGAGGCAGCGAAACCGACCGCCCGGCGCGGGAAGATGGCGGCGACGGCGGCGACGGCGGCAAGCACGGGCGCGGCGCGCATCAGCTCGGCGGCGATTCCGGTCATTCTCCCTCCCCCGCCCGCTTCTCGGCGAACAGCACCTTGTCTACGCCACTGCGCTTAGCGATCGCCGCCATCTTCATGAGCTCGCCGCCGGCGACGCGGCGGTCCGCGAGGACGAGCATCGTCTTGCGGTCGGTGCGGGCCGCGCGCTCGGCGAGGTGGCGCGAGAAGGCGTCGGCCGAGGCACCGTCGGAAAGCATGTAGCGCGCGTCGTCGAAGAACACCAGGGTCTCGTGGTGCATCGGCAGCACCAACGCCACCAGGCCGGACGCCTCGCCTTCGGCGACGCCGGGATCGGGCAGGTCGAACAGGACGCCCTTCGCGGCGACGAGCTCGCCGTCGAGCAGGTGGAACATCACCATGAGCAACATCACCGCCAGCCACGGCGCGGCGGCGACGAGCGGGCGCATCGCCGGCAGGCCGTGGTGCCAGATCCCCTCGGTGCGCGCGGGACGCCATCCCCAGGAAATCATCTGCGCTGCTCCTCCCGGCGGGTCGCGAGGTAGCCCACGATCTGGCTCGCAGCGGCCTCGAGCTCCACGACGATGCGGTCAAGCCGCACCCTGAGCGACCCGTACATCACCGTCACCGCAATCGCCACCGCGAGTCCAAGCGCGGCGGAGACGAGCGCCTCCATCGCACCGCTGATGAGGTCGGCGCGGCTGGCGAGGTCGGCGCCGGAGACGCGCATCACCACCTTGATGAATCCGACCACGGTGCCGAAGAGACCGAGAAGTGGCGCCACCTGGGCCACGATCGCGAGCGCCGCAAGCCGTCGGTCGAGCCGTCCCGCCGCCGCGCGCCCCTCGGAGTCGACCGCGTCCCTGAGGAGCCGCGCGCTGCCGTTCGCGTGGCGGATCGCCGTCGCCACCACCGCCGCGACCGGCGCTGGCTCGTCCTCGCAGATCGCCAGCGCCTCCTCGTCGTTGCCGGAGTCGAGCACGTTGATCACGCCCTTGAGGAAGTCCTGCACGTTGATCTGCGCGCGCCGAAGGTCGACGAGGCGCTCGAGCCACACGAACGCCGACGACGCCACCAGCGCCAGCAGTATCCAGAACACGGGTCCACCGGTGATTGTCATAGAAACCTGCCTTTCCTTGAAATCCGCTCCAGGCGGCGCGCCGCCTCCTCGGCGGCGGGAACGTCGCTCGCAGCCACCAACCTCAGCACGCCAACCGCCTGCTCCTCGCGGCCGCGGCTCTCGAACTCGTCCGCCAGCCGGAACGCCGCGCGGGAGAACGCCGCGCGCGCGTCGTCGTCGAAGTTCTCGCCTTTGGCGCGGCCGTCGCGGTAGGCCACCACCACCTGCGCGTAGTACTGCTCCACCGCCTCGTCGTAGCGCCGCAGCTTTTCGAGCGTGCGGCCGATGCGGAACGCCACCGCGAGCCGCCCGCTCGCGTCGAGCGCTCCGTCGAACGCAATCGCGCGGTAGGCCTCGAGCGCCGTGCCGTAGCTCGCCGGGTTGTCCGCCCCGAGCGCGAAGAGCGCGTCCGCCCGCAGGAGGCGCGCCCGCGCGCGATCCACCGGACGCGCCGACTCGGCCTTGGCCACGCGGTCCAGCACCAGCGACGCCTCGCCGTAGCGCGCCTGCTCTAATAGCGCCTCGCCCTGCACCAGCAGCGCGTCGGTTCGCGACGGCGAGTCCGGGAACTTCGTCACCATTCTGGTCGAGGTGTCGATCGCGCCCTTGTAGTCGCCGTCGGACAAGAATGATCGCGCCGCCCAGACCAGCGCCTCGGCCGCGGCCGCAGGGCGCGAGGACATCGCCGCGCAGGAGAGGAAGAGGTTAGCGGCGTCCTTCCACTCGCCGCGGTTGTAGGTGAACTTCGCAAGCCACAGCGTCGCGTCCTCCTTCACCGCCGCGTCGGGGCAGCCCTCGGCGAGATCCTGCGCCTTCGTCCGCGCCGCGTCGTCGTCGCCCTGCCCGTAGAGGCAAAGCACCTCGAAGTAGTCCATCCGGTCCTTCCGCCGCGGATCCGCCGCCGCCACCGCCGCGAACGCCTTCTGCGCCTCGGCGAAGCGGTAGTCGCGGAAGTAGTCGCGCCCGCGGGACTCCAGCTCCATCACTTCCACCGCCCGCTTCAGTTTCGCGGCGATCTCGGTCTTCGGGTATTCGGAGAGCACCGTCCGGTAGCGCGCCATCGCCTCCGCGCCGCGGCCGAGGTCGGCGAGCACGTCCCCCTGGCGCAGCACCGCGACCGCGCGGGCTGACGGGTCGTCCTTCGACAGCTCCTCCGCGCGCGCAAACGCCGCCAGCGCGTCCTCGCCGCGCCCGAGCCTGAGGAACGCCTCGCCGCGCCCCTGCTGCACGTCGGCGCGGAGCGCCGCAGCCGGCCAGATCTCGATCGCGTCCGCCCAGATCTCCGCGGCCTCCTTCCACTGCCCCGACGCGGCCTTGGCGCGGGCGAGCCCGAGGAACGCCTCCTCGGCGTCCGGCGCGTCCGGCGACTTCTTGGCCACCGCGCGCACGATCCGCTCGCCATCCGCAGCAGTCGCCGGGTCCTTCGCCAGCGCCATCCCCAGCCGCACGCTCGCCAGCGCGCGGAGCGACGAGTTCGGCGCCGCGTCGAGCGCTCGCCGCAGCGCCGCAGCGTCCCCGAGGTTGGCCGCCGCCACCGTCAGCGCGCGAGCCCCGGCGTTGGTGGACGACACCACCACCCGCCACAGCCGCTCCGCCTTTGCCCGGTCGCCCTTGCGCGAGAGCGCGTCCGCCTCCAGCATCAGCGCCTCGTCGACCCCGGCGGCGGACCCGCTCGCCTTCAGGAGCTGCGCCGCCTTGTCCCACTCGCCCGCGACCATCGCGCGGTAGTAGCCGAATCCCGGCGACTTGAGCCCGTCGCCCCAGGACGAAAGAGCCTTCTTCACTTCGTCCCAACGGCCCTCGTCGGCATAGCTTTCCAGGACGATCAGCTTAGCCGCTTCGCTCGCGTTGGTACACGCATGCGCGCGGGCAAGCTCCCAAAGCCCGTCGCGAAGGGCCTGCCTCGCCACCGAAAGCCCGTCGTCCGCACCCGCGCCTGCGGCCGCGAAAGCACAGAGCGCAGCGGCCAGCACGGCAAATGCGCGGCGGCAAACGGCCATGCGAACGGCCACAACTATCTGGTTGTCAGACATTGACGCAAATTATACCATAATCTGTGCGGAAATGGCACAGCGAAATCCACCCCCATCCCCGGGACAGTCCCCTCGACCAAGGCGGGACTGTCCGCGAACACCGCCGGATTTTCCTATGATGTGCGGAGCCGTTTCCGACGGCGGGAGTTGAGCAGCACCAGCGCCGCAAGGATCACGGCGAATCCGAGCACCGAGAAGATGTCCGGCACCTGGGCGAAGAAGAGATAGCCGAAGGCCGCGGCGAAAATGACGCTCGAGTAGTCGTAGACCGCGATGTCCCGCGGTGCCGCGTAGCCGTAGGCAAGCGTGACCCCGAACTGACCGACCGCCGCCGCCCCGCCCGCGCCAAGGAGCACCGCCACCTGCGCAAAGGTCATCGGCTTCAACCCGGGAAGCATGAACGGCACCGCGACAAGACAGGAGAACACGCTGAAGTAGAGGATGATGTACGCCGGATCCACCCCGCGCCGGCGAAGCGCGCGAACGCAGGCGTAGGCCGCTCCCGCCGCCGCGCCGCCGAGAAGCCCGACCGCGAGCGGAAAGGCCTCCGCCCCGGCAAAACCCGGCTTCACCACCAGCACGGCGCCGGCAAACGCCACCGCGAGCGCGACGGCCTGGCGGAAAAAGGTCCGCTCGCCGAGGAACGCCCACGCAAAGGCGACGGTAAAGAACGGCGCGGTCTTGTTGAGCATCTGCCCGGTCGTGATGGGAATGTGGGAGAGCGCGTAGAAGTTCGCGAAGATGCCCAGGGTGCCGAAGGCCGCGCGGGCTATTAAAAGAAACGTGGTTCGTGGCTCGTAGTTCCTGGCTCGTGGTTTGGGACTGTGATTTTGGACAGGATTTACAGGATTAACAGAATTGGGGGCTGGGGGATTGGGGTTGGAAATTTGGGGGGAGCGGCGCCAGTAGACCGCAGCGGCGACGGCAAAGGCGACGAGGTTGCGGAAGAAGCTCTTTTGAAAGGAGGAAAGCGGCTCCCCGTAGTCGTCGGCGAGCCGCACCAGAGCGGCCATCAGCGCGAATCCGAGCGCGCTGGCGACGATGGCCGCTATCCCCTTTGCCTTCACTGCTTCAGCATTTCCGCGGGAGCTCCGTCCTTCTTCATCAAGAGCCGCCACGCGTTGTCGCGGATGTCATCCATCCCGTCGCGCAGGCGTCCGCACTTGAGCGGCGTGAACTTGACGAGATGCGTGGCGTGGCCGGGCACGGAACGCTCGTACCTGCCGAGGAAGACGCCGAGGTCGGCCTGACGCCAGACGTCGCGCGCGCGCCACTTGCACTCCATGCCGAGCGCGGACATGTCCATGACGATCGTCTGCTCGCGGAGCGACTTGTTGTAGAGCCCTGCGGCGATGGAGCCGTCGGCGAGCGGACGCGCCCAGATCTCCCAGTCGTCGCCCTCTGCCACGCAGCCGGCGCCAAGGCCGAGCGGATCCTGGTCGATCGCCAGCACCTCGTCGTTGCTGAGAAGCGAAAGGGTGAACTCGTCCAGCTTCGTCATGTCGCAGCCGATCATCAGCGGCGAGGCGACGAGCGCCCAGAGCGAGATGTGGGTGTACTGCTCGTTAGGGGCGAGGCGCGAGCCCTTGAAGTCGTTGAAGCGGACGGGGCCGACGCAGAGCATGTCGGGGTCGTTGAACGCTCCGGGGCGGGAATACGGGAAGAGCCGCTTCTGGCATTCGATCGAGCCGGCGATCGACTCCCAGACGTCGAAAACGTCGCCGGTCGTGCGCCAGCTGTGGCCGTGGACGAGGTTGCCCCACATCCCCGGCGTCTCAAGCCCATATTCGCAGAGCGAGAAGACGATATCGCGCTTCTGGTGCGCGAGGGCGCAACCCATCAGCCGGTAGGGATGCATGATCCGCCAGGCGTCCTTGCCGAACGCCTTCATCCAGTAGGAGCACATGTCGTACTTGAGGAAGTCGAATCCCCAGTCGGCGAACGTCTTCGCGTCCTGCGCCTCGTATCCGAAGCTGCCGGTGTGGCTCGCGCAGGTCCAGGGGCCCGGCGAGGAGTAGATGCCGGCCTTGAGCCCGAGGGAGTGGATGCGGTCGGTCATCGCCTTCATGTCAGGGAAGCGGCGGTTGGTGGCGATGGTGCCGTCGGCAAGCCGTGCCGGCCCCACGAAGTCCTCCTGCTCGCACGGACTGCCGGCTTCGGCGCAGTAGTTCTGCCAGCAGTCGTCGATGTTGATGTAGCTCCAGCCGTGGTCGGCAAGGCCGCTTGAGATGAGCGCCTCAGCGGCGGCGATGACGTTCGAGGCGGTGACCTTGTTGCCGAACGCGTTCCACGAGTTCCAGCCGAGCGCGGGCGTGAGGCAGATCGCGTCGCCGACCTTCAGCGTCAGCGCACGCTCGGCGGAGCCCTTCGCATTCCTGGCGGAGAAGACGATCTCGTAGTCGCCGCGGACGGCGACGGAGCCGGAAAGCACCTGCGTCGCCGGATCGAACCTCAGCCCTTCGGGGAGGTTCTTCGCCGCGAGCTCCATCGGCCGCTCGCCGGTTACGGGCAGGCGGTAGACGACGGGATTGCCGGGGCGCACGCCGAAGACCGCGGCGCCGTTGATGCGCGGGGCGGGACCTGGCTTCGGGGTGAGGATGCCGAGCTGCCGCGGCGAGACGGAGCGCACGTCGCCGGGCGGATACTTGCCGTCCTCGTAGATGAAGTTGAGGTTGAACCAGTCGCCGTGGTCGCCGTTGATGCCGTCCCCGCCGTCCAGCACCTTGAAGGTGAGTTTCTTCGCGCCTTTAAGGTCGACCGAGAAGTGCCGCTTGCCCTGCTTGCGGCGGACGGGGCCGGAGTCGGCTACGACCTTGCCGTCGAGGAGAATCTGGAACTGGGCAAGTCCGTCAAGCCCCCTGTCGTCCACGGCATAGTCGACATCGAGACTCTGCGCCCCTTCGCCGAGCTCGATGGTGAGATGGGAGTTCGCGTGCATGCCGAGGTTCATCAGATGCCCGCCGTAGATGCCGTTATCGTCCACGCACATGACGCTGCCGTCGAATTTGGCACCCACCCTGACCTCGCCGTAGTCGCTGGCATTGTCGGAAAGGTCGAACTGGGTGATGGAGATCTTCTCGCCAGCGACGGCGGAGATGACCGATGCCGCGAGCGCGACGGCGGCAAACGCTTTAGTCTTCATTGATATGTGTCTCCTCGCTAGAGTTGGCGGAAGGTGAGGGATTCGAACCCCCGGAGGGCTTGCACCCTCAACGGTTTTCAAGACCGCCGCGATCGACCACTCCGCCAACCTTCCGTGGTTGTCGTATTATACCATAATCCGCGCTGCCGCGTCTGGCCCGGCGACCGCGAACGGGCGGCGCGGGATGGTGGCGAGGCTGAAGCGAGGGATGAGGTCCGCAAGAGCGATCTCCTCCCCTTGCTCGCACCAACCGCAGGAGGCGGCGAGGAAACCGACGATCCGCCGCGCGGAAACGCCGCGTGCGCGGTAGGCGGCGACGCGCGTGTCGCCGTGGCGCTTGGCAAGGCGCAGCCCGTCCGGCCCCACCACCAGCGGAACGTGGCAGTAGCCGAGCTCCCGATCCGCGCCGAGCGCCCGCGCGACGAGGATCTGCGCCGGCGTGGCGGCAAGGAGGTCGTCGCCGCGGACGACTTCGGTGACGCCCATCTCCAGGTCGTCCACCACCACTGCAAGCGTGTAGCCCGCGCCGTCTTCGTCGCGCGCGAGCGGGAAGTCGCCGAGCGTGCGAGCGACGTCCGCCTCATAGTGCCCGGCGAACGCGTCCTCGAAGGCGACGACGGCATCGTCCCCGACGCGGAAGCGCCAGCAGGGAGCCGACCCCTTCGCCGCCTGCGCCTCGGACCAGGTGCGGAAGCGTCCGCGGCAGGTGCCGGGGTAGAAGAGCTGTTCACCGGCGTGCGGCGCCGACTGCGCGCTTTCGACGTCGCGCCGCGAGCAGACGCACGGGTAGGCGAGGCCAGCATCGTGCAGGCGGTGGACGGCGCAGCGGTAGAGGTCGAGCCGCCCGGACTGGACGCATTCCTCGTCCCAGTCGAAGCCGAGCCACCTGAGGTCCTCCACCGCCTGCGCCGCCGCGCCGGGCTTGTCCCGCGGATGGTCGAGGTCCTCGATGCGCAGGACGACGCGCCCGCCGAGCGACCGCGCCCGCAGCCAGGCGACCATGAAGGTGCGCACGTTGCCGAGGTGGAGCGCGCCGGTGGGGCTGGGGGCGAGGCGCCCGATGTAGCCGGCGCTCATGCGGTGACGCCAATGAGGTCCTTGAGCGCGGCGACCTGGTGCGGCTCGCCGAGCACTACGATGGTATCGCCGACCTGGAGCTCCCAGTCCGGTCCGAGGTTGCGCACGAGCTTGCCGTCGCGGTACGCCGCGACGATGGTGGCGCCGGTCTTCGCGCGCACGCCGAGCGCGCCGATGGTGAGGCCGACGGCGGGCGAGTCGGCGTCGAGGCTGAAGCGCGGCAGTTCGACGGCGGGCGAGGCGGCGGTCCGGGTGCGCTCGAGCACCTCGAGCCGCTCCGCGGCGGTGAGCGCCTCGTGGAAGCGGTCGGTGGCGCGGCGGCCGGCCTTGACGAAGAGCCGCCAGCCGAGCGCACCGGCGACCGTCAGCACCGCGGCGCCTATCCACGGCGTCCATCCCCGCGACGGCGTGATCGCGATGTTGATCATCGTCCACTCCACGAAGAACAGCGCCACCGCCGACGCAACCGCCACGAACCTGGCGATCTGGCGGAGCGCCGCGCGCCAGCGCGACGGCTCGTCCTCCGAGACGAGCAGGTCTGCCACCGCGCCGCCGAGCGCGCGCGCCGCCGCCACCACGAGCGGCAGCAGCACGAGCGAGAAGACGTTGGCGAGCGCAAAGAAGAACATGTCGTCGTTGCGCTCGAAGAAGGCGGAGAGCGAGCCGTAGTCGTTGCGGGAGAGGAGCGAGCAGCCGGTGGACACCGCGATCATCAGCACCGCGTAGACGCAGAGCCTGATCGCCGCCGCCTTGAACTCGCCGTAGGCACGAGACCCCTCGGAGGCGAAGATCTTCGCGATCCAGGCGCGGTAGGTGGCGAGCGCGTCATGCGCGCTCGCCGGGAGGCGCGCCTCGACGAGGTCGCCGGCGCGGTCGGAGAGGCGGATCATCAGCGGGTTGAGGACGGTGGTCACGAGCGACGAGCCGATCGCGACGGCGAGGAAGGCGCCGTCGCCGGGCCCGCCGGTGACCGAGGCGTAGAGGACGGCCACCATGAAGGCGAACTCGCCGGTCTGGGCGAGCGACATGCCGCTCTGGACCGCGGTCTTGACGTCGGTGCCGGCCGCGAGCGAGGCGAGGGTGACGTTCACGGTCTTGCCGACCAGAATCACCGCCGAGACGAAGAGGATCGCGGGCGCGTGCGACCAGAGCGCGGACGGGTCCACCAGCAGCCCGATGGAGACGAAGAACACTGCGGCGAACATCGACTTAAGCGGCTCGACGAGCCGGGCGAGCTTGGCGCGCACCTCGCTCGCCGAGCCCACGAGCCCCACGAGGAACGCGCCGAGCGCGAGGGAGAAGTCGAACGAGTAGGCGAGGAAGGAGACGAAGAAGCACGCGCCAACGATCGTGAGCAGCAGCGCCTCGTCGTCCTGGCGCCGGTCGACCGATCTGAGGAGCCGCGGCAGGAACACCATCCCGAACACGAGCACCGAGAGGAAGAAGACGGCAAGGTGCCCGAGCGAGGCGGCGAAGGAGCCGGCCGACACCGCGCCGCTCTGCGCGAAGCCGGTCGCCACCGCAATCATGCCGACGCAGACGATGTCCTCGCAGACCGAGGTGCCGAGCACGTACTTGGCGAACGGCCGCGAGGACCACCCGATTTCGTCCAGCACCTTCGCCAGCAGCGTCGTCGCCGAGTCGCAGATCGCCACGCCGAGGAAGAGCGACGCGGCCGGCGTCCAGCCGAAGACGCGGGTGCCTGCGATGTACCCGAGCCAGATCATCACCGCCGTGTCCAGCACCGCCGCCGGCAGCGCCACGACGCGGATGCGGCGCATGTCGCGGGCAGAGAACGACAGCCCCATCGCGAACATGAGGAAGACGACGCCGAGCTGACCGATGGTACCAATCGAGCTCGGGCGCGCGAGCATGCTGCCGCCGAAGGTGTGGGAGCCGAGGACAACGCCGGCGAGGATATAGCCGATCACCTTCGGCCAGCCAAGGCGCGAGAAGACAACGGCCACGAGGCCTGCGGCGGACATCAGCACCGCGAGGTCGCGGACGAACTCGCTCTCGCCGTTCAAGCGATTCTCCTCGCCGAGGCCATGGAGACGGTGACGGCTGCGAACGCCAGAAGCGCGCCGAGGAGCAGGAACGGCGCGAAGTGCTCGTTCCAGCGGTCGTAGGCGTCGGCCTCGATGCGCGTGGTCTCGAGCTTGTCGATCTCCTCGAGCGCCTTCTCCAGCGAGTCGCGGTCGTCGACCGCGAAGTAGGTGCCGCCGGTCTTCGCGGCGATGGAGCGCAGCTGGCGCTCGTCGAAGGTCATGTCGGCGTACTGCACCGTCCGGCGCCCGAAGAAGTCGCGGACGAGGATCGGGGTGCGGCGCGCCCGGGTGCCGACGCCGATCGCGTAGACCTTGACCCCCATCTTCGTCGCGGCCGCCGCGGCCTCGTCCGGCTCCACCGCGCCGGTGTTGCTCACGCCGTCCGATAGAAGGATCACGATCTTGGACTTCGGCTTCGCGTCCTTGAGCCGCGCGAGCGCGGTGGCAAGGCCGTCGCCGACCGCGGTCATCGCCTCGTCGCCGGCGATGGCGCGGCCCTGCTCGTCGAAGGCGACGGACGGAATCTCGACGCCCTTGAGCACCTTGAGGAGCGCCTCGTGGTCGGCGGTGAGCGGAGAGCGGGTGGCGGCGTAGCCGCCAAAGGTGACGAGGCCGATGAGGTCGTCCGGGCGGCGCTCAACGAACTGCGCGAAGAGCTTCTTCACCACCGCGAGGCGGGTGGTGTCGGGCGAGAAGCGCTCGCCCTTCGGCGTCAGGTCCAGCGCGTCCATCGAGCCGGAGACATCCACCGTCATCGCAATCGCGATCGCGTCCACCGACCTGCGCTCGTGCGCGAGCGGGGTGCGCGGGCGCGCGGCGGCGAAGACGAGCAGCGCGAGCGCGGCGACGAGCATGAACGGCGCGAGCGCGGCGACGCGGGCGCGGAGCCCGCCGGCGTCCGCCGGCAGCCGCGAGACGGCGGAGAAGCGGATCCCGGCGCGGCGCCCGCGCCTGAGAAGCCGCCACGCCGCGAACGCGAGCGGCGCGAGGAAGAGGAGCATCCAGGGGTTCGCGAGGCTCATTTCGACACCTCCTCCGCCGAATCGCTCTCGAGGTAGCCGCGCGCCGAGCCGGTCGCCGCGTCCGCCATCTCGGGCGTCGCCTCGACGCCGGCGAACTTCACCATGTCGGCGGACTCGAGGAACTTCGCGAGCTCGTCGCTCCGTCCGCGGCCCTCGCCGCGGAACTGGGAAAGGAACTCCTCGGTGGTGAGGTGCGGCGCGCGGATGCCGTACTTGCGCTGCACGTAGCGCCTGACCACCATAGTGAGCTCGACGTAGAAGTCCTTGTAGCGGCCGCAGCCGGGCAGCCCCTTCCTGAGCAGCCGGTCGAGCTCCGCCCAGGCGCGCTCGATCGGGCTCATTCGGTGCTCGCGCACCCGGCGCGCGAGGTACTTGACCAGCCGCCAGATCCCAAAGACCAGCGCGGCGAAGATGGCGAGCGCGGTGGCAATCCAGCCGGCGAGCTTCCACGAAAGCGGCGGCATGTCTTTCCGCGGATCGCACTCCATTTCGCCGGTGACCGGCTCGCGCGCCGGCGGCGGCTCGAAGTAGACCGGCCCGGCCACGACGTCGCCGACGGCGAAGGGGCGGATCTTGTAGACGTCGGCGCAGGGCTCGGGGACGAGACGCCATCTCGCGGCCTGCACCTGCGAGCCGTCCTTGGCGGTCTCGGGCTCCTCGGCGTAGTCCTCGGCGAGCGAGAAGCCGACCACGCGGTCGCGCAGGTCGGGCAGCTGCACCGCCTTGCCCGGCGGCGCGACGACCTCGACGCGCAGGAACACGCTCTTCGCCGGGTCGACCTCGGCGGATTCGGCATCGACCTTCACCGAGACGCCGTCGCGGCTAAGGTTGAAGAGCGTTGCTGCTATGAACAATGAAATCATTTTTTGACAGGATTAACAGGATTTACAGGATTATTTCTGGAAATAGCCGTCATCTTTCACCTACTTTTTCCCGGCGCGCCGCTTAAAGAGGGATCGGACGGCATCTATGTAAGGGGCGTCCGTAGTAATCGGCAGGGTGTCGATGCCGGTCTTGAGGAAGAAGCGCGACAGCTCCCCGCGCTCTGCCGCCGCCTTCTCGGCGAAGGCGCGGCGGACGGACGCGCTCGAGGTGTCGACGAGCTCCAGCGCGCCCGTCTCCGGATCCTCGAGCTCGACGAGGCCGACGTCGGGAAGGGACGACTCCGCCGGGTCGGCGACCGGCACGCAGACGAGGTCGTGGCGGCGCGCAGCGGCGCGCAGCAGCTTCTCGTAGCGCGACGCGTCGTCCATGAAGTCGCTTACCAGAAACACCACCGCGCGGCGCTTCTGCACGCCGCTAAGGAACCGGAGCGCCGCGGAGACGTCGGTCGCGCCCTCGGCGCCGTCCTCGGCGGCCAGCACCTCGCGGATGAGCCGCATCACCGAATCGCGCCCCTTCCGCGGCGGAATGTACTTGACGATCCGGTCGGAGAAGAGGACGAGACCAATCTTGTCCTGGTTGCGGATGGCGGTGAGCGCGAGGAGCGCGGTCACCTCGGCGGCAAGCTCCATCTTCGAGCGGCGCACCGAGCCGTAGCCCTGCGAGCCGGAGACGTCCACGAGGAACAGAATCGTCAGCTCGCGCTCTTCGGCGAAACGCTTGATGTACGGCACGCCCGTCTTCGCCGTCACGTTCCAGTCGATCGTGCGCACGTCGTCGCCGATCTGATAAGGCCGCACCTCGTCAAACTCGACGCCCTGGCCCTTGAAGGTGGAATGGTAGTCGCCCGCCAGCTGGTCGTCGATCAGCCGGTTCGTGAGGATCCGGATCTTCCCCACCTTCGCCATCAGCTCTTTTACGTCAGTCGCCATGCCGCCGTCCCCCGGTTATCACACAGAGTCACAGAGCAACAGAGCCGGTCTGCGAATCAGGAGTCTGTTGCCCATAACCGTTTATTATCCTTTCTATGCCATCGACCATCCTTTGCAGATTCAAGCAGCCCCGGCCCAAGACGTTGATGCAGCTTGATTGCCGCGTCGACAGTGTCTCCGCTTATCTCGTTTTCCGAAGCCATTACCGTTCCATTTGGCATCTTCTCAAACCCTCTGCACCTCCGTGCCTCCGTGCCTCTGTGTGACCAATTACGGCACCGGAACTTCGGCGAGGATCTTGTCGATGACCTTGTCGGACGTCACGCCCTCGGCCTCGGCTTCGTAGGTGAGGAGAATGCGGTGGCGGAGGACGTCGTGCACGACCTCCTTCACGTCCTGCGGCGTCGCATAGGCGCGGCCGTGCAGGAGCGCGTTGCCGCGCGCGGCGAGGTTGAGCGCGAGCGTCGCGCGCGGCGAGGCCCCGTTCTGGATCATCGCGTTCGCCTCGCGCGTCTTGAAGACGATGTCGAGGATGTAGTCGCCGACCTTCTCGTCGCAGTAGACCTCCTTCAGCGTCGCGCGCAGCGTCGCGACGTCCTCCGGCGTGCAGACCGCCTTCGCCTCCGGCGTCGCCGCGCTCTCGGCGAAGCGCTGCATGATGCGCCGCTCGTCCGCCTTCGACGGCGTCTCGACGAGGCACTTGAACATGAAGCGGTCGACCTGCGCCTCCGGCAGCGGATACGTCCCCTCCTGCTCGATCGGATTCTGCGTCGCGAGGACGAGGAACGGCTGCGGCAGCCGGTACGTCTCGTCGCCGATCGTGACCTGCTTCTCCTGCATCGCCTCCAGGAGAGCCGACTGCACCTTCGCCGGCGCGCGGTTGATCTCGTCCGCCAGCAGCAGATTCGTGAAGACCGGGCCCTTCTTCGGCGTGAACTCGCCGGTCTTCGGCGAGTAGACGAGCGTGCCCACGACGTCCGCCGGCAGCAGGTCCGGCGTGAACGAGATGCGCCGGAAGTCGAGCGCGAGCACCTTCGCGAGCGTGTTGCACGAGAGCGTCTTCGCGAGCCCCGGCACGCCCTCCAGGAGAATGTGCCCGCCCGTCGTCATCGCGAGGACAAGCCGGTCGACGAGCTTCTCCTGCCCGACGATCACCTTGCCCACCTCGTCGCGTATCCTCGACACCAGCTCGCCCTGCGCGGCGATGTGTGCGGTTGCCTCCTTAAGGTCCATCTTGCTTTCCTCCGTTTTCCTTTTGGTTTTCGACTGTAGATCCCTTCGCCGCCGCGTGCGCGAGTTCCTCGCGCCAGGCGCGCACCAGCTCCTTGGCCTGCGGCCAGCGCGCGAGCGCGAGCCGCCGGCGGTCCACCGTCAGCCGCAGCTTGAGCTTCGCCGCCTCGCCGCCGGCCGCCGCGGGCAGCTCGCCGCGCAGCCGGTCCAGCCGGTCCTGCCAGATGAGCCGCACGAAGTCCTGCATCACCTCCGTCGGCTCCATCGACGCCGCCTGCGCCTTCTCCTGCTCGGCGAGCACCGCGTCGAACCACTGGCGTTCGGACTTCGGCAGCGCCTCGCCCCACGCCGCGAAGGCGTCCTCGCCGGTGACCGCCTCCGTCCGCCAGGTCTCGACGAACGAGCGCGTGAACGGATGCGCGAACGCATCGGACGGCAGGAACTCGCCGAGCATCCCGTCGATGCGCTTCGCGTACGCGCCGTATTCGTTCGCAAGCAGGAAGGCGCAGAGCGCGCGCTCGCGCGGCGGCGGCGGAATCGCCTTCGCGGCGTCCTCGCCCGGAATCGGCGCCTCTTCGTCCGGCGGCTCTTCGTCCACGTCCGTAAGGTCCTCGTCGTAATCATCCGGCTCCGGCGGCGGCGGCGGCGCGGGACGCCTCGCGGCCGCCGCGCGCGTCTTCTCGAGCTCCTCGGAGATCGCGGCCGCGGGGATCTTCAGGAGCGATGACGCCTCGGCGACCATCGACGCGCGTTGGACCGCGTTGGCAGCGCACGCGATGGTGGCGATGAGCTCCTTGACGACGCGGTTGACGCCGTCCACGCTGTCGGGATGCGCCTCCTTCGCCCGCTCCGCGCGCACCTGGAAGGACATGATCGACTCGGCGCCGTCGAGCATCCGCCGGAACTCCTCGGCCGGATGCGAACGGAGGAACGAGTCCGGGTCATCGCCGCCCGGCAGCGACACCACCCGCACCGGCACCTCGGCGGCGAGCAGCAGCCGCGCGGACTTCACCGTCGCCTTGCGCCCGGCCGCGTCGTCGTCGTAGACCAGCACCGCGGAGTCGGTGACGCGGCGGAGCATCTCCACGTGCTCGTCGGTGAAGGCCGTCCCCTGTCCGGCGACGGAGTTCGCAAAGCCTGCGAGGTGGAGGCGGATGCAGTCGATCTGCCCCTCGCAGACAATCGCCTCGTGGCGCGGCGACTTGGCGATCGCCGCGGCGGCGCGGTCGAAGCCGAAGAGGACAGACCCCTTCTTGAAGATCACGGTCTCCGGCGAGTTCACATACTTGCCGGAGCGCTTGTCCTCCACCAGCTGGCGCCCGGAGAAGCCGACCACCCGCCCCTGCCTGTCGCGGATCGTGAACATGAGCCGGCCGGCGAAGCGGTGATATCCCTTGTCGCCCGGGCGCGACGGCGCGCGCACCACTCCGGCCGCCTCGAGCTCCTCCGGCGTGTAGCCGTACTTCTCGGCCCACTTGAAGACCGTCGCCGCGCCGGCCGGCGCGTAGCCGATCGTCCACGCCTCCTGCGCCTCCTCGCCCAGGTCGCGCGAGGCGAGGTACTCGCGCGCGGGCGCCGCCTCCTTCGCCTTCACGAGGCAGCGGCGGTAGAACGCGGCGAGCTCGGCCATCAGCGCGTAGAGGCGCTTGCGCAGCCCCGCCTGCGGGTCCTCGCGCTCCTTGATCTCCACCCCGCACTGCGCCGCCAGCTTGCGCACCGCCTCGACGAAGGTGAGCCCCTCCATCTTCTGGACGAACTTGATGGCGTCGCCCGACTCCCCGCAGCCGAAGCAGTGGTAGAAACCCTTCGCCTCGTTGATGTTGAAGGACGGGGTCTTCTCGTGGTGGAAGGGACAGCACGCCTTCTTCGACACGCCAGCCTGGCGCACCGCGATGCCGTAGGACGCAATGAGCTCGGCGAGGTCAATCCGCTGCTTGACCTCCTCCACCGTTGCATCTGGTATGCCCCTTGCCATTAAAGGCGTATTATACCATAAATCAGCCGCGCAAACTGCCGCGCCTGTCCCACTTATTACAAGGCGCGATTCGTTTGCGGCTTCCAGAAGTAAACTTGATTTTAGCGGCAGTTTACCCCCCATAAAAACTGGCTGTTGCAGCGTCTCGGGTTCCTTGCCGAACTCGGATGGACGATGCGCCGAATCGCCGAGTACATGGGCTGGAGCGCCCAGACCATCGCCAACGAGCTGCTCAACCGCAGGGTGGACAGCGATATGCCCTTTGCTGAGAGAAGCAGGACGCCCTACGACGTCTTCATCGAGAAGCACGGCGCGAAGGGCAAGGCATCTCGGCGCCGGTCTCCGCCTGTTCCGGCGTCGGTTCGGACGTCGGCCAGAGAACGCGATTGCCGTCCAGTGCGCAGGCGCCCATCTGCACCAGCGCCGCGACGTTCGCGCCGATGTCGGCGATCTTGAACTGCGTCATCAGCGTGTTCTTGAGCTTGCCGAGCGACTTCGGCGCCAGACGCTTCAGGCGCTGCACCTCGGCTTCAGACAGCTCAAGCGCGGCACGCGGAGCCGGGGGCTCCTCCGCCGATGCAGGCTTCTTGGGCGCCTTGGGCGTCTGCGCCTTCTTCGCGCGCGTCACGCGCTTCTTCGGCTTGACCTCGTCCGTCGCCTGTGCGGGCGTCGGCTCCGGTTCGGGCGAGACGTCCTCTGGCGTCGGCGTGAGGCTGTCGCTCGATGGCACCGGCACGACCGCCGGCGTCGGTACGCCGTCCAGCAGGCGAAGCACATCCTCCGGCGACTCGCACACTTCGTAGTCAAGGCCATCGCCAATCGGGACGACAATCGCGCCACGCCCATCACGGCGCGGCTCGACCGTCACAACAAAAGCGGCATTCAGCCAGATGGGACGGCTATCAAATCTTGTCAGCTTGATATACATCAGAACTCCTTATGGTGGATTTCCCGATTATACCATATCTGCCGCCATCAGGGACGCCCACTTTTTACGGCGGACGCATTTAAAACCGAACTGCGGGATAAGGTTGTGGAAATCCTCGTAGATGACATCAAGCGAATTCTGTAGTATATTACCCATTGCGGCGTTCCTTTACTTTGGTTGTTTTTGCGAAATTAAAGGGTCTGAGCTTGTTAATAGAGTAGTGTTGATAGAGTAACTCCTGCCAGGCGATACCTCTGTTGCGGCGACAGCGGATGGTCGGGATCCGTCCTGCGGCTAAGCGCAGGCTCCCCTTTCGCCTCCAGTTCCGCCCGCTCGGCCTCTCGCGCGGCGAGGATCTCGCTCATGGCCTTGCGCATCGACTTCTCGTGGCAGTCTCGGATCACATCCCAGTCGTCCGCGTTGCCGTAGATGAACGCGTAGCCGCGCCGCGCCTTCTCGTCGTCATCGAGAAAAAACGCCCGGTGCGCACCACGCATAGCGCCTCGCTTCGCGATCAGCCTAGCGGCTGGTGGATATAGCCGACTAATCAGGTGGTAGCATCGGCAATTCTCTCTAAGCCTCGTCTTCCGCATGTCGAGCAGTGTATCACAAAACCGATTACTATGTCAATGCTACTATATCAATAACACGGATTACAAATACCCCCGTCGTCTCGGCTGCGCCGAGCCGCCGTGGACATTTGTAAGCGGTTTTGCGCGACGAGACCCTGCCGCACAGCCTGTTCAAG
>SFPL01000045.1 GCA_004551905.1 Lentisphaeraceae bacterium
AAGTCAAGGGGGAATCTGCAAAAAAGTCAAAATATGCAGGACGGGCCGGGATGGCGCGACGCCATCCCGGCCCTGTGGACAAAGGTCGCCTCCTACGGCCTACCTGTGCGAAGAATTAGGGATTTGTAATCCGTGGGCGGATCGCCCAGCGAACAGTCGGCGCACAGGGGGTGGTGCGCAACGCAGAGCTCCCTGAAGAGGTGCAGCAGCCCCTGCACCAGCAGCCCGTTGCCGGCGTAGAACGCGGCCGGGTTGTGGTCCCGGCCGAAGAGTCTGAAGGCCATCAGCCTCACCGGCTCCGAGATGTCCTCGGCCGGCAGCCAGTCCGGCGCGGCGGCAAGCCGCCCTTCCGCGACCGCGAACGGCACCACCACGTTCGCAATCACCGCCGCCGCGCGCCCCGGACCGATGAATCCGCTGAGCCCGCGCGCCGCCGCCTCGCCGCGGCCGCGCATCACCGCCACCATCCCGCGGCAGCCACGACGCGAGAAGTCCGCCGCGTCGGCGAGCGACATGGTGCCGGTCGAGGTGAAGACGTCCGCCGCCGCCGCCAGCCTGCGCTCGGGAGAGTTGTTCGGCCTCAGACAGCGGCGGTCCAGGTCCTCGAAAGACCCCGCAGCCAGAAGCGCGGCGCGGGCCGACGGCGGCTCGCGCGGCATCTCCGCAATCGGCACGCGCCCGGCGACGCGGCGGAACGCCTCCGCGTTGCGCGAGTACCCGAGCGCCGTCATCACCTCCTCGTAGAACACCTGCTCGCGTCCTCCGGCGCGGCTGGCGACCGCCGAGCCGAGCCGCCGCCGCACCCGCTCGGCCTTCGCCGCGAGCCGGAGCCGCCCGGCCTCGGCGAGAAGCGCCTGCGCCCGGTCCGGGTCGCCGCCAAGCACGCGAGAGCAGGGACGCTCCTCGCCGGGCAGCCGGTCGTAGGGGTAGGCAGCGAGGTCGATCGCGTCCGCCGAGAACTCCGGGTTGGCGAGCGCGAAGCGCCCAAGCCAGATCGACACCGCGCCCGGCGGCAGCGAACGCGCCTCGGGCCCGCACCCCCAGGTCACGTGGGCTACCACGTTGCGGTAGTTCGGGTCGGCGCCGTGTCCGTGGCGGTCCCAGTCCGCAGGGCGGATGTGCACCTCTACGTCGCCGACCACGCGGCGGCGCTCGGGTCCGAGCTCGAGCACCGCGCCGGTGAAGTCAGGCCCCGGGCCGAGGTTCCACTCGCCGGGACTCACCACCTCCACCGGAGTGCCGCGGCGGGTGGCGAGGCGCTTCGGACGCAGCGCCGCGTCGTACCACACCGCCTGGACGTGCCTCTCGGTGATGTCCATCGCCGCCTCCTCAGGCCGCCTTCCTCCCCTTCGCCGCCGGCACGGCCGGCGACTCCTTCACCCTGGCGGCGATTTCGTCCCGCAGCTCCGGGTTCGCCTTCAGGAACTCGATCGCCGCCAATGTGCCTTGGCCAAGTTGCCGCTCGCCGAACGCAAGCCAGCTGCCGCGCTTCTCGACGATGCCGCGGGCGAGAGCGGCGTCCAGCACCGAGCCTTCCCACGAGATGCCGCAGGCGTAGAGGATGTCGAATTCCGCCTCGGCGAACGGGGCGGCGACCTTGTTCTTGACCACCTTCACCCGGGTGCGGTTGCCCACCACCTCGCCCGCCGCGTTCTTGATCGCGCCGATGCGCTGCACCTGCAGGCGGCAGGAGGCGTAGAACTTGAGCGCCTTGCCGCCGGGGGTGGTCTCAGGGCTCCCGAACATGACGCCGATCTTCTCGCGCACCTGGTTGGTGAAGAGGACGAGCGCCTTCGTCTGGGCGATGGCGCCGGCTAGCTTGCGCATCGCCTGCGACATCAGCCGCGCCTGCAGCCCGACGTGGCAGTCGCCGATCTCGCCGTCGATCTCCGCCTGCGGCACGAGCGCGGCGACGGAGTCGACCACGACCACGTCCACCGCGCCGGACTTCACCAACCGCTCGCAGATCGCCAGAGCCTCTTCGCCAGAGTTCGGTTGGGAGACGAGCAGCGAGTCGAGGTCGACGCCGATCCGCCGCGCGTAGCCGGGGTCGAGCGCGTGCTCGGCGTCGATGAACGCGGCGGTCCCGCCGGACTTCTGGGCGTTCGCGACGATATGCAGGGCGAGGGTGGTCTTGCCCGACGACTCGTGGCCGTAGCATTCGACGATTCTCCCCTTCGGCACGCCGCCCACGCCGAGCGCGAGGTCGAGCGAGAGCGCCCCGGTCGACACCGCCTCGACGGAGCGGTCGGCGGCGTCGCCGAGCCGCAATACCGACATCTCGCCAAACTCCTTGCGGATGGTCTTGAGGACGTCGTCCAGCGCCGTGACAATTCTGTTCATGTTCTTTTTCCCTTTCTCGTTCGGTCAGTCCCATTTCACGAACCTGCCGCGGCGGGCGAAGAGCTCCACCTGGCGGATGTGGTCGATTACCGGCCTGCCGCCCTCCGGCACGCCGTAGATCTCGATGACGTCGAAGCGATAGCCGCCGCGCCAGCGGTTCGTCCGCCGCCAGGCGTTGCACGCCCGCCGCAGGTTCTCGCGCTTGCGCTGGTCGACGCTGCGCAGGCGCCGCGCGTACGGCGAGACCGACGCATGCTGCTTCACTTCGACGAACACCATGGTGTCGGTCGAGCGCTCCCAGGCGACGAGGTCGATCTCGAGCCGCCGGTCGCGCGCCGACGGGCGCGAGTTGCGGTCTACGATTACGAATCCGCCGCGGCGGAGATACTCCGCCGCGACATCCTCGCCCCAGCAGCCCCTGACCGCCGAGACGCTCGTATCCTCACGCGGCCGCGACATCGACGGCCTCCTTTCCGCGCCTTGGTGCGGCGGACTCGGCCCGCTCCGCCGACGCCGTCTGCGCCATCGGGATGCCGAAGCAGATTACCGCCATCGAGCCGCACACCGCCTCGGTCAGCCCCAGCGCCTCGGCCGGCGAGAAGAAGAACCGCGAGGACGTCTCTTGTCCGCCCGGCAGGGTGCGGTAGAGGTCGAGCGAATAGCCGACGATGGGCTCGACGAGGTGGCGGAGCGTGATGCGCGTCTGGCCGCAGCCGGCGCGGTGGAAGAGCCCCTGTCCGTCGCCGATCGACTCGCATTCGCCGCGGAAGACCTGCAACATCTGGCAAAGGTCGGTGAAGCCGAGCTTGACGACGATCTTGTTCTCCCAGTCGAAGCGAGCGTACGTCGGCGTCGACGCACGGCGGTCGCCGACCGCGCTCTGGCAGGCGATAGTGAGCATGATGCAGCCCTCCGCGTCGTCGGCCGCGGGCAGCAGCTCGAACCTGACGGCGCTGCCGGTGCCGCGGGCGTTGGGGTGGTAGAGCGCGAGCTTCGGACGGTACGCGCGGCTCTCGGTCTTGTTTCCTGTTGTGTTCATCCTGTATTTCCTTTCCTTTGGTGTTGTTGTCCTTTCGTTCCGGCGCGGCGGACCTCGCCGCCCCGGTCAGATCCAGTAGGAGTTCTCCGCGCCGTCGAGATGGCGCATCCTGAGCGCGGCGTTGATGTGCTCCTCGCCGACCGCCTCCTCGCCGTCGAGGTCGGCGCAGGTGCGCGCGACCCTGAGCACCTTGTCGTAGGCGCGGGCGGAGAGCCCGAGCCGCTCGATCGCCCTGACGAGCCGGTCGCGGTCGGCCGAGGAGAGCCGGCAAACGTCGGCGAGGTCGCGGCTCTTCGCCTCCGCATTAGTGTACACGCCGGCGACGCCGCGGTACCGGGCCGCCTGCACCGCGCGCGCCGCCACCACCCGCGCGCGCACCGCCGCGCTCGATTCGCCTCGGCCCAGGGTCGGCAATCTCGCGGCGTCCACCGGCGGCACTTCGATCTGGATGTCGATGCGGTCCAGGAGCGGACCCGACACGCGGCTCTGGTACTTGATAATGGCCGACTGGCTGCAGCGGCAATGGCGGCGGGGGTCGTTGAAGTAGCCGCAGGGACACGGGTTCATCGCCGCGACGAGCATGAACTTGGACGGGAAGTCGTGCGCGGCGGCGGCGCGGGAGACGCCGACGTGGCCGTCCTCGAGCGGCTGGCGGAGCACCTCGAGCGCAGAGCGCGGGAACTCGGCGAACTCGTCGAGGAAGAGGACGCCGCGGTGCGCGAGCGACACCTCGCCGGGCACCGGCTTCGCGCCGCCGCCGAGCAGACCGATCGAGCTCACGGTGTGGTGCGGCGCACGGAACGGGCGCGAGGTGACGAAAGTGCCGGCGCATTTCTCGCGCCCGGCCACGGAGTGGACGCGCGACACCTCCAGCGCCTCCTCCACCGTTAGCGGCGGCAGGATGGACGGAATCCGCCGCGCGAGCATCGTCTTGCCCGAGCCCGGCGAGCCGATCATCAGGATGTTGTGGCCGCCGGCGACGGCCACCTCGATTGCGCTCTTCGCGTCCTGCTGGCCCTTGACGTCAGCGAAATCGTCGCCCGCGTCGCAGTTCTCGCTGATGAGCTGGGAGAGGTCGTTGCGGCGCGGCTCGATGGCGCGCTCGCCGTTCAGGTACTGCACCGTCTCCTGGAGCGTCCGCACCGGGATGATGTCGATCCCCTCCACCACGCTCGCCTCGTCGGCGTTCTCCTCCGGGACGAGCATCGCGCGCCGGCCGATGCGCTTCATCTCGAGCGCCATCGGCAGCACCCCCTTCACCCGCCGGATCTCGCCCGAGAGCGCGAGCTCGCCGGCGAAGGCGTAGTCGCCGAGGCTCTCGCTGAACACCTTGCCCGTCGCCTTCAGGAGCCCGACCGCGATCGGCAGGTCGTAGACCGGCCCCTCCTTCTTCACGTCCGCAGGCGCGAGGTTGACCGTAACGTCCAGCTCCTTGCGGGACGAGAGCCCCTGGCTCTTGAGCGCGGTGGGGATGCGGTCCTTCGCCTCCTTCACCGCCTGGTCCGGGAGGCCCACGATCGCGAACTGCGAGTTCCCCAGGGTGGAGAACACCTCGATCTCCACCGTCCGCGCCTCCACGCCGCTCACCGCTGCCGAATAGCATTTTGCCAGCATCTTTCTACGTTCCTTTCCGCCCTCCAGTCCGGGAGGACGGTGCGTAGAATAGCAAAACGCCGGGAATCGAACCTTAATGGAACCTTAATTGAATCTAAAGACGAATTTAGATTCGCTTAAGGTTCCATTAAGGTTCAGCGTCGGGAAATTTGGTATACTTCTTCAATTTTGCTTAACCACAATCCGGTCCCACTTTTGATTTTGCTCACACAGAGTCGCAGAGACACAGAGGATTTTACAACTGGGGGCTGCGCCCCCAGACCCCCATGACAACACCTGCAGCGAAGCCGCAGTTATAAAATGAGGAGTGCGGACGAAATCCTGCGCCGCTTTCTCAGCCGAAGACCCACTTCTTCTGCAGGCGGTAGGAGAGGATGAAGAGCGCGGACTCCACCACTATCTTCACCACCGTGACCAAGGCGCCGCACACGTCGAGCAGCGCCGAGAGCGTCGCCGTGAGCACGTACGAAAGCGCCGCGATGAGCAGCACCAGCGCCCAGTACCTGACGAACGAGCCAGCGAACGAAGCGCGGCTGCGGAAGACGAAGGAGCGGTTGCAGGCGTAGTTGAGCGTGGCCGAGACGGCGCGCGCCACCGAAAGCGAAACGAGGATCTCCCAGCGCCGCAGCATCCCCGTCGGCTGCAGGGCGAGCATCGCGACGGCGAAGACGAGGTTGTCGGCGATGAAACCGGCCACGCTCGACGCCGAGAAGCGCAGCATCCGCGCCACGGAGTCGCCGAACAGCCCCTTGTACACGCGGTACGAGTCGACGACCGGACGGAAGTGCGACGACCGGTTGCTCGCGATGTAGATCGTCTTGATCGGCACCTGGTGGAGCGCCTCGTCGTCGCCGGACAGCCGACCGAAGAGCCGCATCTCGTATTCGTAGCGCTCGCCGGGGATCTCGAGGAGTGCGGGGCACATCCGAAGCGGGAAGGCCCTGAGGCCGGTCTGGGTGTCCTTGATCCCGAAGCCGTAGATGAGCCGCACGAGTAAGACGGTGAGCACGTTGCCGAAGCGGCTTCTGAGCGGCACCCCGGCCGACTTGAAGTCCCTCACTCCGAACGCGCAGCCGTCGTTCGCGATCGCGGCCTCCGCGACCCGCCGCGCGTCCTCGGGCGAGTGCTGTCCGTCGCCGTCGACGAACACCACCGCGCGCGCCTGCGGGCGGTTCGCGAGCACCCACTCGATCGCCGTCTTCATCGCCCGCCCTTTGCCGCAGTTGGCCTCGTGCCCGAGGAGCGTGACCGCGGTCGGCAGCTCGGCGAACCGCCCGCGGTCCTCCACGCTGCCGTCGTCGACCACTACCACGCCAGCGAACTCTCCGAGCAGCCCCTCGCAGAGCGCAACGAGGCCGGGATCAGGATTGTACACGGGAACGATGGCGATAGCGTCGGTCATAGACTGGCGTCGAAGGAGTTGAAGAGATTCATCGCCTGCTCCGCGCCGGAACCCACCACCGCCACCACCGCCTTCGCGGCGGCGGCGACAGCCGCGTCGGCGATCTGCCGCGAGGCCTGGTCGAACTTGCCGAGGACGTGCGCGACGACGTTGGAGCGGTCCTTGCCGACCCCGATCTTGACGCGCACGAAGTCCTGGGACCCCAGCCGCTCGATGACGTTCCTGACGCCGTTGTGGCCGCCGCAGCTGCCTCCGCGGCGGATGCGCAGGCGCCCGAGCGCGAGGTCGATGTCGTCGTGGACCACGATCAGGTCCGCCGGCGCGGCGTTGCGGTACTTCACCACCGTCGCCACCGAATCGCCGGAGAGGTTCATGTAGGTCTGCGGCTTGACGAGGATGCACGGCTCGGAACCGATCCGCACCTGCGTCCAGAGGCAGCGGTACTGGCGCTTCTCCTCCCACGCGCTGCCGAACTCCGCGGCAATCGCGTCCACCGCCTCGAAGCCGACGGAGTGCGGCGTAGAGGCGTACTCCGCGCCTGGATTGCCGAGACCTGCGATTATCTTCAAAAGTAATCTCCCATTTGCCGTATTGATTGTGTATTATACCATAAGTTAGGTGGTTTGGCGGTTAGGTAAAGAATGTTTGAGAGGGCAATGGGTCAAAAATCATCCATAACCACCCACCACCCAACCACCTAACCATAATATGGTATAATACGCGCACCCAAGCGATGGAAAAGGCGCTGGAGACATTTCGAAAACGCTTTGCCCCCCCCGGGCTGGAACCGGGAGGCTCCGTCGCCATACCCTCGCTCACCGGCTCCGCCGACGCCTTCCTCTCCCTCGCGCTCGCCGCGGAGCCGCGCGTCGTGCTGGCGGTCGTCCCCGGCCTCCCCGACGCCGACCGGCTCCTCGCCGACCTCGGCGTAATCTGCAATTCGCTGCCGGCGTCGTGCGGCAAATGGCGCAAGGCGCGGGTCCTCGAGTTCCCGGTGCCGGGCGCGGACGACCGCGCCGCGTTCGCGCTGCGGCTCAAGACCGCCGCGGTGCTCGGCACCTGGGCGACGATGCCGTATCCATGCGTCGTTGTCGCCCCGGCCGCCGCGGTCGCCGCGCCGTTGCCCGCGCACGCGCCGGAGCCGCTGAGGCTCGCGACCGGAGCCGCGGCTTCGTTCGGCGACTTCGCCGAGCGCCTCGCCGCGCTTGGCTATTCAAGGGTGCCGCAGGTCGCGCAGGAAGGCGACTACTCCGTGCGCGGCGGCATCATCGACGCCTGGTCGCCCGGCGAGGAGCTGCCGGTCCGGGCCGAGTTCTTCGGCGACGAGCTCGAGGGGCTGCGGGCATTCTCCCCCGCCACCCAGGTGTCGGTCGAAGCGGTCGCCGAGGCCGAGTTCATGCCTGTCGGCGAAACCGAGAACGACGAGCCTCGTTCCGCCGATCGCGGCTCGCTGGTCGCAGACCGGCTCCCGGACGGCGCGGCGGTGATTGCGTTCGAGCACAACGAATACCCGGCCCTTCTGCCGCGGCTTGCCGGCAAAGACAGCCACCACGCCATCGTCTTCACCGGCGACCCCGCGCCTCGCGGCACGCCAACCTTCCCCTTCCAGACCGTGCCGCTGCCCGGCTTCGCGGAGCTCGGCGCGGACGCCGCGCGGCATCCGGAGCTCTTCGAGCAGTCGCGCGCCCGGCTGGAGCGGCACCTCGCTGCGGCGGAGGATCGCGGCGCGCTGGTGGCGCGGGCCGACGGGCTCTCCGGCGGCTTCGAGCTGCCCGCCGCGGACGGCGGCAAGGCCGTCCTCGCGGTCTCCAAGGCCGACCGCGTGTTCGTGCGCCGCTCCGCGCCGCCGCCGCGCCGCGCCGCCGGCAACGCCGGCGCGAGGCTGACCGACTTCGAGGACCTCGAGCTGGGCGAGTACGTGGTGCACGTCGACTACGGCGTCGGGCGCTTCGTGGGGTCGTCGGAGATCACCGTCAACGGCAGGCGCAGCGAGGTGTTCACCATAGAGTACGCCGACGGCGGCAAGCTGCACGTGCCGGCGGCGCACGCGCACCTCCTCTCGCGCTACGTCGGCGTGCGCGGCGAGGAGGTGAGGCTCCACCGGCTGGACGGCAGGCGCTGGGAGAAGGACAAGCACGAGGCGCAGCGAGCGGTGACCGACCTCGCCGCCGCCCTGCTTGAGACCCAGGCGCAGCGCGACCTGACGCCGGGCTTCGCCTACGACGTCGAGTGCGACGGGCTCGACGCGTTCGAGGCGGCCTTCCCCTACGAAGAGACGCCAGACCAGGCCGAGGCGATCGCGGCGGTCAAGCGCGACCTCGCCTCGACCAAGCCGATGGACCGCCTCGTCTGCGGCGACGCCGGCTACGGCAAGACCGAGGTGGCGATGCGCGCGGCCTACATCGCGGCGATGAACGGCAAGCAGGTAGCCGTGCTCGCGCCCACCACCGTGCTCGCGGAGCAGCACTTCGAGACCTTCACCTCGCGCTTCGACGGAACGCCGGTGCGCATCGAGTCGCTCTCGCGCTTCCAGGGCCCCGAGACCCGCCGCGGCACCTTCCAGCGGATCGCCGCCGGCTCCTGCGACATCGTGATCGGCACCCACGCGCTGCTCTCCGACCGGACCGTCTTCCGAGACCTGGGGCTCATCGTGATCGACGAGGAGCAGCGCTTCGGCGTCAAGCACAAGGAGTTCCTCAAGCGCCTCCGCGCGACGGCGGACGTGCTGACGCTCTCGGCGACCCCGATTCCCCGCACGCTCTACCTCTCGATGACCGGTGCGCGCGACCTCTCGCTCCTCCGTTCGCCGCCGCGCGAGCGGGTGGCGGTGGAGACGAAGGTCGAGCGAGACTCCGACGCCGCGGTGTCCGCCGCCATCTCCGCCGAACTTGCGCGCGGAGGGCAGGTCTACTACCTCCACAACCGCGTCTCCACCATCCACCTCGCCGAGCGGCGGATCCGCGCGGCGGTGCCGAAGGCGCGGGTCGTCGTCGCCCACGGGCGCATGGACGCGCGCGAGCTCGCGACGAAGATGCGCAACTTCGAGCGCGGCAAGTTCGACGTGCTCCTCTCGACGACGATCGTCGAGTCCGGCCTCGACATCCCCCGCGCGAACACGATCATCGTCGAGCGCGCCGACACCTTCGGCCTCGCCGACCTCTACCAGCTGCGCGGACGCGTCGGGCGCTCGTCGCGCCAGGGCTACGCCTACCTGATGATCCCCGCCTCCGGCGACATCGACTCCGACGCGCGAGAGCGCCTCGCCGCGCTCCGCCGCCACGGCGGGCTCGGGGCCGGCTTCAACCTGGCGGTGCGCGACCTGGAGCTGCGCGGCGCCGGCAACCTCCTCGGCTCGCAGCAGTCCGGGCACATCGCCGCGGTCGGCTTCGGGCTCTACTGCCAGCTCCTGCAGCGCACCATTGCGCTGATGAAGGGAGAGAAGGCGAAAGAGACGGTGGACGTGAAGCTAAACCTCGACTTCGTCCAGCCGCGCATCCCCTACGACTACATCGAGGAGGACGCGCAGCGGCTCGCGCTCCTCCGCCGCTTCGCCGAGGCGCAGGACCTGAAGACGATCGCGGCGCTGAAGCTGGAGATGAAGGACCGGTTCGGGCCGCTCCCGCGCGAGGCGGAGGAGTTCGCGGACGTCGCGGCGCTGCGGGTGCGCTGCGCGCGCGCCGGCATCTCGAACCTGGACGTGCGGGACGGGCGCGCGGTCTTCTACCGCGCAGGCTCGCGCGAGATCGCCTTCGTGGAGTTCCTCAAGGGCGGCACCTTCAAGGCGAAGATCGCGGAGCTGAACCGCCGCCTTGCCTCATGAGGCCGCCCCGCTTTGCCACGATGTAGGTGCAGACGTTGTCGCCCGTCACGTTGCAGCAGGTCTCGAACATGTCGAGGACCGGGTTGATCCCGAGGCAGAGCGCCACCACCATCGCCACCTGGTCGGACGGCAGGCCCATGTTCTCGAGCACCATGAAGAGCAGGAACACCGAACCGCCGGGGATGCCGCCCGCGCCGACCGAGGCGAAGACGATCGACACGCAGAGGGTGGCAATCTCCACCACGCCGAGGTCGTGGCCGAACATGTTCGCCGCCAGGATCACGAAGACCGGAAGGTGCACGCAGACTCCGTCCATGTTGATCGTCGCGCCCATCGGCAGCGAGAAGGACGAGAGCGTGCGGCCGACGCCGAGCGCGTCCGCCGCCTTGAAGGACACCGGCAGCGTGGCCGCCGAGGAGCGGGTCACGAAGGCTGTGAGCATCGGCTCTCGCAGGCGCAGGAGCACCTTGTACGGGTTCTCGCGGCAGAAGAGCGCGATCGCGAGCGGATAGACGACTACGATCATCGCCACCACCCCCACCACCACGCAGAGCGTGATCTTCGCGTAGGGGCCGAAGAGCAGCACCCCGTTCTCGGCGAAGTTGACGAGCGAAAGCGCGAACACGCCGATCGGGAAATAGTGGATCACGCAGTCGATGAGCTTGAACGCCACCTTCTGGGCGCCGTCGCAGCAGGCGATCAGAGTCTCCACCGAGTTCCGGGTGCGCGCGTCGAGTCCGGCGGAGTCCAGCAGCCAGCGGGCGCAGAGCCCGAAGCCGATCGAGAAGACGATAATCGGCAGGAACTGCCCGCTCGCGAGCGCCGCGAACGGATTCTGGAAGAGCCCCTCGAAGAACGCGCCGAACGTGCCGCCGGTGGACTTCGCGGCCATCCCCTCGACGCCGCCCATGTAGCCGCTCGCGACCGACTTCGCCGACGCCATCGATGGATCGAGCGCGTAGGCGAGCGCAACTCCGAACACCGTGGCCAGGATCGAGGTGACGAAGTACCACGCGAGCACGCTCGCGCCCACCCGCCCCGACCGCTTCAGCGGCAGCGACGCCGCGCCGAGGATGAGCGAGAAGAGGATTATCGGGTAGACCACCATCTTGAGCATCGCCACCAGCACGTTTCCGAACGGGGCGACGAAAGGCACCACCTTCTCGACGGCCTCGGGCCCTCCGAACCTGCTTATCAGCAGACCCGCCACCGTGCCCAGCAGAAACCCGATCATGATCTTGACGACCAGCGACACCTTCTTCTTGTGCATTTCGCCTCCTCTTGTTGAATGCATGGCCTGGATTATGCAGCAGGCACCACATACATTTGAGTGCATTATACCATAAATCCCGCCTTTGTGATATCATGCACATGAAAACGCACGGATTACAAATACCCCCGTCGTCTCGGCTGCGCCGAGCCGCCGTGGACATTTGTAAGCGGTTTTGCGCGACGAGACCCTGCCGCACAGCCTGTTCAAGGCATGACAAGCCACCCGACGGGATGCCGACGGGGAC
>SFPL01000046.1 GCA_004551905.1 Lentisphaeraceae bacterium
CAGCCAGCGACCAGCGGCCAATCCGAATGGTCGTGGCGCGTTTTGATGCGTTCGAGTCGCGATTCAAGGACATTCCATCGGCCGCGCCCGTTCTTCCTTTCGGCGTAGGCATCGAGCCTACGCCCCGATGGTATTGTCTTTGGTGCGCGCCAACGCGGTGTTGATGCTCTTGCCGATCATCAACAGAAGCTCTCGCGACTCGGACCGCAGGCTTTCAACCACTTCGCCAGGCGAGAGACGCGAAGTGAACAGAAGCCAGACTCGAGACTCCTTAAGTTCCTTCTGCGCAAGCTTCAGCTTGTGGACGATGTCCGCAGGGCTCTCCTTCCGCTGCTGAACGGGATCCCCAGCCACGACACGTTCAGACGCATCCTCGGCAAGGCGGGCGGCGTAGTACCAAGTCGCGAACACAAGGCGCAACCATCGAACCCGCGCGGGCTCGATGCCCGCGCGTTTACAAAAGAGTCGGGCGCGCTCGATTTCAGCGCCTGAAACAGCTCATAAAAGTCAAGTTTCGCGCCTCGCCCGCCCGGATTGGCTGCTGGACGCTGGCTGCTGGCTGCTGAAACACTTCCGACGCGTCAAAATTTCGTTCTCATCCGCGTCAGCGGGGAGAAGGAAATTTTGATGCGTCGGCCGTATATCCCACCACGGATTACAAACGCCCCCGGGCGGGGCATTTGTAATCCGTGGACAGGGGGGGTTGACTTCGCAGGGCAGTTTTTGGTAATATACACACCTGTTTGGAGAGATGGCAGAGCCTGGTTGAATGCACATGACTCGAAATCATGCATACCCGCAAGGGTATCGGGGGTTCGAATCCCTCTCTCTCCGCCAAGCAAGGGCTTTGCTTATGCGGGCGTAATTCAATGGCAGAATAGGAGCTTCCCAAGCTTCTTACGTGGGTTCGATTCCCATCGCCCGCTCCAACTTTTGCGATGCTGGAGAAACTTACAGTCAGGAACCTCGCCGTTGTTGAGGCGGCAGAGATTGCGTTTGGACCCGGTCTCAACGTAATCACCGGTGAAACCGGCGCCGGCAAGAGCGTGCTCATGGGTGCGCTCGACCTTGCGCTGGGCGCGCGCGCTGGCGCCGACGTCGTGCGCGATGGCGCCAAGGAGGCTGAGGTCGAGGCCGTGCTCGGCGGTCACGTCGTACGGCGCACGGTGACGCGCGAAGGGCGCTCCCGCGCGTGGATCGACGAAGAGTCGGTGTCGGTCGCAGAGCTGAGGGAGTTCGGCGCCGGGCTCGTGGATGTGAACGGTCCCCGCGCGAGCCAGGACCTGCTCGGCGAGGGCTTTCAGCGGGCTGCGATCGACGAGTGGGGCGGTGTCGACCTTGTCCCCTATCGCCGCGAATACGACCGGCTCGTCGCGCTGCGCGCGCGCCGCGAAGAGCTGGCGGCCGACGGCGGCGAGGATGAGCTGGACATGCTGCGCTTTCAAGTGGACGAGCTCGCCGCCGCCGACGTGACGGCCGACGACGATGACATCGCCGCGCGTCACGCCGCCGCCGCGCACGCCGGCGAGATCGTCGAGAACGCCAACGCCGTCATGGAGACGCTCGGCGGCGACAACTCGGCGGCCGACTTGCTCGCCTCCACCCGCCCGGCGCTCGCGGCCATCGCCCGCCACCTGCCCGCCGCGGCGGAGTGGTCCGCCGCAGTCGACGAAATCTCCGCCAGGGTCGAGGACCTCTCGCGCTCGATCGCTGACGCGGTGTCCGGCCTCGACCTGCCCGACGAGAGCCTCCAGACCCTCGACGACCGGCTCACGCTCCTCAACCGTCTCGAGCGCAAGTACCTCCGCGGCGGCGCGGAGGGCGGCGGCACGCTTTCAGAACGTCTCCTCACCGCGCTTGCGCGCCGGCGCGAGCGGCTCGACGCGCTCGAGAACCGCGACGCGGCCCTGGCCGCGCTTGACCGCGACATCGCGGACGCCGAGGCCGCGGCGCGGAAGAATGGCGCGGCGGTCACGGCGGCGAGGACCGCCGCGGGGCGCCGCTTCGCGAAGGCGGTGGCGAAGGAATTGAGGGACCTCGGCTTCCTGAAGGCCGAGTTCTCGGTGGCGGTCGACGGGGGGGAGATGTCCGAGCACGGGCTCGACCGCGTCGTCTACATGTTCGGGCCCAACCCCGGCGAGCCGATCCGTCCGCTCGCCGCCATCGCCAGCTCCGGCGAGATCGCCCGGGCGATGCTTGCCGTCAAGGCGGTGATGTCGTCCCGTCCCGGCGCCTCCGCCCGGCCTACGCTCGTCTTCGACGAGATCGACGCCAACATCGGCGGCGAGACCGGCAGGGCCGTCGGCGAGAAGCTCCGTCGCGCCGCGGAGCGCGGGCAGGTGATCGCCATCACCCACCTGCCGCAGAGTGCGGCGTACGGTGATCGTCATTTCGTGGTTGCCAAGAAAGTGTCGGCGGGACGTACCCGCACGGAAATCAAGGAAGTGAAAGGAGAGGCGCGTGTTGCCGAACTCGCCAGGATGATGGGCGGGGAAGGTCCGACGGACGCCGTAAGAAGACATGCGCAGGAACTTGCTGGGATATCGGGCTGAAGTGGTCGAAGACATGTTCGGCGCCTCGGACGCGCTCGCGGAGGTGCTCTCGGACACGCTGGGCGACGGCGGCAGGGTGCTGCTCGTCGCGGACTCCAACGTGGTCTCGCACACCTCGTGGCTTGGGCAGAAGATCGGGCGCTACTTCACCGATAAAGGCATCAGGCTCACAGGCAGGGCGGTCATCGTGCCTGGCGGCGAGAAGGCCAAGCATGAGGACCTCTCGGGCGCGTTCGCGATCGTCGACGCGGCGGCCAAGACGCGCGTCGGCGGGGGCGACTGCATCCTCGCGCTCGGCGGCGGCACCGCCTTCGACCTCGCTGGCTGGGCGGCGGCGCAGTTCGGCGGCATCCCGGTGGTGCGCCTGCCGACCACTCCGGCGGCGATGACCGGCGCGGCGTTCGCCGAGAACGCGGCGATCGACCGGTGCGGACGCAAGGACGTGGTGCGGTTCGAGTCGAAACCGGCGGCGGTGCTGGTGGATGTGGCGTTCCTCGGCACCGTGATGGACGGCGTCTGGCGCGCCGGCGCGGGCGAGATCGCCTGCCTCGCGGCCGCCGACGACAAGCTCCGCCGCGAGTTCGTGGAGTTCGCGCCGCGCTACGCCAACCGCGACTACGCCGCGTTCGCCGAGATGGCCGCGCGCGTGATCGAGGTGCGCATGAAGCGCCGCGACGAGCGCATTGCCGAGCCAATCGCGGCCCGGCTCGAGGAGATGAGCGGCTTCCGGCTGCCGCACGGCTACGCGATCCCGCTTGCGCTGCTCATCGAGATGGGCGCGCGGACGGTCTTGGGCGTCATGTCCGCAGAGGCGGCGCAGGAGATCCGCGCGGCGCTGGAGACCTGCGGTTCGCTAGAGGGGCTTTACCACTCGCGCCACCTGCTGCTACGCAGCGACGACCTCTTCGCCGCGGATATGAAGGACCGCGAAGCATACGTCGCCGCGGTCGACGCGCTGCTCGGCGCAAATCGAGACTGAAGTTCACAGGGAAAAACAACAAGGAGGCAATGAAATGAAAGGCAGTTGCACGATGCCGAGCGCCAATGGCAAGGGTGCGGTTTACATCGAGAAGATCCTCGACGAGGAGCTGGGCGACAAGTGCTCCCTCTACGCCAAGGTGACGATTCCCGCCGGCTCGGTGCTCGGCTACCACGAACACCACGGCAACGGCGAGAACTACTTCATCCTCTCCGGCTCGGCGGTCTACGACGACAACGGCTCCAAGCGCCGAATCGGCCCCGGCGACAGCACCTGGACTCCGGACGGCTCCGGCCACGGCGTCGACAACTCCGATGGCACCGAAGACCTCGTCTTCATCGCGCTCATCGTCAACAATGACTGATAGGCGTCGATAAAAGGCCTAATTCCTACTGTAGCTTCAGCCTGGACTTGATGTAGCCCTGGTCGGCCTCGGAGAACTTGTGCAGGACCGCCCGGATGCGGCGTCCTTTCTCCGTCTCCAGCGTGATCGACTTGCCGTCCTTCGCGGTGTCTATCCACTTCGCCTTGATGACGCCGCCCTTGTGGTCGTGCCAGAGGCGGTATTCGTGGTTCGCCTGCCCGCCGGAGCCTTGGCGGAGGGGGGTGGTTCTTGATTCGTGGTTAGTGGATGGAAGATCGTGGTTCGTGGAAGGTGGCTCGGGAGCTTTGACAGGATTGACAGGATTAACAGCATTGGGAGGGGGAAGCGTTTGATTGACTGCCTCTGCGGGAGAGGCATTAGTTGCCGCGGCAACAGGTGCTGCGTTGGTGGCGGGAGTCGGCAGCGGCATAGGCAAGTCCGTCTTGCCGAACGTTGCCAGTTTTGAGAGGACGCGCATGCAGGATGCGCTGAGGCATCCTTGAGGCAGATATTTGTTGGCGAAGGCAACTGTGAGCGCGAGCAGCAGCGCGAGCAGGAAGACGCGGCGGACGACTGGACGGTTGCGCCGCCTGGCTTTCCGCCGCCTGCCGCCAGACGACTTCTTCGCGCGGCGCTTTTTCGCCTCCGCTTCGTGGCGGGCGAGGGCTGCCTCCAGCGCTCCGATGTCGCGCGAGCGGTCGTCGCCGGTGATGGCAGTGGCGTGGACGACGGCGGCGAGCTGGCGGGAGAATTTGCGCACCCGCGACGAGTAGGCGCTGTCGCCGGGAATGGGGGCATGGACGGCTTCGCGTCCGTCGGCGTAGGCGTCGAGGTCCTCGCGGAGCGCGGACAGTTCGGCCAGCAGCCGCTTCGGGTCGCCGCAGGTCTGGCGCGCGAATTCGCGCATAGCCGGCAGGATGCCGTCGGTCCTGAAGCCTTCGGCTGGGCGTCCGTCCGCGTCGGTGGCGCTGACGGACGCAATCTCCACTACCGGGAAGTCGGGGGCGACGGCGCGGATGCGCGGCCAGCGCGCGGCGAAAACGGCCGCCGGTCCGCCGCCTGCGGCGAGCGTGTCGCGGTAGCGGTCGGCCTGGGTGAGGCCTATGACGACGCCGGCTCCGGGCAGGCGCTCGCGGATGAATTCGATGAGCCCGCGCGTGACCCAGAGCGCCTCGGTGCTGCGCTCGAACTCGGCGTCGGCCACGGCCACGTCGTCGCGCAGCAACTCCTTGAGGCTGACGAGGATGATCACGAAGTCCGCAGCGGAGAGGTAGTCCATCAGCTCCTTCACTGCGGCCTGGCGGCGGGACGAGCCCTCGTCCTCGCGGAAGGCGGCGCGGAAAGTCTCGCCGCCGAACTCGAGCATGGAGATGTTGGCCAGGGTCTCGCCCTTGGAATCGCGCAGGGACCACTCCAGCGCGATGGTGCGGCCGGGGTTGGTCGCCGGCGGCCACTGGCGGAGCGTGCGCAGCTGGCGGTGCGCGAAGGCCGCAAAGCGGTTGGAGGCGGAGTTCTCGGGGACGAGATTGTGGTAGAAGTCGGTCAAGGCGGACATGAAGACCGTCTTGCCGCTGGCTTCGCAGCCGACTATCGCGATTCGCGCCATGGTGGTTTTCAGGAGTTGCCGCCAGGCTTGTGCCAGGGGGTGGTAGTTACTTTGGCCGCGCCATTGGCCTTCACGAGGAAGAGCCAGCGGTCGGCGAGGTGCGCGTGGCGGGCGAGGAGATCGCCGGCGGCGTGGAGGTCGAAGTCGTAGAGCTCGTTGCGGCAGAGGAGCCGACCGGGCGCGTCGATGGCGGCCGCGGCAGAGTCTGGCCCGAAGTAGTCGATGCCGGTCGGCGGAACGCGCACGGGGGAGCGGAAGAAGTCATTTTCCATCAGCGCGGCGAAATCGATTCTGGCCGCTTCGGCGCAGGGGACGAAGGCGAAGGCAGCGTAGTCGGCGTCGCGGCCTTCGGAGTCCCAGGCGCGGGCGCGCATAAGCGAGAACGCGGCGGCGGTCTTGCCGTCAGAGGCGATGCCTGTAGTTGGCGTGGCGTCGTCCGCGAACGCGTCGCGTCCGGCGGTGGCGATGCGGTAGAGCTCGTCCATCGCCTCTCGCCCGATCCCCGCCGGCTGCGCCGACCACGCGTAGCCGTGGCCGGCGGTGAACACTGAGACGGGGATGTGGACCGGAGCTGCCATCGCCTTGAGCTACTGCAGCTGGAAGAGTTCGCAGCGCCCGCCGACAAGGTTGGACTTGGGCGGGATGTAAACGAGCACGGACGGCCCGCTAAGAAGCTGGGTGGAGCCGGAAACGGAAAGCATGCGACCGTTGTCGCCTTCGACGCTGCCGGACCATTTCACCTTGCCGTTCGCCGAAAGCTTGAACTTGAAGCCGTCGACTTCGATTGTCGTGGCTACGATGTCGCCGCGCTTCCAGGTGTTCTGCTCCAGCGCGGCGGTCATCCCCGGCAGCTCGAGGCTCAGCTGTCCGGCACCGTCGTACGCGGAGAGCGCGAAGGGGACGTCGACCGTCTGCTTGTTGATGCGCATGGCCGCGGTTCCGTAGAAGGTGTTCGATTCCTCGTCGAAGCCGGAGAAGCCCTTGGCAGTGTAGCGCAGCTTCAGCGACTTCTTGCCGTCGTCGGACGGAACCATGATCGTGCCGGAGAGCTTGCCGGCGGCGGAGATGGTTGCAGTGGCGGAGCCGATTTCCGTGGTGCCGTCGAAGCAGACGCCCTTGTACTTTCCGCCGACCCAGCTGGGCATGGCAAGCACCTTGATGGCGAACGAGACTGATTTGTTCAGCTTGTTCTTCCTATTGGTGACCTTGAGGACAACGGCCTTTGCACTTTGGGCGCGAGAAGGGGTTCCCTCGATCGTGTAGATGTACTTGACGACCTTCCTTCCTTCTTTTACCGCGGTCTTCGCCAGTTTTACGCCGGCGGGAAGCCCCTTGGCGGTCACGGTGCTGAGTGAGCCGTCAGGGGCGTTGCCGACGCTCAGTGGAATCGACAGCATGATTCCGACATGGGCTTCGATCACGTCGCCTTCCTCAATAGCGGATAGGTTGCCATTGGCGTCCACTAGATATGGCCTTACGCCAAATCCGTCGTCGGTGTCATCCAAGTCGTCGTCAGGCTCGTCGACCGGTGGATTGACCACGACTACCGGCGGATTCTGCAAAGGCGTGTCGGATTTGTTCTTTGAGGTGAAGTGGCTGTTGTAGAAGGCGAGATTGCCGTAGGAGATGCCAGTTGGGATGTTGATCGGAATTGCATACGAGACCATCTTGTCGCTGTCGCTGGCGGTGTGGTAGAGGCAGACGGAGCCCTTGTAGAAGCCGGCCTGGGAGTTGATGTAAGAATTGGCGTGACCGCCAGTCGAGTCGGTGCCGACCGGGAGCTCGAACTTGCCGGTCTTGCGCCCTGTCTCCTTGCCGTTCACCTTGACGACCATCGTTCCCGAGACTGTCGAGCCCTTGGGCATCAGGCCGCAATCGGTGAACGCATAGTCAGAGATGGCGGTCACGCCGCTGAGAATCTTGTCGATGGAGACGGCAGGGAAGAACTCAGTCGTGGCGGTGGTCGTGCTCGTACCGTAGGATTTCAGTTCGATGATCTGGTTGGGGTCGGTTGTCATGGTTGTCGGATCGGTGCTGCCGATGACTTCCACGATGTCCTTCTTCGTGGCGGTTTCCTGTTCGGTGAAGGTCGCGGCGAAACTGGTCTTCGCCGGCACTTTTACGAGCGTCCTGCCGTCCTTTGAATACAGGATGCCGTTGCGCGAGGAGTAGGCCGGATTCTTTGAATCGACGGTTACGGATTCAAGCGAAGTGCAGCCGTTGAAGGCGTCCGCGGAGATTGTTGTGATAGACGCGGGAATGTTGATGGCTGTAATCTCGCTGCAACCCTCAAACGCTCCGTCTGGAATCGAGGTTATGGTATAGATTTTGCCGTCAATCGTGATTTCGCCCGGCACCGATACTTCGCCGCTTGTCGAGGCGGGAACGACAGGCGTAGAGTCACTTGTGCCTAGTTCGGCACGAGATTTGTAGACGGTGAAGGTCCAAGTCGTGCCATTGTCGTCAGTGTGTTTGTATTCGTATCCTGGATCATATCTTGTTTCTCTGTCGTGCCAGATGCCAGGCACGGGTCCGAATGAGGTGTTGTCTTGCGGCACATAAACAATCATGTCGGCAGGCGTTCCTTCGAATGGATCGGCTCCAACAGAGGTAGGGGCATCTCCATCGAAGGAAATAGAAGAGAGTTGTGAACAATTCAAGAACGCATTTCCCCCGATGGATTGGACTTTGGACGGTAAAGAAATCGTTTCAAGGCCAGAGCAATTGGCAAAAGCTCGATTACCAATCGTCTTCAATTCAGAAGGGAAGTGAATCGACTCAATGTTGGCGCAACCAAATAGCGCTTCATCGCCTATGTTCTTTATGCTGGAAGGGAATGAGACAGTGTCTCCGTTGTAGTTAGATGGAACTGCGACAACAGTGTCCTTCCTCTTGCTGTAGAGGATGTTGTCTTCTGAGCAGAACGATGGGCAGGTTGCATCTATGGAAAGCGACATTACATATGCGCATCCTGCGATGGGATTGCCGTCGATTTGCGAAAGCGTGTACGGGAGTGAGACTGCCGAAACTGTGAGTCCGTCAAATGGACGATAGCCAAGTTTGGTCACGCCAGTAGGCAGGACAATGGTGTTCGCTTCGCAATCAAATGGCACATTGTCTATGGAGTCGATGGATGAGATGGCGGCGCACTCCGTGAATGCGCCATCTGCGATTTCACGCACAGTGGCGGGAATGCCAAGGCAGGTCAGTGCAGTGCATCCATCAAAAGCGTGTGGGCCGATTTTTGTAACGGCAAAACCATTAATTGATCCTGGGACTTTCAGTGCTCTGCGCTTGATAGTTGATTCGTCAGATTCTTTGTAGTCTACGCCCGTTGTTGTTACTGGGCTGACGGCGGCAATTGGGTTTCCGTCTGTGTCTTCGTTTATGATTTCGATTTCATTATTTGCTATTCGGTAGAACCATGTGATTCGGTCATGATCAATGAATGAGAGAATCGGCGGATTGGGGGAGTCAATGATTATGACCGGACGGTCTTTCCATTCCGTCATTCCGCCCCAAGCATCATTGAGTGCGTAGCTGACGAGCTCGGTGGGCGCGCCATCGTAGATGTCGTCGGCAGCGTCAGGAACGGATCCATTGTAAAACACGGACTTGAGTTTTGGGGTCGATTCAGGCGCGGAGAGATCGGGCCAGATGCCGGCGACATTGAACGCCCCGCCTCCGATGGTGTTGACTGTCTTTGGCAGGTTGAGGTAGGTCAGCCGGAAGCAGCCGAAGAACGCATCCGCGGCGATGTTCGTCACGGTGTTTGGGATTGAGACTGTTCCTTCCGCACGCGCAGGACACGCATAAAGTTTGGTTTGGTCCTTGTTGTAGAGAACGCCGTCGTCAGAATAGACAAAGTGCGAACTGTCTTCAATGTTGATCGTCGTTGTGAACAAGGTGCCAGCGGCTATGTTGCCGCCGACATCGATAACCGAATCAGGAAGCTTGATTTCTCGGACAATCGTGTTGACAAACGGCTGCCTGCCGATGTAGCGGATGCCGTAGGTAAGTGTCACCTCGGCGAGCGACGTGCAGTTTCTGAAAACCTCGTCTCCGATCTCAAGTATGGTGTTGGGGACGGTAACCGAAAGCAGTGCTGGGTTGTTGGCGAGGGCGCCTGCCGCGATTTTGTTGACAGTGTAGAGATTTGTTGTCGTTGCATCGCTTATTACAATCAGATTCTTGATCTCAACATCTTCGAAGAGCTGCTCGCCTTTTATAAGTGTAGCGGTTTTGGTTGTCTCGTTACATTCGTATGTCCAGTAGAAATAGGTTGTGGCTTCGCCAACGTTCTGTTCTTCATTAAATGTGATTATGAAGGCCTGTGCTGTGCTGCATAGGCCAAGCGCAATGGCGAACGCGCAGAAGAGAGAGGTTGTTTTTTTCATGGCTTAACTCCTTTCTGTTTACTGGTTGGCGGAGGGCGTGACTGTGACGCTGCCGTAGCCCGAGTCGCCATTGGCCGCTGCCTTTTTTGCGTCATGGCGGCGCTTGTCGAACGAGCGTAGGTCGAGCGAGAGCAGGTCGCCTGCGCCGTCGGGGCGGTCGCCAGGCTCGAGACGGCGGCCCTCGACGTATTCGCGGCCGATGACGGCGTTCTTGGGCAGCCCGATGTCTTTCGGCAACGCGTCGGGCTGGGCGATGCCGACGGTCACGCAGACGATGATCTCGTACTGCACCTTCTGGCGGCTCTTGCTGCCGAAGAGGCGCTGGCCGATCCACGGCAGCTTCCGGAGGTAGGGGATGCCGTCGTCGACGTCCTCCTCCTCGGTCTTGGAGAGGCCGCCGATGACGGCGGTCGAGCCGTCCTTCATCGTGAACTCGGTGGAGATGCTCTTCATCTTCACGATGGGAAACTTGCCGTAGGAGCTGTCGGACCCCATGTTGCTACCGTTGGCGACGCTGTAGAACTCGTCGACGTAGGAGATGGAGGGGGTAATCTCGACGGAGATGAGCCCGTCCGGCGAGATGCGGGGCTTGACGGTGAGCTCGATGCCGTAGGAGAAGAACGCGGAGCCGGCGAAGAGGCCTCGGTCCTTGTCGCCGGGGATCTGCTGGAGCTTGGCGGAGTAGTCGAGGTAGGAGTTCTCGGAGCTGGTGTTGCGCTGCGAGGTTAGCTCGATGTAGGGGTACTTGGTGGTCATGTCCACCCTGGCCTCCTTGCCGTTGGAGACGATGACCTTGGGGTTGGAGAATATCTTGGCGTCGTCGATGCTCTCAAAGGCGCTGATCGCGAGGCGGAAGTCGTCCACCGAAAGCGTGCCCGAGAAGGTGCTGCCCGCAGTTGAGGTGCGGGTGGAGTTGCGTGTGTTGCCGCTGGAGCCGCTGTGCCCGCGCGCCCGCTCGGACGACGCGGAGCTCGACGAGCCGTAGGACTTGGATGCGCTCGAGCTGTAGGAGGAACCAGATTGGCTGGCGCTGGACCCGGTCGCGGCGTCGGCCGAGCCGTTGCGAGAGGAGCTGGAGCTGTCGGTCACGCTGAGCGAGCCGTCCTTGGACAGGGACAGGGACTTGTTGACGCCGAAGTCGACCTTGGCGCCGACATCCTTGGTGGACACCCCCCAGCTCTTGAGCTGGCTCCAGTCGAAGCCGAGGTTGTGCATCGCCTCGCTCGAGAGTTCGATGAACCTGGCCTCGATGTAGATCTGGTCGATGGCCTTGTCGACGGAGCGGATGATCGCCTCGCAGTCGGAGATGACCTTCTCCGGGGCGGTGACGACCACCACGTTGGCGCCGGGGAAGGCGTTGGCAATCTTCTGGACGGTCTTGCCGTCCTTGCCCTTGACGGCGTAGTTCTCGTTGAAGAGCGTGGCAAGCTCTTCGGCGGATGCGTGGTTGAGCTGGAAGGTCTTGGTGACGATCGGGACCGCCATTTTGTCCTCGTTCACGAAGTAGATGTTGCCGCGCCGCTCGAGGCGGAAGCCGCGCGCGTTGAGGAGCGACTGCAGGGCGTCGAGCCACTGGACGTGCTTGAGCTCGGCGCTGACGCGGCGCTGGAGGTTGGTGGAGTCGTCGGAGATGATGTTGGCGCGGGTGGTCTTGCGGAATTGCCTCAGGACGTCGGCGAGGGTGGCCTCATCGCAGGAGATGTCGACGAACTCGACGTCCTCGTTGTCGGTGCGGATCTGCGGATGCTTCGCGGCCTCTGCGGTGTCGTCGATCTCCTCGAGATCGATTTCGTCCACGTCCTCCTGGCCGATGGTCGCGCTCTCGCTCCCGGCGTCCGCCGGCGCCGCGTTGGTCTCCGCCCGGGCCGCTTCGGCGGCGATCTCGGCGGCGGCCGCCTCGGCCGCTGCGACTTCGTTGGTGGGCGCGAAGGCCGAATGGCTATCCGCGTTTAGCGCGAACGAAATTGGCAGGGCTGTTGCAACGACGATTGCCGCGGTGGCGATGGAGATTTGCTGTTTGGTCATCTTGTTTCTCCTTTGTCCTCGGAGGGTTCTTCGATTTCGCGCATCCTTATGCGCTGCAATCTGAGAGTGCCTGTTTCGGTGAGGCCCTTGACGCGCCAGGTGAAGCGCAGGCCGTCGACGTTGGCCGAGACGAGGTCGCCGTCGGCGTAGATGTTGCCGTTGATGGTGACGGCCTGTCGGGAGTCGGCGCCCGAGCCGACGCGGAGAGTGCCGCCGATCCTGAGCGACCTGCGCGCGGCGATCCAGAGGCGGCCCTCGCCCTTGTTGCGAGACGCCTCGGCGGCGGCCTCGGCGGCGGCGATTGACTCGGGGTTGACGCTCGTCTCGGCGTCGCGGCGCGCCTCCTCCTCGGTGGGCGCACTGACCTCGAAGCGAGGCTCCTCGCTGATGGGCTCGCGCTCGCCGGAGTAGCCGACGGGCCAGAAGGGGTTGCGGAGCGGGATCGTCGCCGCCAGGGCGGCCGCGAGCAGAAGGGGAGGTGTCATTTCTTCGTCCTCCCTCCCTTGGCCGGCCATTCGAACACGAACTCCACGCGCTGGGCGAGTGGGTCGGTCTGGGCGGTTATGGACATCGCCTGCAGCGCGACGAGCGGGAACTCCTTCTCCACGCGCAGCAGGAACGATACGGCGGCCTGGTAGCTGCCGCGGCAGACGAGGCGGATCGGCCGCCGCGCGAAGAGCTGGACGGGCAGGCGCTTCGGCACCGGCAGCGCGACGAGCGGCAGCTCCTCGTACTCCGTCTCGGCGAGTCCGGCGCCGGCGGCGATCGGGTCGAGCAGCTTCTTCGCGCCCATGGCGTAGGATTCGAGCGAGGGCTGGAGAATCGCTGCGCGGAACTCGTCCAGTCCGGCGTTGAGTCCCTCGAGTCTCTCCTTCACCTTGTCGGCGCCGGAGAGGTTGCGCATCATCATCTCGTGGCGCGTCTGCACCTCGCCGAGCTCGGTCTTGGCGCGGACGAGGTCGCCCTCGGAAGGTACGACCGCGAAGAGGTAGATGCTCACCGCGGCAGCGCCGAAGACGGCGGTGATGAGCAGCGAGCGCTTGGCGTTTGGGGCCATGTTCTGGAGGTTCATTTCGCGAACCTCCTATCCTTGACGCGGTACTCGATCTCGAACGCGAGCATCCGCGAGCCCTCGCCGCGCCGCGAGGCGTCCTGGCGGATGGACCTCACCTTGGGGCTCTGGTCGCTGCGGCGCGGGTCCTTGACGATGGTGACGAGGTTGGTGAAGGCGTCGGACTCGAGTGACTCCATCAGCGTGACGATCGGCGTCTCCTTGGGCGTCCGGCCGGCGAGGACGAGCGAGACCGACTCGACGTTGCCGGTAGGCCCCCAGAGCGGCGTGTACGGCCGCCCCGGCAGCACGCCGGGCGGAACGAGCGACTGCGGCGGCGGCGGCGGGATCTCGAGCCGGGTGAGCTGGATCTTGAGCGGCATCACCTCGGCGAGCGAGGTGAGGACGCCGCCGTAGACGTGGCGCCCGGCGCGGTAGTACTTGAGCTGCTCGAGCTCCGATTCCAGCTCGTTGGCGAGGTTCATCTTCTCCATCACGTCGGCGTAGGCCGCCTTGCGCGTGTCGATCTCGGCCTGGAGCGTCTGCGCCGACGCGCGCGCCAGCAGGACGCGGCCGAGCAGCGAGCCCCACCACACGACGGCGCCGGCGACCGCGAACATCGCAAGCACCGGCAGCATCACGCGGATGCGCACCGGCGAGGAGCTGACGCGCTCCGAGTCCTTCAGCAGGTTGAGGTGGTATGCCTTCGCGCTCATTGGCCGTCCTCCTCCGCCATCAGCGCGAGCACCGCGCCGAGCGCGCCGATGTAGGGTACCGCCTCCGCGCCCTTGGGCGCCTCGCCCTCGATGCCGTCGAACACCTCCGGCGCCGCGAGCTTCATGTGCGCGCGCTCCTCGGCGATCGACGAGAAGTAGCCTGCCCCGGCGGGAAGCCCGAACACGAAGGCGGCCGGCGACTCAATGCGCAGCTTGTCCGCGAGGTAGTCGCGCGAGACGGAAAGCTCGTTCACAATCGGCGCGACAATCGGCTCCAGCACCGGCCGCGGGTCGATGAGCGCGTCGTTGAGCACGCTCTCCACCATGTCGTCGTCGAGCCCCAGCCCCTTCTTGACCGCGCCGTAGATGCCGGCGCGCCCCGGCGCTCCGCGGCAGGTGCGCCAGAGCACGAGGTCGCCGCCGCGGTAGCCAGCGATGTTGACCGCATCCTCGCCGACGAAGAGCGCAATCGCGTTGCCGTCTGCGGCGGTGAACGCGCTCTGGCGCAGGATCGACGCCGCGATCGCCGAGGCGCGCGGCTGAATGGACGCGGCGGTGGGGCGGCGGCCCTCGGGCAGCAGGCGAGAGAGCCACAGGAGCTGGTATTCGGGAATCGCCGCCTCCATCACGAAGTCGCCGTCGACCGGCATCTTCTTCATCACGAAGCGGGTGCCGCCGTTGGAGATCGGAATCCCCGGCTCGACCGCGGCGGCCGGCGCTGCGTTCTGCGCCGGTTCGGCGGCAGGCTTGCTTGCGCGGCGGATGCCGATGCGGCGGGACTTCGCCGCCTCTGCTCCCTGGGCGGCGGATTCGTCCTGGCGGTGCGAGCCGGCCGAGAAGTCCGCCTTGAACGCTTCCATCGTGGTCTGGCCCACGAAGAGCGTGGCGGACGAGACGGCGAGCGCAGCGTGCGGCGACTGGAAGTGCTGCGGCAGCGACCAGGTGCAGCTCTTCGCCGCCTGCTCCCACGACTCCGGCAGCGGCGCGGCGGGCGGCGGCACGAGGCCCGCGGCGACTACGCGCAGGACGCCTTTCTTCTCCGCGATGCGCACCGCCGGGCAGCCGCCTTCGACGCCGGAGAAGAGGTCGACCCCGACCACATCGGAGAGGCGGCGACGCCCGCCGCCGATCTCGATGGTCTTGGTCTTGGTAAGCTGAATCTTCATCGGTGAGTATTATAGCAGATTTTGTGCCGTTTGTATCACGCGAACATGCAATTCTTTTTTGCGGCGTTTTGCGCGGAGGGGAAATTTTATGGTATAATACAAACCCAAAGCCATGTCCAGGATACTCCCGACTTTGCCAGTTGGCTGACTGACTAATCTTCAAAATGTTGCGTACCCTATTGACTGAAGTGCACCATCTATGTTATAATAATATCGTTATCCCGTTATTTTACCAAAGGTCAATATGTCGCTACACATCGAAAAAC
>SFPL01000047.1 GCA_004551905.1 Lentisphaeraceae bacterium
CCTCCTTGCGTTTTTTTGCTTTGCAAGAAAGCATACAGCCAACGCCTGATTTTTTCAACCCCCAGCTGAAGCCCGCTCAACAGGCCAATCGCTCAAGGCAAAACCTCCCGGTGTTGCACTGGGAACTCGCGCGCGCGGCCCCCACTTTTGGTCATATCTTCGAAAATGCTCATTCCACCTTGGGCTCGTCGGATGTAAGAGCTCTATGTAACGTCGCGCACGACCTGAAATGTAAATAATCCCCGTTAATGAGCAATCAACAGTCACAGCCACACTATGAGAAGTCATACCTCTTGCATTATGTTTTAGGCGAAATGTTACTCGTTCGGTATCCTCATTAATATCGATTTTCAAACCAAAAGAGTCAAAACATCGAACTGGGTTATTGCAACAAAAGGCATAATGATTCGCCCCTCCAATTTCCTCTATAGGATCTCGATACATCCACCTTCCCGCCATCGCCTCGTAATGACGGTAGTTGTAGTAGACCGTCGCAGTATCATCCTCGGCGTACTCCGACGAAAAGCGCCAGGGATTGGTCGCGGCGGAAGTGCCGCAGGAAACAGTCACCGCGCCGAAGGGAGCGTACTCGTAATGCGCGGAGGCGCCGTTGTCGGATGCGATGACTTCGGAGACGTTCTTGTTGCCGTCGTGAGTGTAGAAATTGGTGATTGGTGATTCGTGGTTCGTGGTTGGAGTGGTCCACGTGAGCGGGCGGGTGGCGACAGGCTCGGTCGGATCCCAGATGAAATAGTTGTAGTCGGAAGTCGTAGTCGTAGAATGGAAGTTAGCAATTTGTAGATACCCGTCGTAGAAGAATCGCTGCGCGTTCTTCTCGCGGCGGCGCCCCATGTGGTCGTAGGTCATCGTGAGCGTCGCGTTGTCGGAGTCGCGCACCCAACGAATCGGGCGGTTTTCACCGTTGTAGGTGACGCGCCAGAGGCCGGTCTTGGTTGTGATGAGGGTCTGATTGCCATCATCGTCGTAGGCGAAGGTCTCGGGCGACTGGGCAAGGTAGACCTGATTGGTCTCGGCGGAGACAAGGTCTTCAGCCTCTTCGCCGTTCGCGGAAGTTTGCGCAAGAGTCGCGTAGGTTTCGAGATTGGCGAGGCCGCCAGAAGATGAATTGTCGAAGAGGTCACTACCGAAGTAGTAGGAGCCGAGGCGGAAAGTCGGGTTCTCGTTGACCGTGATCGTTGCAGCAGAATCGGCTTCGCCGCGCACGGCCGCGTAGCCGGGGGTGGTACGCATTGTGTATTGGTTCAGGTTATTCGCCTGATAGGTCGAGGTTTGCGCCTCGCCCTTCTCGTTATAGGTCGCAGAACTGCGGCGGTTACCAATCGGGTCGTAGTCGAAGTCTTCCGAGAAGCCCGGGATCGGCTGGCCATTCTTCGTGCGACGGGCCGAAGTCAGCTCGCTTCGGGCGTTGTACGTGTAGCTGTCGACCGAGCCGGAGAGATCGCCGAAGGCGGAGCCGGTTTTGGTGATCGCCGTGCGGCGACCGGCAGCATCGTAAGTGTAGTCGAACTGCGAGATTACGTTCGTGGGCGTGGCGTTGCAGACCTGGATGAGCTGGTTGTTCGCGTCGTATTGCCAGGAGGCTGTTAGGCCATTTGGATATTGGAGCGAGGCCTTTAAATCCGTATTCGGCAAATACGACCATACAAATTCGTTTTCATTTGAAGCGGTGAGGACACCGCTTCTCCCCTCTGCCATGCACATCGTGGCGATGCGACCGTAGGTGTCGTAGGCAATGGTCGTTTGGCGGGTGCCGTTGATCGCGTAACCGGTGGAACGACCAAGGGTGTCGTAGTAGCGCGTCAGGTTGAAGTCGTTTTGCCACTCGTTGGTGCAATGGCCCTGAAGATCATAGGCGTAGAGATTCGTGACAACGCCAGCGGTAGTTGCGTTAATGAGGTTTCCAACGCGGTCGTACGACATGGTGATGGTCGGGGTATTGTCGGAGTAGGTTGTCGAGACGAGTTGCCCGGCGTTGTCGTAGGTGTAGTCGGTTACGACACCGCGCGCCCAGGTGCGGCGAGCGAGTTTGCCGTCAGGCGTGTAATCGTAGCGAGGTCCCTTGCCATCGGCGTACACCTTGTTCGTCATACAACCCGACGGTTCGTCGTAGAGCCAGCGAGTCGTGTCGCCAGCGTGCGGGGCGCCGGGGACGTCGCCCCCTACCATCGGGACATCTGACTCATTGCGATAGGTTGTCATCGAGACCTTGTTGCCGTAAGCATCGTAGGTGTAGTCGACCGGGTAGGTCGCGCCGCGCTGGGAGGTGACGCGCCCTTCGGCGTCATAGGCGGTCGTTACCGTGTGGCCGAGCGGATCGGTTACCGCAGTCTGACGGCCAAGCGCGTCGTAGGCGTAGGTCGTTTCGTGGCCAAGCGAGTCGATGGTCTTCGTGACGCGGCCCTGCGCGTCGTAGACGACTTGCGACGTGTTGCCGCGGCCATCAGTTTGCGAGATTTGGCGACCGAGGGCGTCGTAGGCGTAGGTGGTGGTTACGCCGGTGGAGGAACGGGTGGAGATGGTCAGGCCAGACTGGACAACCGTTTCGGCGGGAAGCGGCGAGGCCGGGGTGGTGGTCGTTCTTGTTGTCGTGTGGGTAGAGTGGTCGAGGTAGGTGCAGGAGACCGTTTCGTTGCCGAGAGGGTCGAGGGAGTGGGTCTCAGAGGTGAGGAGCCCCGCGCCAGCGCCAGTCGGCGAGGACGCCGACGGTACGGTGTTACCGCCCAGCCCGGTGAGGCGGGTGCGGGTGAGGCCAACGCGGGTGAGGGCGGGGGAGCCGTTTTGGCGCGTCTGCCAAGAAGAGGACTCGCGCCACCAGTCGCCGTTAAGAGAGACATACCGCGTGTCGTTCGAGACGATGCGGTCCGTGTCGTTCCAGTCGATCTGGTCGTTGAGGTTCATGTCGGAGACGGTCAGGGTTCGTTGGCCGAGAGAATTATAGCATATTAAGGTGTAGGTTAGAGGTGAAGGTGAAGAATTGCTCGATTCTCCTTCGCCAAGGCTACGGAGGACAGGTTGTTCAAGTGAATAAGTGCGCCTGGCGACGAGTTGGTTCGCCGTGTTGTACTCGTTGGAGGCAATCAGCAAAGCGCCGCGGAAGCCGGGGTGGGTCTCACAGATGGTGCGACCAAGCGCGTCTTCGTAGGAACAACTCCAGCGCGGAGAATCAAGACCCGCCGGGCCTTCGTAGGTCTTGGTCCAATTCGGGCCGTATTCGTAGGCGGTCTTGACAATGCCATTGAGCAAGGTTTCTTTAGTTCTTCCGTCGGCATAGGAGATGGTCGTGTTGGTCACGGCGCAGTCGGTGCCGAACGCGCGGATCGTCGTGCGCGTCTCGAGGCCGAGCGTTGAGTCGGTTGCGTAGAGGTAGCGCGTCTCGATGCCCGCCGCGTCGGTCGTGGCGACGGTGCGGCCAAGCGCATCGTAGGCGTAGGTCTCGATTTCCGAGAGGTCGCCCGCCGTGACCGTGCGCGAGAGGACGCGGTCCTCGGGGTCGTAGGTGGTCGTAGTCGTCGTGTCGGGGCGGACGCCGCCGCCGGACTTCGTTTCGGCGATGACGCGTCCGAGGGCGTCGTAGGTGTAGGTGGTCATGAGCCCTTCCGCGTCGGTCATCGACGCGAGGCGACGTCCCGCATACGTCTTCTCGACGCGCGTGCCGTCGGACTTGACGACGAGCGTCTCCTGTCCGAGGTCGTCGCGGGTGGTCGCCGTCCACGAGACGCGCGCGTACTCGCCGGGCCCGGTGCAGACATAGGTCTCCCTGAGGACGACGAGGCGCGACGAGCGGACCTCGACCGTCACCTCGCGGACGGTGCGGCCAGGCACCTGGGCGGGACCGCCCGAAAGTGCCCCCGCAGGCCGCCTCGTCGCGACGGTGCGGAAGTACTTCTTGTTCTCGGGGTCCGGGGTGAAGACTCCGGCGGAGCCGCCCTGCCCCGGCTCGTAGGTCCCGGAGACGTAGTCGCGCTCGTCCACCGTCCCGTCCGCCGCGACGCCGAGCGAGAGTCGCTCCGAGCAGGAGCGGCAGGAGTTCTTGGGCATGTAGTCGGAATAGGACCTCGGGTTCGCCGGGTCCTCCCAGGCGTCCGCCGCCCCGGCGGCCAGCGGGGCGCGGAGCCGCACCTCCTCGACGATGCGGTGGCTCCTCGCGTCCAGCGCCGCGAAGCGCAGCGTCCGCGAGACCGCGACGCCGCCGACGGACTCGGTCTCGTCACGCGGCAGACCCACGTACTCGGTGCAGTCGTCGTCGGCTATGGACGCGACGCCGGCTGGCGCGTGCGGGCGCACCCCGATTGGGTTGTACGACATCGTGCGCACGCGCACCGGGCGGCCCGGGGCGCGGACGGTCTCGCGGACCACGCGCCCGGAAAGGTCGTACTCCCACTCGGTGACGAGACCCGACGGCTCGGCGCGCGAGGCGAGGCCGCCCGGGAACGCCGCGCCCGGGCCGCAGTAGGCCCTGGTCTCGACGTTGGTGGGGCCGGAGGGTCCGTACTCGGCTATGCGCACGGGCTTCTCCACGCCGGAGGCGTCCTGGTAGTCGACGGCACGGAACGACTCGAAGCCGCCCGGGCCGGAGATGCGCCTCTCGACCCGGCGAAGACCGTACGGGAGCGTGGAGACCGAGCACTCGGCGACATGCAGACCGCCGCCGCGCGAAACAGAATAGACGGTCCCGCCGGCGGACTGTGAGCGGGAGAAGTCGACCACGGCGGCAGCGAGGCCGGGACGCCGCTCGACTATGCGGACCGAGTCGGACGACGCGCCGGGGCCGATCTCGCAGACGAGAAACGGAGAGGCGCCGGGCCTGAGGACGTAGTTGCCGCGCGAATCGAGCTCGGACTCGAGCGACGACGGGCTGTAGAACGACACGCTGAACGGAAACGACGTCGGCGAGCTCACCCGGACGAAGCAGTCCGGCGCGAGGATGTCGGCGACGCAGTAGTCCTCGATCCAGACGACTACGTACCCGCCGGAATCCTCCCGTCTCGCGACCTTCGACCACACCACGTCCAGCCCCGACGACGGCCCTTCCATGAGCCGCAGCATTGACGCGTCGCGGCGGGAGCCGAACATCCACGCCGCGGAGAGCGAGAGGCACCCGGCGGGCGAGCCGGAGGCCGCGCCGCCGAGGGACACGCTCCAGCGCGGCATCCCCGGGGGGAGCGAGACGGCGGTAGACGCGCGGACGGCGCGGGACGGCGACGAGCGCACTGTCGGCGGGAAGCCCTCGGAGGACGGAGTGAAGTCCACGTCGGTGCTGCCGGGAACCGAGTCGCCGGCGCTTTTCTTCAGGATCTCGACGGACACGCCCTTCCCAACCTCGTTCCCGTGCTCGCACGTTCCGGAGATGCCGACGGTGGCGGAGTCGGGGATGGTCTCGCAGCCGGTCGGGTTGAGGACGAGCGTCCCCTCGGCTATCCCAGACGGATGGTTGCCGCAGGTTATGGGCGCGGTTATCCGCTCCTGCACCTCGTCGCCGCAGCAGCTTACGTATACCACCGTCGGCGTGTGCTGGCCGACGGTGCACGGACAGGCCGCGGCGGCGAGCGCGGACGCGGCAAGCGCGAGCGCGACGAGACGAAGGACGAAGGTCTGAAGGGATGGCCTCATCGACAGCCCTTTTCTAGAAGGCGGTGGCGGTGACGCTGCGGAGCAGCCCGGCGCCACGGCGGACGCCGGCGCGCGGGCTGCGCCCGAGCCGGCACTCGGCGAGGTTGGAGACGCCGTCGCCGTCCGGGTCGGCGCCGGCGTCGGCTGCGTCCCGCGGGTCGAGTCCGTAGAACGCCTCCCATCCGTTCGGCATGCCGTCGCCGTCGTCGTCGCCTTCCGGGTCGAGGGCCCCGCCGACGAACTGCCGGTACGCGGACGCGATCTCCGAATCAGCCAAAGCGGAAGACCACACGCGCACGTCGGCGACGCCGCCCGAGAACGGCTGCGCCGGCCCGCGGCCGACGATGGTGCCGAGCGCGAGCGGCGCCGGCTCGCAGCCGCCGGACGGCGCGGCCGCCTCGCCCGCCCGCCTGCCGTCCACCCAGAGCGAGAGGGCGCGCCCGTCGAACCGCGCGGCGACGTGGCGCCACACGCCGGGCGCGAGGGCGCCGCCGGAGACGAACGCCTCGGCGCCGCCGCACGAGCGGAACGCCGCCGCCTCGCCGCCCTCGCCCAGGAACAGCCCGAAGCCGTCCGTCCAGCCGTCCGGGTCGGACGAGCACACCGCGATCGGCGAATACGCCCCCGCCGCGCCGGGGCAGACCCACGCCGCGACAGTGAACGCGCCGGTGACGGAGGACTCGTCGAAGTCCGGCGCGAAAGCGTAGGCGAACTCGCCGGGATGGGGCTTCGCGTCCGACCTGCCGTCGAACCACGCCGAGCCGCCGCCGGGGCCATCGGACACCTTCAGGACGGCGTTCGTGGCGAGGAACACGTGCCTGCCGTTGCCGGACAGATCCTCCGAGGCGTCAGCCGCCTCCGGCTCGGCGAACCGCCACCACCCCTCGAGCGCGGCAGACGCGCTTGCGGCGGCAAGAACCGCCACGCACAGCGCCGCACGTCCTGCGAAAACCACTGCCTTCATCTTTTCACCTCCTTTGTTTCGCCGAGCGACTCAAGCACCTTCCTGGCCTTCTCCGCCGTCGGCCCGTCCGAGCATTCAGAGACAATTTTCCGGAGAGCGGCGGACGCCTGGACGGTGCGGCCGTCCTGCAGATCCATCCACGCCTCGAGATACAACAACTCCATCCGCTCGTATTCCGGCAGCCCGGAGCGGCGGCCGTCCGCGATACTCTCCCTCGCATGGGCGAAGTCGCCCGAGGATGCGTAGGCGAGCGTCCTCAGCCGGCACGCGCGGGCGCGGTAGTCCGGCCTCGCCCTCTCCATGCGACCCGCCGCTTCGACGGCAAGCGCCGGCTCCGACGCCTGGAGCCAGAACCGCGTCTCGGCCCGCCACACCTCGCCGGCCTCTTCCGCCGGGAGGGTCGAGGCCCAGGCGCGCATGGCGCGGGCGCGGGCGAAGTCGTCCGCTCCGGGGAACCCGCGGAGGATCAGCCTGAACAGGTCGTCGAACGCGGCGCCGGTCGGATTGCCGGCCATCATGACGAGAAGCCGCGGCCGCCACCGGGGGGAGCGCGGCGAGAGCGTCCCGTCCTGGAATCCCGTCATCATCATGGCGTCGAGGATCGACTCGCACCGCGAGCCGGAAAGCGACGGCGGCTCGCGCAGGCGCGGCAAGAACGGCCTGTGCAAGGCAGACGGCGGCTGCGCCTGGCGGAGCGGAGGGAACGTCCTCCGCGCGTCAGGGCATGGCACCGTGGCGAGACTGACGTTCGCCATTCTGCAGTCTGCGGACGGAGGCTCCGGGACCTTAAGCCGTACCATGCCAAAACCAGCCGACGGAGCCGGCGGCGACTTCAGCTGCGGCAGCCGGAGGTCCGACCACGGCACGGCGACGGCGGCGGACACCGCATCCGCGGCGCGCTCGGAAAGCGGGACGAACGCCAGCGCGAACGCCGGCGCGGCGAGCAGGGGGAAGAGCGTCGCCAGGGCGCGCGTCACCTTCCGCCACCCTCCTTGAGACGCAGAATCTTGCCCGCAAGGGCGACAGGATCTTCGCCGCGACCGCTGGCGAGGTATTCGGCCACTCCCTTGCCGACGGCCGGATCCCTGGTGGCGACCATGAACGGCCTCGCCACCGCGTCCGCGCACCGCTGCAAAGAGCGCTCGTCGAACGGCGCAAGGGCGAACGCCCTGACCGCGAACGAGACGGCGGTCTCCGGGTCGTCGGCCCAGAAAGCGCGGCCACAGGCGGAAAGGCATGCGTTCCAGTCCTTCGGGTCGAGCTTGGCGAGAGCGGCGCGCTCGCGCAGGCGGGCGGCGTCGGACAGCCTCGGCGGCGCGAACAGCGGCTCGAGCCCGTCAGGAACCACGCCCTTCTCGTGGAACTTGACGAACGCCTCCGCCCTGCCGAGGTTGCGGTCGGCGCAGCGCATCACGTCCGCCGCCCTCTCGACCGCGCGCTGGTAAGAGCGCTGCGTCCCGAGCAGCATCCAGACCCTGCATTCGGCGAGCGCCTCGTCGTGTCTGCCGAGGAAGGACAGCAGTTCGACGATCTCCGGCTGCACGCGCTCGAAGCGCGTCTCCACCGCCTGCGGCCCCGCCCCGGCGGCCGACGCGGCCGCATCGCGGAGGACCAAGAGGGCCTTCTCCAAGGTCTCACCCGGCGCGCCGGCGGAGACGAGGCGCCGCGCCACGCCCTGCGATTCGACTGGCGCGCACTCAAGCATCCCAAGCAGCATCCGTCCAGCCCCGGCGCCGTCTCCGCGCGCCTCAAAAGCGGACGCAAGCGCGGACATGGCGGCGCGAGCCGCGAAGACGTTGCCGGAAGAGGCAAACTCCCTGCACGACTTCTCGAACAGCTCCTCGTCCCCGCGCGCGGCGCACATCTCCCTCAGCGTCGAGACTGCCTCCGCCGCCGACTGGTGCGACTTCGCGCCGGACGCCGCCGAAGAGACGTACTCAATCGCGGCGGACTGCCGCTCCACCGTGTTGGTGGCGAACCCGGCGGCGGCGGCGCGCACGCTCCTGAATTCCCCCGCGCCGGCGGCGCCGGCGACAGCCGCGGCGACCGCGGCACACACTGCAATGCACTTCTTCACGTCGACCTCCTTTCCCCGCCTGCCAGCCAGACGAGCATGAACGAACCGAAACCACGCAGACTGAGCCTGACGGAGCCGTTCGAGGCCTCCATGCCGACGGGCTCGCCGCTCAGGAAGTCCTCGGCTCCTGACGGCGCCAGCCAATCCGGGACCGGGACGTCGAGCTCAAGCGGTTCAGCCGGCATGCCATGCATCCTCTTTGACCGCAGCTCCACCCTCCGCACCAACAGCAGAACTCCCCTGCCGGGACTCCACGACTCGACCACGGACACCCGCCCGCGGCAGACCTCCCGCGAGCGGACCGGCACGAGACTCTCCACGACGCCGCGCCGCGCGCGGACTCCGGCGCACAGCCGCCTCACGGCGTCGCCGAGCGAAGGATCGGACGCGAGCGGATCGGCGCTGCCGTCGAACCAGTGGTGGATGCGCACACCCCTGGCGCCGCGCACGATGGCGCACCAGGCAAGCTCCTCGAACTCCGCGCCGGCAATTCCACCCGATTTCGTGAACCGCTCCGGCACCCACTCGACCGGGCGGGGAGCTGACGCCTCCACCTTGTCGCGGACAAACGCGTCCTCGTCCTCAACGAACCGCTCCGGGGAGGCAGACCAGTGGAGCCGATAGGGCTTGACGATCACCGCGTCGGCGGACTGCGAATATATGTTCCAGGCGGACGGGTAAAGCGCGGTGCAGAGGTCGACGCCGCAGAGCGAGCCAGGATCCTCGGCGAGGCACCTTGCCCGCCACCCGACGACATCCCTCGACATCGACCCGGGCGTGCCGGCGCGCACATCGCTGCACACGGCGTCGTAGGGGAACCGGCGCACCAGCACGCCATCGTCCAGCCCGTACCTTCCGGCCACACCGGGCGGAAGCGGCCGGTCGCCATCCGGGCCAAATGGTGCCTCGAGGCGCACTCCCAGCATCGATCTCACAAGCGAAAACCTCGACCTCCCGTCCGCGAAGACGAACTCCACCAGCGTCGCCGCCCCGCCGGCGACCGGCTCCGCCGGAACCGCTTCGACGACCTCCGCGCCGCCGACGCATGGCGCGGGGAAGGAAGAGAACGCGACGCTGCGCCCGTTGACGCGCACTTCGACCGGCGCACCCCTGCCGGCCAGCTTGGCGAAAACCGAGCGGCCGCCGGACGCGAAAGAAAGAAAGGCTACCTTGCGGACCGGCTCCGAGTAGCGGGGGACGTCGGCCGAAAGTTCGCGGCCGTCTTCGGTTCTGAGGACGAGGCGGCACGGGCGCGAACGGCCGTCGAAATTCAGCTGGAAGACCGCGAAGGACCCGGCCGGCACCGTTTCGGAAGGATAGAACTGCCACCACCTCGCCCCGGCAACGGGGCGCACTGCGGCCTTCCCATGGACGAAGGGAGACGCCGCCCCGTCGAACCTGAACGCCCTGAGCGCGGCCCGCGCCTCGCCGGAAAGCCGGGGCAAGTCGGTTCCGTCGAGGCTGGCGCCTGCAAACCTGACCGGGACTCCACTGCGGTTCGCGACGAGCACTTCGACCGTCTCGTTCGCCTCCCCGCCAGTCGACGCGGCGTACTGCACGCCGACGACCTCCACTCCGCAGGATCCGCCGCCCTGAGGGGTCCAGGAGCATCCCGCGAACAGGGCGGCCAATGCCGCCGCAAAGATTATGGTGCGGACGACGGTCATCTCTTCGGCTTCAGCAGCGGCATCAGCCCCGCGACCTCGGGAGGCGGGGACTTCCACGTGCGCGCGAGGTTGTTGGTTTCGCCGGGGTCGGCGACGAGGTCGTACGCCTCGAGGACGGAGTCGAACGGCTGCGCGGCGACGACCTTCCACCGGTCGGTCCTCGCCGACCGCACCCAGCCGCCGGGGCGGGCGATGCGGGTCTCGGAGACCACGGGGCGCCCGTCCGAGGCGCCGCCGCCGAGGAGCCCCTTCAGGCTGCGGCCGGACCAGCCGCGCGGGATCTCGACCCCGGCGAGGTCGAGGACCGTGGGGGCGACGTCGACCGCACCGACCTGCCCGCGGACGACCGCGCCGGGGCGGAACGGCGACGCCCCCGCGGGCGGGCGGACCAGGAGCGGCACCAGCAGCTCGTCGTCGCAGAGGTTGTTGCCGTGGCTCGCCCAGCCGCGCTCCCAGAACGCCTCGCCGTGGTCGCCGGCCACCACCAGCAGCGTGTCGCGCCAGCGCGGCGTCGCCGAGACGGCGGCGACGAGGTTGGAGACCGCGTGGTCGAAGGCCGCGATCTCGCCGTCGTAGGCGTCGACCACGCGGCGGCGCATCGCGCCGTCCACCTTGGAGGCGGGCGCCATCCATATCCCGGCCGGCGGGGGGACGGGGCTGTCGGAGAACTTCTCGTCGTAGGGCGGCGGAGGGTGGAAGTCCCAGTGCGAGTCCATGTAGAAGAGGAACAGGAACAGCGGCTTCTCGGGGTCGCGGCTGGCGAGGCGCCCGAGCCCGAGCCGGGTTAGCGCCATGCCCTGCGCGTAGCCGGAGCCGATCCTGGCGGGGCCGGCGTCAGGCGACACCGTGGCGGAGTAGTCGTCCCAGACGTCGAACCCGCTCCCGAACCCGAACCTGCGGTTGGTCATGGCGTTGGCGGTCACGCCGACCGTCTGGTAGCCGGCGTCGCGCAGCGCGCCGGCGAGGGTGGCGAGCCCGACGGCGTGCGGCGCGTCGGGGCGGACGCGCAGGTGGACGCCAGGCTCGACCGAGGTGAAGAGCGACATCACCGCCGGCTGCGTCCATGAGCCGCCCGCCACGACGGTCTCGAAACGGACTGCCTCCTCGCGGGCAAAGCGGTCGAGGAACGGCGTGGTGCCGCGGGGGTAGCCGTAGCAGCCCATGTGCGACGGCCTGACGCTGTCGACCAGCACGAAGAGGATGTCTGGCTTCGCCGGCGCGGAGTAGGCAGTGCCTGCGATGGCGAAGGCCGCCGCAATGGACAGAAAAGAAATTCTCTTCATTCGCACCTCCTCCTTGGAACAACCACAAATGCACTGCTTCGCGCACCCCGCGAAAGCGGTTGAATTATAGCACAGACGCAAAAGCAAAGTCAACCCCCCGTCCGCTGGAGCGATGTCGATTCCACTAGTCCTCGTCACGGCGTACTTCGCCGCCGCGTGGCTGGGGCGAGGCGTCAGGAAGGACGTGCTCGTCGCGCACATTGAGCGCATGCACCAGCGGTTCAACGACGTGCCCGAGTTCTTTCACTACGGTCTGACCGCTTCGGCTTTGTTGAGGCCCTTGTCCTCCATGTGCCGTAGCGCGAGAACGCCCGCCTTATGCCGTCGGCGAGACGACGGGCAGCCGGACCTGCCCGGATGTGACGAGCTCGCGTTCATCGGCGAGGGGTAGCTAGCACGCACTCGTCAAGCCGAGACGCCCATTACACTTGCCAAAATCGACTTCGCCCTTGTTTAACAGGGCTGAAGTCTCAATCACCTCTCAAAAAATCATGAAACTCCAGCCATTGTGGACAGTCTCGTCAACGAAAATCAATTCCGGCTTTCTTTCCGTCCTCAATCAAATCACGCAGTCCTGTATCAAAGGCCGGATTCGGAAACACATTACTAACCTCAAATGATTCTGAATTGCCCAACCACCGTAAGGCGTCTGGCAGATCAATCCTAATCACGCCTCTAATCAGAGAGGTCATATCCTCCATAATGGCGCCATTCTTGTTTAGAGCCCGCACCAATACGCCATGCTGAACATGTGGACGTACAAAGTGAGAGGAAACAGCATACCTCAAATCGACGCGTTCAGAATGCAAACCTCGCCAATGCCCAGCAGCAACTTCACCACCTCGATCTACTCCGATTAACAAAATATAGGCATATCGATACTTCTCTTTTTCTTGAGCAGGATTACGCAATAAATAACAAACCTTCCCGCCCTCTTCCCACCGTTCATGGCATGCAAACCACAATGCAATCCAGACATTATCTACAGCATCAACCCACCGGGAAGAATGCTCGTATTGTTGAAACAAGCCTTCTATTACCGATTTACTCAGCGCCGCGACATTCCTTCCACCCTTTGTCAATATCTTGTTTCGCGCGCGCGAGTTCCCAGTGCAACACCGGGAGGTTTTGCCTTGAGCGATTGGCCTGTTGAGCGGGCTTCAGCTGGGGGTTGAAAAAATCAGGCGTTGGCTGTATGCTATCTTGCAAAGCAAAAAAACGCAAGGAGGCATCAATGGCCACAAAGGAACGACGAAAGACCCCACCCGGGGCTCCGGCATACCACCGCCTGACGGAAGAAGAGCGTATCATAATCGAAACGCTTCGTAAAGAGGGATGCTC
>SFPL01000005.1 GCA_004551905.1 Lentisphaeraceae bacterium
CCTTCCTTCCTCCTTCCCCCGCACCCCTATTCTCCTTGCTACCTTTTCCTTGCGCTGACGCGCAATGGAACGAAAATCTTCACCCTTAGACATGGCACGAAAATTTCAGTCGAAATTTACAGTTGCTGTCCCCATTGGTTTTCTGATCGAATCTCCGCAAATTCTACCGAAGGTTCCACACGGAGCCGGGCATGATGCCCCAGGTCCAGGTAAGGCGGACGTGATAATTCATGAAAAGTCAAATTCCTGTACGACAAGCCGCTTGGGCTGTCGAGCCTCGACATGCTTCAGCACGCGCGCAACGCATGCATTGATCTTCGAGATGTCGCGCTCGCCATACAGCGAGACAAGCAAATCGACATCATCCTTTCCGAGGCTGTTCCATGCCGGAATGTGAACATTGCGCAGGTTCTGCGCCTGGTAGCGAATGCTTCCGCCGCGCATCTGCACCGACACTCGCCTGATCTGCTCTGTCACAAACGAGCTGCGCAATATAACGCAAAGCGCCCGTAGGTTCCATGTGCGCGACGTTATCCAGTACACATTATGATGCGGATAGAATTCTCCCCTCTCGTCGAGCGCGACATTCCCGCCCTGCTGAATGTCCGGCAGGAGGATCTTCGCCGCCCTGAATGTGCTGTACTTGATTCTGTCGAGCGTCCTGTACCATGCGCTCGGATTATTCCTGGCGCAATATCGCGCCTTCAGCCTGTCCGCATGTCGGTTCAGGTATGCGCCCGCCTTCGGGAACCTTGACAAGTCCATCATCCGGCTGTCGTCATGCTGGTCATATGGGTTCAGCATATAGCGCTGATTCCACGCGATGCCGCCGTCTCGAATGTCCTCCGAGGCAACCAGTGGAAGAAGACACGATTCCTCGATGTCGGCGTTGCGCTGCGGATCGACATATATCTCGTCCGCGCCAGACGCAACTCCGATTCCGATGTGCGTTCCCTGCCCCGACTGTTCAATCGCTGGGAACTTGCTGGCTATGGACTCGAATCGGTCCCTGTCGGCAGCGATAGTCGTCACCCAGGGCTCGTCGCCACGATACCACGTGCCGAACCGGCACAGGCGGGTTTTCGCGACTCCAGACCTAAACAGCCGCAACGAGTCCTTCTCAAGCGATGTCACCTCGCCGGAGTAAGTCTCGCGGCCGATGCGGCGATCAATCACATATATCGCCGGATATGCCGAAACCTCCGTTTCGAACGGCTGCGTATGCTCCATGTTAAGGTAAAGCGCAACATGAAAGGAATCGCTGATGATCCGCCGCAGACGCCTGCCGTAGCTGCTCCGCACGAATCTATTGGAGCAGATGAACGAGAACACGCCGCGCTCCGACAAAAGCGACATTGATCGTTCAAAAAACGGCACGTAGATGTCGCACCGCTCTGTAAACGCAGTATAGCGCGCCTTATATTCCTGCTGCTTCTCCGGCCTGATGTTGTCAAATCTGATATATGGCGGATTTCCTATCACGACGTCGAACTTCCTGTTCGTGTCATGTAGCAGGAAATCCTCGCACAAAAACCACCTTGCCGTCAATCTGGCGACGATGGGCCCGGGGCATCCAGCATCCCGAAGGATTGCGGCGACGGCAGCCTTGACATGGGCCACGCTTTTCTTGGATATGTCGAACGCCAGAAGAAAGTCATCGAGGGACTTGTCGTCCCACTCTGGCGATTCCGCAACCAGCGCCTTTACTACCGGAACAACAAAGGCACCGTCTCCACAACTCGGCTCCAGAACGGTCAGCCTAGACCATTTCTTGAAATGGCCTGTGCGCATAACCTCCCGCATCATGTACTCGACCACCTCGGGGCGCGTAAAAACCGCCCCTGTGGTTCTGTGTTCGGGAGATTGCGTCCTACGCTTCATGATCTTGCCGCCAAATGCGCATAAAGCGAAGAAAAGAACTTCATGGCGCCAACGGATACGCCGCCATCGCGAACCGACGCGGTCTTCTTGTCGGACACGACAAGAGCCGCCGCGGTATAGTCTCTTTCAAGCATCAGCCGCTCACACAGTATTTCGTATCTGCGAAGGTAGCTTGTGTTCTGGAAAACTGCCATCGGTGGAAGTGGGCTGCCCGCAAGCGACACCACGCGGTCAGAGGCGGGGGAGTCCTCAAGAAAGAAGAAATAGCCAAGCCAAGGCGCGTCGGACACGCCCAAGGCACGTTCGCGGTAGGCGATCCAGAAATCTCTCGATACGCCAATCACTTCTTCAGTTCTATTATTGAAATTGTTTCCAAAGCTACCGCTCTGGGACTTCAGCTCAACCGCAGCGATAAGCTTGCCATCGCGCATAACTACGACATCCCAGAATTTCTGAGGCCTATAGTAACCAGGAATAGGAACCTCCCTGTCGAAGAAAACTTCCGACTTCTTAAAACCGGCCTTAACACAAACCTCCTGCACAAGTTGTGCGAAGCCATCAAGATGCCGCCCACCTGTTACCTGTCCCCTCGTCCCCGCATCTGAAGACCCGCGCTTTAGCTGCAATTTTGCCTGTTGCTTCCGCATCCGCCAGTAAAACCCGGCGGCCCTGGTCATTTTTCTCTTCAGTTCGCTATGCGAGTAGGGAAATTTCATGCGTGAATTATACCATAATCCAGCGGGATTGTGGGCGCCCACTCCCCGCCAGACTATGGCACGCGGCGATTTATGATTTAATGGGCAGACACTAGTTATAAAACATAATCATGTTATAATATATATTGTGGTTGGCAGACGCGAAGCTGCGAAGCGGGACAGCCGAGCGAAGCGAGACTGCCGGTGGCCGCGAGAGCCCACAACCATCAGAGTTTAAAACCTCTGCGCCTCTGTGTCTCTGTGTGAGATATAACCGTAGCTTGGTGTCGTCGCTACGCCACCTACTGCAGCCCGCGGGCGATGGACCAGGCGACGGGCGCGGCGGCGGTGAGCCCGACCACCGTCTCGTCGCCGTAACCTCCGGCGACATGCCCGCACCAGACGGCGACCACTCGGCGCGAATCCCAGAGCACCGTCCATGCGTCGCCCCAGTCGGAGCTGGTGCCGGTCTTCCACGCAAAGCGCGGCAGCAGGGCGTCGGCGACGTGCCCGAGCGCCGGCTGGCTGCGCTCGGGTCCGGAAAGCATCTCGTAGACGGCGCGGCCCGGGGCCAGATCCTCGCCTGCCTCCGGCGCGAAGCGGCGGTAGGCGCGGGCGAGCTCGAGCAGCGACACCTCGACATCGCCCACGGCAAGCCCGAGCCCGTATTCCTCGAACGGCTCCTTCACGCCGGCAAAGCCGAGCTCGACGAGCCGTTCCGCGAAGCGGTCGACGCCGATGCGCGAAAGAAGATCGATGAACGGGATGTTGAGCGACATCACCAGCGCGTCGCGCATCGTCACCTCGCCGCGGAAACGCCCGTCGAAGTTCTGCGGACGCCAGCCGGAGTAGTCGCGCGGCGCATCCTCCAGCAGGTCGCCAGGCTCGGCGTAGCCGAGCTCCATCGCGAGCTCGGCGAGGAACGGCTTGAGCGTGGAGCCGGCGCTGCGACGCGCAACCGCGGTGTTGACCTGCGCGCAGGCGCCGCCGCCGAAGTAGTCGCCGCTCACGGCCATCGCCTCCACCTCGCCGTCCGCCGCCCTCACCACCACCGCGGCGACGTCATATCCGCCGCGGCGCGAGGCGGACGCCACCGCGCGCTCGCAGATCTCCTGCGCCTCGGGATCGAGCGCCGAGCCGTCCACACCGGCGGCGAGCGCCCAGTCGCAGTAGTGCGGCGCGAGGAACGGGCGCCGCTCGGCGACGACCCGCGGGCGCACCGCCTTCGCCGCGGCGACCTGGTCGGCGTCGGCGAGCCCCAGCGCGAGCATGCGCGCGAGCACGTAGTCGCGGCGCGCGAGCGCGGCGGCGAGCGCGCGGTCCGGACGGAAGCGCGAAGGCGCCTGCACGATGCCGGCGAGCAGCGCCGCCTCGCCGAGGCCGAGCGACTTCGCCGGATGCCCGAACCACCCCTCCGCCGCAGCCTCGATACCGACGAGGTTGGCGCCGAACGGCGCGCGGTTGAGGTACTGCGAGACGATCCAGAGCTTGTCGCGCTCGCGCTCCATCTTCACCGCCATCACCGCCTCGCGCGCCTTCCAGAGGAAGGTCTTCGGGTGCGGACGGATGAGCCTCACCGCCTGCATGGTGATCGTCGAGGCGCCGGAGACGCGACGGCCCCCGCACAGGTTCTGCCACGCCGCGCGGAGGACGCTGCCAGGGCGTACGCCGCAGTGGTGCCAGAACTCGCCGTCCTCGGCGGCGACGAGCGCCTTGACGATCCAGTCGTCCGGGTCCGCCGCGTAGGTGGGACGGCAGTCACGACCCTGTTCGTCCAGGGTGACGCGCAGGATGCGCCCCGAGGAGTCGCGCAGCACCTTCCCGCCGGGAAAGCGCGCGGACTCCTCGCGCGGCCAGTCAACGGCGCACCACAACGCGGCCAGGGGCGCGGCGAGCGCGGACGGCAGGAGCGTACATAGCCTCCACCGCCACGCCCGGAAGCGCGAACTCGCCGGCCGTGACCGCGCGCACGCGGTAGCTGAACCTGACTTCATGGTCCTTCTCCATCATGAACCTCTTCGAGAAAACGAGCATGCGGTCGTCGCGCGCGTCGTAGCGCATCACCCAATTGGGCTTCGTGTCCCCCTCCTCGCCAGCGTACTCGAGGCCCGCGGCGAAGAGGTCCTCGACGACCAGGTCCGAGAACCAGCGCGTCTCCTTCGCGGTAAGGACTACGTCTACCACCAGCAGGTCGCCGCGCCGCAGGTTCGCGAGGTCGGCGGGAGAGCCGCCGCGGGTGCGGAATTCGCGGCGGACGTCGATCACGTTCGACTCGTCGCGCACCTCCTCGGGCCGCGGTAGATCGAGCCGCCGCCACACCGCGAACGCGGCGCCGGGCTCGGCGGGACGGCGCCGGTAGTACTCGCCGAGCGCGAGGAGCGCTTGCGCGTTGTCGCCGGTTGTGCCCCACTCGCAGGTGACACGGTCGCGGCGCGACTCGAGGTAGGCGACGAGCGCGGCGACCGGCGCCTCCTCCCCAACCTCGAGCGCAGCGAGGAGCGAGAACGCAGCCTCCTTCACCGACCCCGGCGACGCCGCGTTGCGCGCAAGCTCGCGGGCGCGCTTCAGGTCGCCGGCGCGGACATAGGCTCGGGCGAGGCGCGCGCGGTCGAGCGGCGAGAGGTCGCCGCGCTCGTCGTAGAGGCGGTTCATGCCGTCGGCCGCCTGCTCGCCGGCGAGCGCAAGCGAATGGCAGGCGTAGGCGGCGACGGCGCGGTCCTTCGACGTCGACCAGCTCCGGAGGAGGCCCAGGATACGCTCACGCGCCCAGTCGGGAACCTGAGCCCCCTTTCTCCACGCCTCGACGAGAAAGTGAGAGGCATAGAGCGGCACCTCCTTATCCCACGGCACGTAGTCGCAGTCGGGCCACATCACGAAGTGCCCGCCCCGAATCATCGACACGACGCGGCGGACGCCGGCCTCGACGAACTCCTCCTTGCCCGGTACGCCGAGAAGCGGCAGGATGCGCGAGCTCGTCTGCTCGAGGCAGCCGTGGGGATAGTCGGCGAGCCAGCGGTACGCCGCGGCAAGCTCGCCCGCGCGCGACTCGAACACCTCGCAGAAGGTAACCTCGTTCTTGCCGCGGACGACTCCCGCCTTCGGACGCTTCGCGCCGCAGCGCTCCACCCAGTTGGTCTCGCGCCAGGCGACGGCGGGACGCACCGGCAGCAGGATCTCGCGGCGATGGACCTGGCCACGGAAGGAGTGCTCGAACGGCAGGACCATCTCGCCCGGCTCCTCGGACGCGGTGACGAAGGCGAAGATGTTCGTCTCCAGCGCGTCCGCGGAAAGATGGAGCGAGGTCTCGAAGCGGTCGCCGGGCGCGGCGAACCGCGGCGCGTCGGGCTGCATCACCAGCGCGGGGCGCACCTTGCGCACCGCCTTCGCCGCGCCGGCCGCGCACTGGCTCCAGGCAAGCGCGGTCGCGCGCAGCTCGCCCGCGAACTCGCCAATGTCGAAGACGACGCGGAACACGCCGTTGGTGGGCTTGACGCCGCTCCGGAACAGGGAGAGGGGACGGAACCGCCGCGTCGGCTGGGGGCTGATGCGGCCGAGCATTTCTGCGTCCGCGCCGCCGCCAATCTTCGCGCCGCCGATCGGCCCGACAATCGCCTTCAGCAGGCGGTTGTAGACGTCGTAGAGCGAGCGGTCCGTCGTGCGCGCGCGGTTGAACCAGCCGTCCGGGTCGGGCACCGGCTCGGCGGTGAGGATGTTGATGCCCTCGTCGACGAGCGCCACCGCCGCGTCGGTCGCCCCGGGCGCAGTGAACTCCACCGCCACCAGTCCCTCGCGCCCCGCCACCGGCTCGCACTTCACGGCCACCGGCACCTTTTCGGGCGGAATGACGCGGACGGTGGCCACGGCGTTCACGCGCTCGAGCGGCCGCACCACGCTGACGGTGACATCCACGTTCGGCGCCCAGCCAGGCTCCACCGGACGCAGCGCGATCTCCGCCGTCGCGTTGGTGAGCGCGATCACCTCGGTATAGACCGTGCGGTCGCGGTGGACGGCGACAAGCGCAGTGCCCGCGAACGGAGACTTGACAGTGAGGCGCGGCGTCTCGCCCGCGCGGTAGGCGGCGCGGTCGAGCGCAAGCTTCAGCGATGCGCGGTGGCCACGTCCACCGCCGTACTCGGCGTATTCGTACTCCGAGCTCGTGTACCAGAAAGTACGGGAGAAGGCAACGTCCGTCCACGGATCGGCCACCGTCAGCCGCCAGTTGCCGCACCTGTCCATCGGCAGCTCCACCTCCGCCTTGCCCTCGGAATCTGTGTCGACCGTGAACTTCAACTCGGGTCCCGCCGTCCCGAAGCGATCTTCGCTGCGAAGCGACACCTTGAGCTTGCGGACGCCGGCGAGCGCCGTGCCGTCCGGAGCGACGCAGGCAACGCGCACCTTCGGCGCCTTCCTGTCCGTCGGCGCGGCGAGGACTGGCGGCAAATCGGAACCGATGTAGAACGGATAGAAGTGGCGGCGCTCGGTGCGCCTGACCGTGACCGGGCGGCCGCCGTCCTCGATCACGGTCACCTCCAATGACATCCCGATCATCTCCGCCGGATGCCCGCAGTTGGCAGGATAGCAGATCGAGAAGGCGCAGCGCCCGTCGTCGTCGGTCACGAGGTCCTCTTCGCGGGTGAAATTCGGCCGGATGTAGTCGCGATCGTCGCCAAACGACCAGCCGTCCCAGCCCTTGGGGGCGAACGGCTCGTCCTCGAAGGCAACCGCGGTCTGGCAGGCAAGCGAACGCGCCGCGCCGCCAAAGAGGTGCTCGGCGGATATCTCATAGCGATTGGTTTCCTCCAGGGGACGGAGCTTCACGCGGATCTGCGGCGGCACGAACTCCTCGACGCGGATGTCGCGCTCGCCGAGCAGGGCGCCGTCCTTGCCGGGCAGGCGCAGCTGGACCGTCCAGGTACCGCTTGGCTGCTGGGCCGGCACCGAAAGCGCGGAGCATGTCACCGCCCCGGAGGCGTCGGTACGGACCGGAACGGTGCTGAACGGCTTGCCGCGGGGACTGACCAGCACCAGCGAAAGCTCGTGGACCCTGCCGTCCGCCGCAGGCCGCGCTCCGCCCGCCTGCCTCACCAGCGCCTGAACAAATATCGTTTCGTCGTGGCGGTAGATGCCGCGCTCCGTCCAGACAAACGCCTCGCCCGCGCCGTGCGCGAGGTAGTTGTCGCGCCCGCCGCCGGGACATATCTCGCTTGTCTCCATGCGCGGGACAAGGGACATGAAGGCGCGGTCCCCGCCCTTGACGGCGAGAATGCCATAGGGCTCGGCGACAATCGGGGGTTCGAGGCAACAGAGCCCGTCCGCGCCTGTCGTGGCGGAGGCAAGGAGCCGGTTGTCGCGCGAATAGGCCTCGACGCGGACGCCTTCGACCGGGACAGCGTTGGTGAGCGAGGTCACCCAGACCGAGAGGTCATGGCCGTCCTTGCGCACATGGAGGCCGAGGTCTGTCATGCAGACGACGCGGCGGCAGCTCCAGCCGGAGTCGACATAGGTGGCGTGGATGCCTGGCGGCGCGTAGACGACATCGGCCGAGAAACGGATGTCCGGCGAGGTTATTAGGGCGAGCAGCAGCGGCAGTATATTCATTTATGATTTCCTTTCTACATGCTACTCGCAGCCAAAAGGAAATCTTACACTCGGCGCCAAATTCTAAAGGTGCCGCGGGGACTGTCCCCCTGGTATCCAGGGGGATACGCCGGCTACTTCGCCCTCACTTCCCCACGGGCGAGAGGCAGATCCGCCAGGAGACCGGCTCGTTCGGGTCGAAGAGGTACTTCTGCAGCGGAGACGGGCCGCAGCTGCCGCCGCCGAGGCCGACCTGCCGGACGTCGAGGTTGAGGTACACCTCCGGGCGCGCAACGAGAGGCGCGCGGAAGCGCTTCTGTCCGGCGCGGTGGCGCGAGAATTCGAGGTCCTCCCAGGTGTAGTGCAGCGCCTGCACGAACATCGGCTCGCTCGCCGCAAAGCGCACGCCGCGGCCCGAGCCGTCCTTGAGCTCCACATACCTCACGTCCGCCTTGCCGCCGCAGTCCTGCGGCCGCACATACTCCTCGAACTCCTCCGCCACCGTCGACTTCCAGAGCCCCAGGAACGACCCGGTGCAGCGGTCGATGTAGTTCTCGCGCGGACCGCGCCCGTAGTACTCGACGCACTCCAGGTCCTTGTCGAGGACGAGCGAAAGCCCCAGCCGCGGCACCACCGACGGAAATTCCCCGTGCGGCACCGCCTCGTTGGCGACCTCGACCGAGCCGTCGGCGCGGAAGGTCCAGACGGAGCGGTGGGTGTAGCCGGCCGACTTCATCCCCGTCACCTCCACCTCGCACTTCACCCTGCCGTCCTCGACCACGATTGGCCGCGCGTGCCAGGAGAGCTGCGAGAGGCCCTTGGAGAAGAACCCGCCGTTTCTGTCGCCGTCGCGCATCCTGCGGTCGTTGTCGGTGAACGCGCGCGCGCAGGTGAGCCGCGGACCGGCTGCGACGCCGGGCGCCGGATCCTTCAGAATGACGCGGCCGGCCATCGTCAGCGCCGAGAGGGTGCCGGTGGCGCGCGAGAACACCGCCTCGGTGCCGCCCGCGACGACCGTCACCGCGTCCGCGGTCTCGGTAATCTCGGGCCGATACGCGCCGCCCTTGGGCGCGGCCGGCACGAAGCACTTCGCCTGCTCGCCGGAGAGCGCCACCTGGTTGCGCGCGACCGCCCAGCCCTTCTTCGCCCAAAGCGTGTCCTCCTTGGTGAGGAAGTCCACCTCGACGAACAGCTCCGCGCCGGGGGCGGTGCGGGACATCGCCTCGGCGAGCCCCGGCATCGTGAAGCGGCAGCGCGAGAGCGGATCCAGGGCAGGCGGCACAAACGCGCCCACCTCGACGACGGCACCGTCCGCGCGTAGCCGCCAAAGGCCGTCATAAACGTCGGCGCGGGTGAAGCAGTTGCGGTTCCAGAGCTCCAGCACCACGGCGCGCGGATTGTCCGACGCCCTCTGCGAGCGAGTCACCACGAGGTTGCGGTAGACGTGGCCCACCTCCACGAGCTTCGCGCTCACGCGGCGGAGCGGGTCGACCACGCCGTTGCAGCAGAACGGACCGTCGTTCGGCTCCTCGTCCCAGTCGCCGCCGTAGGCGAAGAAGCGCTCGCGGCGGCCGGTCTTCGGATCGACGCGGTCGGTGTACTTCCAGAGCGCCTGGTCCACCCAGTCCCAGATGCACCCGCCGACGAGCGACGGATGGGCGTAGATGACGTCCCAGTACTCCTGCAGGTTGCCGACGGCGTTGCCCATCGCGTGCGCGTACTCGCACATCAGCATGCACTTGCCGGCGGTGTGCCCGGAGATCGCGTAGCCCTCCCCGCCGGACTCGCTCTCGACCGAGCCCGCCTTTGCGTCGCCGAGCTTGCCGCGCTTCTCAAGCCATTCGACCGAGGGATACATCGTCGAGTCGATGTCCACGTCGGCGTTGCCGCGCTCCCAGTGGATCGGACGCGTCGGATCCGCCGCGCGAACTGCCGCGGCCGCGTTGCGGAAGCAGTCGCCGTGGCCGGTCTCGTTGCCGAGCGACCAGATGGTCACCGAGACGTGGTTGCGGTGGAAGACGGCGTTGCGCTCGTTGCGCTCGACGATCGCGTGGTTCCACTCCGGGAAGAGACCGAGGCCGTCCTGGCCGTAGCCCGGCTCGTGCGCCTCCACATTCGCCTCGGCGATCACGTAGACGCCGTAGCGGTCGCAGAGGTCGTACCAGCGGTGGTCGTTGGGGTAGTGGCTGGTGCGCACCGCGTTGATGTTGTACAGCTTGAAGAGGGTTATGTCACTGACCATGTCCTCCATCGAGACGGTGCGGCCGTTCTCGGGATCGCACTCGTGGCGGTTGACGCCCTTGATCTTGACGGGCCTGCCGTTCACCAGGAACGTGTTGCCGACTATCCTCTGCTCCTTGAAGCCGACCTTCTTCGCGCGGATGTCGCCGCCTTTCTTCACCACGAGCGTGTAGAGATACGGATCCTCCGCCGACCAGAGGCGAGGGGAGGACAGTTCGGCGGTTAGGTGGCTGGGTTGGGAGGTTAGGCTTGCTACGAGTTTTCCATCCGCGTCATAGAGGTCAGCAGACCATTCGCCATCAATTCCCTCGACAGAGATTGTCGCCGTCTTGTAGCCATCGGCGAGCCTGGTCCTGACGGCGAAGTCCCAGATGCCGTCCTTAGGCTTCGACCAGAGGGCGACGTCGCGGAAGATGCCGTGGAAGCGGAACATGTCCTGGTCCTCGAGGAAGCTGCCGTCAGACCACTTGAACACCTCCACCGCAAGCACGTTCTCCTTCGAAGGATCGGCGTCGACGAGCGCGGTGATGTCGAACTCGCTCGGCAGCTTCGAGTCCTCGGCGTAGCCGGCCTTCTTCCCGTTGACCCAGACGGTGTAGGCGGAGTAGACGCCGTCGAAGCGGAGGATCACCTCCCTGCCCTGCCACTCCGCCGGCACGGTGAAACGGGTGCGGTAGCTCGCGACGGGGTTGTAGTTCGGCCGGTCGGTGTCGCGGTCGCGGATCGAGGGGCTCTTGATGTCGCGCTTCGGGTCCCATGCGTGCGGATACTTCACGTTCACGTAGCCGGGCGCGCCGAAGCCGCGCGTCTCCAGGCAGCTCGGCACGTCGACCGTCAGCCAGTTCGCGTCATCGAAGTCCGCCCGCCAGAACCCCTTCACGCGCATCGCGGGGTCGCCGGCCCAGGAGATCTTCCAGATTCCGTTGAGCGACTTCCGGAACGGAGTGGCGGGGTCGATTTCGCCGGAAAGCGCGGCGCTTTCGTCCGCGAGCGGCATCGAGTAGGTGCGCGCGGGGAGGCGGTTCTCGGAGTTGACGGCCGGATCTTCCCACGCCGGGGTGGCGGACGCGGCCGCGGCGGCGGCCAGAAGCGCAAGTGCTGTCATTTCAGGTTCCTTTCGGTTTTTCGTAAATCCAGGCGAGCAGGCGCCAGAAGGCGAGTCCTACGCCGACGTAGGCCGAGATCGCACGGGAGAGGCAGATGCCGCCCAGCTCGCCGAAGGTGAGCTTGGTGGTGCAGGCGAGCCAGACGAGGACGAGCGCGACGTTGACGAGGAAGATGACGCTCCAGGAGAAGAGGCGGCCGTAGAGCTTCACGTCCGGCTGGCGCTCGCAGAGCGTCTCGAGGGTGAAGAGCGCGTGGAACGCCCAGGTGAAGCCGATGAGGAACATCCAGAGCGGCAGGCAGGGGAGCGGGCGCAGGAAGGCGTAGGTGACGAGCGCGGCGACGATGACGAGGAAGGTGTAGAAGGGAAAGAAGTACGGCGCGAGGGTGATGACGACGTTGGACTTGGTGAGCCTCACGCTGCCGCCGGTTTCGCTCACCCTGATGTCGCTCGGCCGCGCACCGAACAGGAGCCCCCAGAGCGCGTGGGTGAGCTCGTGGCCGAGCACGTAGGCGCGGACCGGGTGCGAGAGCGCGGTCCAGCAGAGGATGAACGCGGCGATGCCCGAGAGCAGCGAGACCGCCTCTACGCTCATGCCCTCGCCCGTGCCTACGGCGGAGACCGCGTCGACGAACGAGCGGCCGACCGCCCAGCACAGCGGCAGCAGGCAAAGGCCCAGCAGCATTCTCAGGAAGTTCGCCATCACTCCTCGAAGATGAACACAATCTCGCCGGGGAAGACGCGGCGGTTCTGGCGGGCGATCGACTCCACGAAGTCGGGATCGGCCTTGAACCGCCGCTGGTACTCGGCGAGCTGCGCGATCTCGCGCTTCTTCTCGGCGATCTGGGCGCGCAGCTGGAGCTCCTGGCGGCGCAGCTCGCGGCCGCGGCTGTAGGACGGAAAGATGAGAATCAGCCCGCCCACGACGATCACCGCGATCATCGCCAGCGTAAAGTAGAACATGAACCTGGAATACAGTCCCTCTTTCATGGAGTGAGCATTATACCAAATTTTTCACTCCGCGTCACTCCGCCTCGCCGCCGGTTGCGCTCCCTGCTAAAATACACTGCCCGTAAAACCAGCACCCAACCGAAAGGAAATCAAGCATGGCAAGACCCAAGGGAACAGGCAACCTGCAACAGGAGCGGAACGGACTCTGGACCGTCCGCATAGGCATCAACGGACGGCGCATCAGCCGCTCAGCCGGAACCCCCGACCGCGCCCAGGCCGAGCGGTTCCTGGAACGCCTCCTCCGCCCGCTCGGACTCGGCCGCAACCGACTTCCCCTCGCCGAAGCCTGGCACCGCTACGAAATGTCGCCGAACCGCCGCGACGTCGCCCGCGCCACCATGAAATCCAAGCGCTCCACCTGGATGCGCTTCGCGCGCTGGATGGAGGCGAACCACCTCGAGGCCGGATGCCTCTCCGAAGTCACCGAGGAGGCCGTCGCCGAATACCTCGCCGAACTCCGCTGCCGCCACTCCGCCACCACCTACAACAACCATGTCTGCACCCTGCGCGAGATGTTCCGCCTGCTCGCCGGACCCGACGCCGCCTTCGACCCCTGGGCAGCCGTCCGCCTGCGCGCCGAGGACTCCGTCAGCCGTCGCGAGCTCTCGCTCGACGAGCTGGAGCGCCTCCACGCCGCCGCCGCGGAGGCCGGGCCGGAGTGGCGGCTCCTCTTCGCCACCGGGCTCTACACCGGACTCCGCCTCGGCGACTGCTGCCGCCTCGCCTGGGCGAACATCGACCTCGCCCGGCAGACCATCCAGGTCGTACCGGAGAAGACCCGGCGCCACGCGCACGGGCGCCCGGTGACGATCCCCATCCACCCCCGGCTCCTCGCCGAGCTCAAGGCTCTCGCCGCCGACGCAAGCCGCCACGGACAGAACTACGTCAATCCCGCCGTCGCCGAACTCTACCTCAACCGCAACTGGGAGCTCGACGACCGCCTGCGGCGCATCTTCAGGCGCGCGAACATCGCCATGAGCGTGCGCATGGCGGGACGCAGCCGCCGCAGCGTCGTCGCCTCCTTCCACAGCCTCCGCCACACCTTCGTCTCGCTCTCCGCCAACGCCGGCGTGCCGCTCGCGGCGGTGCAAGCCATCGTAGGCCACACCTCGACGGCGATGACCCGCCACTACTACCACGAGAACGAGGACGCGCTCCGCCGCGCGGTCGATGCCATCCCCGCCATCGGCGCGCCTGCGGCGCCCGTCGCGCAAACTGCACCCCTGCCAGAGCATCCGCGTTGCGGACGACCTTCGGTCGGGGGATATTCGCAAACCGCCGCGACGCGGCCGACCACGCCGGCACGGCGGCTCAAGGCCCTGAAGCGACTGCTCGCCCAGGGCCTCGTCAGCGAAACGGAGTACGCCGCCGCCCGCGCCCGCATCCTCGCCGAGATCTAACCTGAGCGTCGCAGTTGAAATGCCGCAAGCCTGATTTCGTGCCCAAACTGCCGCGCTACCGCAGGTAGTACACCGATCCGGAGGGCTGGGTCATCGTCGCCCACGGCGTATTGCCGTACGCGCCCATGTTGACGCAGCGGCCGTTGTAGCCGGCAGGCTCGCCCCGGTAGTCGCTCTTCGGGTCGCCCTTGTCGATTCCCAGTGACTTCGCTCCGCGCGCATACGCCTTCTCCAGCGCTCCGGTCCGCTCGTCGATGTAGCCGAGTCCGCCGCGCAGGTGGACATTGACGTTTTCGAGTGCCGCGTAGGTCGCCTCGGCCGTCGCGTCCTCCCAGTCCCAGAAGATGAGCTTGGCGCCGGTTGCGGAGACTGTCTTGCTCTCCTGGACGAGCGCCGCGAGGTCGGAGTTCGGCGTCACAAAGAGCGGATCGCCAAAGACAACGCCGTCCAGGAAGTTGGTGGTCGCTGTCGCGGCACAAGTTATGGAGTTAGTACCTTCTTCACCGAAGAGCGTGTAGGCGACATTAAGAACACTCTCGCCGCGCAGCGAGATATCCCGTCCGCGTGTCTTCGACGTTCCACCGATGATGTTTCCGAAGAAGATTGAGTTGCGCACGTTCGCCGTGCCGAGAACGAGGTTAAGCCCGGCCGTCACCTCGTAGCCGTCGGTAAGGTTGTAGGCGAAGGTGCAGTTGTTGACATCTACAGTCCCCTCCTTGCTGCCGAACTGCACCGTCAGCGCGCCGGCGATATTCTTCCCTCCCTTTCCATGGCCCTCCCAGACGATCTGATCACCGTTCGCGACCCACGCGCAGTTGGTGAAAGCAGAGCCTTCGGCGCCGGCGTGAAGTCTCACCACACCGCCGGAACCATCGTCCTTAGTGTCCCCACTGTCGTTGCGCACGTTGCCGAAGTTCGCCGCGAACCGGCAGCCGACTGCAGAAACAGGAACTGTCGAATAGACAGCGCTACCGTAGGAGCCGCCGGAGGACGGCTCGTATGAGCTTCCGCCGCCCGGCGCGCGAAGGTGAATGCCATTGTGGATGAATGTGCAGCCTTCGAGACGGAGGCACTTGAGCTTCGAGGCGTTAACACCGGCGCCGGACGCCGAGCATCCGCCGTCACCGCCTATCTTGGCTCGATTGCCGCGAAAGACGCAATTCGTAAACGTGACGACCGTCGTCGCCGCCGTACCCGAAACACGCGCCCCCTTGCCGGTGCCACTTGTCGCCCGCCCCGTACCATTCGTGAAGAAGTGGCAATCTGAGACAAGCATATTGCCGGCGCCGGTCTTGATGAGTCCGCAGTCGAGCGACCGCGTAAAGTAGATGCGCTCTATTTCCACCGCCGCCGAGTTGGCGATGGTCAGGCAGTCGGTCTTGTCACCGCCGTCGATGACTGAGCGGAAAGTAGGTTCTCGCTCGTCCGCCGAGCTCTCCCAACCGTAGAAGCCTCCTTTTACAACGAGGGGATTGGAGGCGTTAAGCGTGACCGATCCGGCCGCGAGCACGTTCGTTCCGGCAATCCAGATCTCATTCTTCGACTTGCTCACGAGCGAGAACGCAGACCTCAGGTTCGGCACGGCGTCCGACCAGTTCTCGCCGCTCCCAGAGCCGATTGCGCCGGGACGCACATGGATGACGTTCGCAGGTCCCCCTTTACCCCACCACGGCGGAAGATCCTTCGTAACAGAAGTCTCCGAACTCGTCGCTTCGGCACGATTGCCGCTGGCGGAAAGAACAACTTTCGCCCAGATTGACCCTGGCGCGTAATAATCGTCAATCAGGCAGTCAACAGAGACGCCGTTTTCAAGTCCATAAAGCATATCCTTTAACGACCAGCTATTGCCGTCCGTCGAAACATACACCTCCGCCGTCGCGAAAAACTTCCCTTCACCGCCGACAGTGAAATGAACTGTTGGCCGTGAATATTGCTCATCAAAGGTGATTGTCACTGTACCATCAACTGCTGGCTTAGCTGCCACAGACTTCGACGCCTGCGCCGTGCCGCCGTAGGCGCCGGCGTTAACAATCTTGCCGTTGGGCGAGGGTTCGCTACCGACCGGATCGAGCGGATCGCCCGCGTCGATGGCGGGGGAAAGAACCTCACTGGAATCGTGTTCGGATCCGTCGTTCGTAAAATATCCACTCGGCGAAAGCGCGTGGACGTCGATGCCCAGCACCTCGCCGAGTTTCTCCTTGTCGAACTGGCGGATCTTGTAGCCCGCGTTGATGAAAACAAGGAGACCTCCGATGTCGCTTGCCGAGGAGACGAGCGCGGGGTCGCCGAATCGAATGCCGTCGCCGAACGAAAGATTGTCGACGTTCACCGAGGTGTATGACGACGGACTATCCGCCGACAGCACCGAATAGGAGACCTCTGCATGTGCCGTCGGGTCAACCAGGGCAAGATCCGCGCCACCGGTGTTGGTAGGATGGACGAAGTTGTTGGCGATAATCGAGTTCTTGATCACGGCGGTGCCCTTCGTGACGGTGACGCCGGCGGCGGACACCGTGTTGTCCGAGAAGTTGCAGGCGATCGTGCAGTTGCTGATGGTGACGCGGTCGGTTTCTGCGGCCAAGTTGATGGCGATCTGCCCGCCATTGTTCCCGCCAGAGGGAGCTTTGTTGTTGAACCAGTGGAAGTCTTCTTCGTTGCCGGCGAAGACGCAGTGGTCGAAGAGCGTCCCGCCACTCGTCCCGGCGACGCGCACAATGCCGCCGCGGTTGTTGTAGCCGCTGCCGCGGTTGCCGCGGAACGTGCAACCTTTCACGGTCGTCGCAGCATTGTTGATGTACAAGGCCGCGCCAGCCTGTCCGTCGCGCCCCTCGTTCCAGAAGTCCTTGCCGGTCCATGCGATACCATTGGTGAGGAAGGTCGTGTCCTCGATGACGACGGAGCCGAAAGTCGCGACATAGAGGCCCTGGCCATTGCCGATAGCGGTGGCAGTGCCATAGTTGCCGGAGATCACGCTGTTGGAGACCACAAGCTTGGCATCGGCAGTTCCCGTAAGCGAAAGCCCGATTCCGTTTTGGCTGGCAGATGATGTATGGTTGCCGACGATCTCGCAATTGAGGATCGAGAGGTCGCCGGCGCCAGTCTTGACGATGCCGCGCACACCGTTGAATATCCTGAGGCCATCGAGGACGACGGGCGCCCCCGCCGCATTGGAAAACGGCAGGACCGTACAGGCGACCTGCCCGTCGAGTGTCGACTTCGCGCCGGCGATACGCTCGCCGGGGAGGGTCTCGGCACCGGTAAATCCGCCGCGGATCACGGTCGCAGCGGCAAAGGTGTAGGTCGCGGGGTTGGCGTTGAGCGCGACGTCGCCGGCAATCCAGATCTCATTCTTCGACGCGCTCACGCGCGATAACGCAGACCTCAGGTTCGGCACGGCGTCCGACCAGTTCTCGCCGCTCCCAGAGCCGAATGCGCCGGGACGCACATGGATGACGTTCGCAGGTCCACCTTTACCACCCCACCACGGCGGAAAATCCTTCGTAACAGAAGTCTCCGAACTCGTCGCATCGGCAGTTTCGCCGCTGGCGGAAAAAACAACTTTCACCCAGATTGATGACCCTGGCGCGTAATAACCGTCAATCAGGCAGTCAACAGAGACTCCGTTTTTAAGTCCATAGAGTATATTCTTTGACAACCAGTTATTGCCGTCCGTCGAAACAAACACCTCCGCCGTCGCGAAAAACATCCCTTCACCGCCGACAGTGAAATGAACTGTTGGCCGTGAATATTGCCCATCAAAGGTGATTGTCACTGTACCATCAACAACAGCTGGCTTACTTGCCACAGTCTTCGACGCCTGCGCCGTGCCGCCGTATGCTCCCGCGTTAACAATCCCGCCGTTGAACGAGGGTTCGCTACCGACCGGATCGCGCGGATCGCCCGCGTCGATGGCGGGGGAAAGAACCTCACTGGAAACGTGTTCGGCTCCGTCGTTCGTAAAATATCCACTCGGCGAAAGCGCGTGGACATCGATGCCCAGCACCTCGCCGAGTTTCTCCTTGTCGAACCGGCGGATCTTGAAGCTCTCGTTGATGAAAACAAGGAGACCTCCGATGTCGCTTGCCGAGGAGACGAGCGCGGGGTCGCCGAATCGCATGCCGGCGCCGAACGAAAGATTGTCGACGTTCACCGAGATGTATGACGACGGACTATCCGCCGACAGCACCGAGTAGGAGACCTCCGCATGTGCCGTCGGGTCAACCAGGGCAAGATCCGCGCCACCGGTGTTGGTGGGGTGGACGATGTTGTTGGCGATAATCGAGTTCTTGATCACGGCCGTGCCCTTCGTGACGGTGACGCCGGCGGCGGACACCGTGTTGTCCGAGAAGTTGCCGGCGATCGTGCAGTTGCTGATGGTGACGCGGTCGGTCTCTGCGGACATGTTGATTGCGATCTGCCCGCCGTTCTTTCCGCCGGAAGGCCTTCCTGGGGACCAGTGGTAGTCTTCTTCGTTGCCGGCGAAGACGCAGTGGTCGAAGAGCGTCCCGCCACTCGTCCCGGCGACGCGCACAATGCCGCCGCGGTTGTCGTAGCCGCTGCCGCGGTTGCCGCGGAACGTGCAGCCTTTCACGGTTGTCGCAGCATTGTTGATGTACAAGGCCGCGCCAGCCTGTCCCTCGCGCCCCTCGTTCCAGAAGTCCTTGCCGGTCCATGCGATACCGTTGGTGAGGAAGGTCGTGTCCTCGATGACGACGGAGCCGAAGGTCGCGACATAGAGGCCCTGGCCATTGCCGATATTCGCGGCAGTGCCGTAGTTGCCGGAAACGACGCAGTTGGAGACCACAAGCTTGGCATCGGCAGTTCCCGTAAGCGAAAGCCCGATTCCGTTTTGGCCGTTGGCCGACGTATGGTTGCCGACGATCTCGCAATTGAGGATCGAGAGGTCGCCGGCGCCAGTCTTCACGATGCCGCGCTGGCCGTTGAATATGCGAAGGCCATCGAGGACGACGGGCGCAGTGTTGTTAATCGTCATAACCACATTCGCGACCTGGCCGTCAAAGGTCGACATTGCGCCGGCGGCACGCTCGTCAGGGTGGGTCTCGGTGCCGGCAAATCCGCCGCGGATTACCATGGACTTGGAGAAGGCGAGTGTATCTGGATTGGCGAAAAGCGTTACATCGCCACTAAGCCAAATCTCGACAAAGCACGGCTCCGCGGCGGCGGTCGCAAGCGCATTGGTCCAAGACATTGCGGTCGCCCAGCTCAAGCCGTCACCTTCCACGTCAACCACAGGCTTTGCGAAGAGGCAACCGAAGATGTTGAACGACGCCGTAAGCACCTCGCCCTCCAAAGCCCCTTTTCCCGTCACCGTGACGGTCGCGACGCCGACTCGGTCGTTGTTGCTGTAGACAACGTCGAAGTCCCCACTGTCGATGTCCCCGCCGATCCGCCAGGACTGCGCACTCAAGACATTCGTCACCGTGAACTCCGGACGGTAGACGCCGCCGAAATTGTACGCCTGGTCGGGAATCGGCAGAATCACCAACGGCGTTGTCAGCCGAAGCGAAACATCGTCCAGGAAGAGCGATGTATCACTACTCGCCCAGCCATCGAACTTCAGCGTGTGCTCTCCCGAGGACAAAACCAGGCCTTCGACGCTTCTGTATCGGACATCGCTGCCCGTGACCGCCTCATCGGGATAGATGACCTGGTCGTCAAGCAGCACCTTGTAGTTCACCGTGGGGTTGCCCCAGTCGCAACGGTGCTTGCATTTCCAGGAAAGGGTCGCGCGGCACGGGGATTCGCACGTGAAGACCTGCTGCATGGAACAGGTATGCTTGAGCATTCCGCAATAGATACCGGTGATGAAGGTCGTGGTCTGGTTTGGCTTGTGGCCGTTCTTGGCATCGATAACAAACGCCCTGGCCGAGTCAGACCCGGTCCAGCCGGGCTCGAGGGTGCCGGACTCGAACCCGCCGTTGATCAGGAACTCGTCGGTGTAGGCATATTCCCTGGTCAGTATCTCGCCCTCGTAGGCGCCGCCGTCCTTGCCGGTCGCGGTCACGGTGCCGACACCGTTGTCAAAGCTGTACGACGCCTCGAATGGGCACCCTTCTGGCGCGACGCCGCCCTCGGCAAAGACCCAGTACACGCCAGTCTCCCTGTTTGTGACCGTGAAGCCCGGCTCCGGCTCAACGCCGGCCCGGCATAGCTGGTCGGGAATCGGCAGAATCGACAGATTGGTGTCTCCGCTCGGCAGTGCTCCCGCCGCAAACACATTTGCCGCGGCCATTGCCGCGAAGGCCAAAACGAAACCGTATGCGAGTTTCTTCATATCGCTACTCCTTTTCATTTCAGTGATTCTCTAAGCCAAGAACGTCCAACGTCCAATGTCCAACGTCCAATGTCCAAGCTGCGACAGCTGGACCTTGGACATTGGACTTTGGATGACGAACTTGTGTAGTTTTCGAGCAGACGGGAAAACTGTTATGTTTGCCCCCCAACTCAAAATATTGTTAGTTTCGTTCGTCACGTTGCGCATACTACCAAATCCCTCGGAATTTGTCAACCAACTAAGGAAATGTTCACGGATTACAAATACCCCCGTCGTCTCGGCTGCGCCGAGCCGCCGTGGACATTTGTAAGCGGTTTTGCGCGACGAGACCCTGCCGCAC
>SFPL01000048.1 GCA_004551905.1 Lentisphaeraceae bacterium
GAGCGTGAGATTACGGTGCGGACGAAATCGAGGTGGTGGCGGAGGCTGATGAAATGGACGGGGGAAAGTGACTGGAAACGGGGCGGGGACCGAGGCGGGAAACGAGGCGGGGAAAGAGACGAGGGCGGGGGAGAAGAGCCGTGCGCGGCCAAGGGAGCGGCGGGGTAGAAGCGCCATGGGAGCAACGGGGTAAAAGCGACGAGAGAGCGGCGGGGTAGAAGCGAAGGCGGCAGATAGTGGCGAGGCGTATTTGCGTATTATCGTAATTATGCCAATATTTGCGAGGTATATTTATGTCGAGCGGATCCGAGTTTGCGTTGACAGCGTTGGCGTCGAGCTACACCGCGTTGGCGTCGAACCGCGCCGCGTTGGCGTCGAGCTGCGCGGCAAGCACGTCGGCGGGGACGCCGCGGAGGCGCGCGACCGCCGCGACAATCTCGCCGATGCCCAGCCCGGTCTCCGTCGGCGCGGTGCGGTCGGTCTCGGCCAGCAGGTGATCGGCGGGGACCGACTTCACGAGCTCGCGGTAGTTGACCGCGTGGTCGTTGAGCACCGCCGGGCCGACGGACACGAAGCCGTTGAGCGCGAAGATGTCGGGCAGGAGTCCGCCGCTCCGCGAAAAGCCGTGGAAGACGAACGCGGGAATCGCGGGCGAAAACTCCGCCGCCGCCTTCACCACCTCGCCCCAGCACTTCGCGCCGTGGAGGACGACCGGGCGGCGCAGTTCCGCCGCGAGCGCGAGCTGCGCACGAAACGCCTCGCGCATCGCGTCCGGAATCGTCCGCACCTTGAGCCGGTCAAGCCCAATCTCGCCCACGCCGGCGGCGGGGTTGGCGACGAGCCGCGCCCTGAGGCGCCCGAGCCAACCGTCTTCCGCGGCGGTTCCGTCCAGGAACGCCCACGGGTGGACGCCGAAGAACGCCATGTCGCCTTCGCCGGGCTCGCCGCCGAACGGCTCGCAGACAAAGTGCCGGTCCGCGCCCGTCCGGCAGTGGCAGTGGGCGTCGGTCATGACGCCGCGAGCGCGGCGAAGATCTCCGCCGGCTCGGCCATGCGGCCGAGGCCGACCGTGCCGCAGGCGAGTTCTCCGGTGCCGGGGACGAGGACCTTCACGCCCCGCGCGCCGAGGGCGGAGATGTTCTCCTGCGTGACCGGGCTCTCCCACATGCCGTCGTTCATCGCCGGCGCCACCGCGACCGGCGCGCGCGTCGCGAGGAGCGTGGAAGTGAGGAGGTTGTCCGCGATGCCGTGGCGCAGCTTCGCCAGCGTGTTCGCGCTCGCCGGCGCGACGACCACGAGGTCGCAGTCCGCGAGCGAGATGTGCTCCGGCCGCCATTCGACGGGACGGTCGAACTCCTCTATGTAGACGGGGTTCCTCGAAAGCGTCTGGAAGGTAAGCGGCGCGACGAACCTGGTCGCGGCGGGCGTCATCACGACGCGCACCTCGTCGCCGTTCTTCACGAACAGGCGCACCAGCTCCGCGGCCTTGTACGCCGCGATCGAACCGGTGACGCCGAGAAGGATCCTCCTGCCCATGTCCAGTCCCCTTTCCGCTACTGCCCGACCGCCGCGGCGATCCGCCGCCGGAGATCGTCGACCGCCGCCTTCATGTCCGCCTGCGCGAAGAGGTAGGAGCCGGCGACAAACCGATTCGCGCCCGCCTTCGCGGCAAGCGGAATCGTCTCCGCGTTGCCGCCGCCATCGATCATGATGTCCAGGTTGGGGCGCCGCTCGCGCAGCCACGCGACCTTGGGCAAGCACTCGGCGATGAACTTCTGCCCGCCGTAGCCGGGGTGCACGGTCATCACCAGCGCCTCGTCCACTTCATCCAGGTAGGGAAGGAGTATCTCCACCGGCGTCTCGGGATTGAGGACAATCGCCGGCTTCGCGCCGAGCGCGCGGATGCGACTGAGCTCGCGGTGGAGGTCGCAGTCGGCCTCGACGTGGAGCTGGACCGTCTGGGCGCCGGCCTTGACGAACTTCTCGAGGTAGAGGTCGGGACGGGACATCATCAGGTGGACATTGCGGTAGAAGCCCGGGCAGGTCCTGCGGCAGAAGTCGACGACCGACGGACCGAAGGACATGTTCGGCACGAAGTGCGGGTCCATGATGTCGAGGTGGATGGCGTCCGCGCCCGACGCCTCCGCGCGCCGGAGCTCGTCGGCGAGATGGCCGAGGTCCGCGGCGAGGAACGAGGGCAGGATGTCGAACTTCATCACAGCATGTTCCTCATGATCTTGCCGGAGACGGTCTTGGGGAGTTCGTCGCGGAAGACCACGATGCGCGGGTACTTGTACGGCGCGGTGTGGGTCTTCACGTAGTCCTGAATCTCCTTCTTGAGCTCCTCGGTCCCCTCCTTGCCCTTCACGAGCTTGATCGTCGCCTTGACCACCTGGCCGCGCACCGGGTCGGGCGCGGCGCTGACGCCGCACTCGATGACGTAGGGCAGCTCCATGATCACGTTCTCGATCTCGAACGGGCCGATGCGGTAGCCGGAGGACTTGATGACGTCGTCGGCGCGGCCGACGTAGTGGTAGTATCCGTCCTCATCCTTCCACGCCACGTCGCCGGTGTGGTAGCAGCCGTGGCGCCACGCGTCGGCCGTCTTCTCCTCGTCCTTGTAGTAGCCGATGAAGATGCCGGGATGCGGATCGGAGCGCGGCGTCCTGACGACGATCTCGCCGTGCTCGCCGGCGGGGACGGAGTGTCCCTCGGCGTCCACGAGGTCGATGCCGTAGTCTGGGATCGGCTTGCCCATCGCGCCCGGCTTGATCTCGTCGCCGAAGAGCGTGCCCAGCGCGCAGGTGGTCTCGGTCTGGCCGAAGCCCTCGTAGATGGAAAGCCCAGTAGCACGCTTAAACTGGGTGAACACCTCGGGGTTCAGCGCCTCGCCCGCGGTCGTCGCGTGGCGGACGGACGAGAAGTCGTACTTCGAGATGTCTTCCTTGATGAGCATGCGGTACATCGTCGGCGGAGCGCAGAAGGTGGTGATGCCGTACTTCGCGAACATCGGCAGGATCGTCTCCGCGTGGAAGCGCGAGAAGTCGTAGACGAAGAGCGCCCCCTCGCACATCCACTGCCCGTAGAACTTGCCCCAGCTCGCCTTAGCCCAGCCGGTCTCGGAGATGGTGAAGTGGAGGCCGTCGCGCTCCACCTGGTGCCAGTACTTGGCGGTCACGAAGTGGCCGAGGCCGTAGAGGTGGCTGTGGAGCGCCATCTTCGGGTAGCCGGTCGTGCCGCTGGTGAAGAACATGAGCATCGGGTCCTTGCCGCCGGGCGAGTCGGGGCTCCTGCCATAGACGCGCGAGAAGCCCACGTACTCCCGGTCGAAGCTACGCCAGCCCTCGCGGTCGCCGTTGACGATCATCCTGAGAAGCGGCTTCCGCGAGGGATCCTCCTTCGCGAGCTCCGCCTCGGCGAGCTCCGCCTGGTGCGCGACGTCCCCGTCCGCCGTGCAGACGAACGCCTTCACGTCCGCCGCCTTGAAGCGGTAGGTGAGGTCGTGGACGAGCAGCTGGCTCACGGCGGGGATCACGATCGCCCCAACCTTATGGAGCGCGAGCGCGGCGGGCCAGTACTGCCAGTGGCGCTTCAGCACGAAGAGCACCTTGTCGCCCTTGCCGATGCCGAGAGACTTGAAGTAGTTCGCCATCTGGTTGGAGATGTCGCTGATCTCGCGGAAGGTGAAGCGGCGCTCGGTGAAGTGGTCGCTCACGTGCAGCATCGCGAGCTTGTCCGGGTACTTCGCCGCAATCGCGTCGATGACGTCGAAGGCGAAGTTGAAGCGCTCGGTGTTTTTGAACCTGACGTGCTCGAGGTGGCCCGATTCGCTCTCCTCCGTCTCGACGAAGCGGTCGACAATGAGCGGCACCTTGGAGTGCCGCGGGCGCACGGTCTCGAGCCCGAGGTGGCTGTCGCCGTCCTCGCCGGCCATCACCATTGCGAGGAAGGTGACGCCGTTCGGGTCTGTCGCCATCATCCCGTGCGGCGTCGAGGACCGGTAGTAGATCGAGTCGCCCTCGTTGAGCTCCTCGACGTGCTCGCCGACGCGGATCTTCATCGAGCCCTTGAGGACGATGTCGAACTCCTGTCCGGCGTGGGTCGTGGTGGAGATCGGCTTGTCGAGGAGGTCGGGGTCGTACTTGTAGGTCACCCAGTAGGGCGTGCCGAGCCGGTTCTGGAACATCGCCGCCTGGTTGCGGATGTCCATGTGCGACTCGTGCGCGGTGAGCGGGCCCTGCCCCGCGCGCGTCACCTCGTAGCCGGAGAGGTGCGCCGAGTGGCCCTTCAGAAGCGCGTTGATGTCGATACCGAAGGCGATCGCGCACTGGTGGAGGAAGTTGAAGGTCGGGTCGACCGCGCCCGACTCGACGGCCTTGTACTCGTCGACGGAGACCTCGGTCTTCTCCGCCATCTGCTCGACGGAGTAGCCGATTATCTCGCGCATCTCGCGGATGCGCGAGGCCATGTCCTGGAGGCGTTCTGCCGCGCTTGTGTCCATAGCTTCCACCTCACAGCACCCTGAGCTTCACCGGCTCCTCGCCGGCAACGCCGCTCTCGCGGATCTCGTCAAGCGCGGCGTCCAGGGCGGACGCCTTCGCGCGGTGGGTCATCGCCACCACCGGCACCGGTTCCTTGCCCTCGCGCGCGCCCTTCTGGGAAAGCGCCGAGATCGACACCCCGTGCCGCCCGAGCGCCGCGGCGACCGCGCCGATCACGCCGGGACGGTCCTCCAGCATGAAGCGCAGGTAGAACTTCGAGGCGATGTCGCCCGCCGCGCGCAGCGCCACCCTGCCCTCGGCGTAGGTCGGCACGGCGCGCTGGTAGCGCGTCTCGCCGTGGGCGAGGTTGCGCGCGATGTCGCCGATGTCGCCGATCACCGTCGAGGCGGTCGGCTCGCGCCCGGCGCCGCGGCCGTAGTACATCGTGCGGTCGGAGAGGTCGCCCTTGACCATCGCCGCGTTGAAGGCGTCGTTCACGCCCGCGAGCATGTGATCGAGCGGGATGAGCGTCGGGTGCACCCCGACCTCCACCTCGTCGCCCTCCTTCGCCACCACCGCCAGCAGCTTGATGCGGTAGCCGAGGTCGGCGGCGAACTTCACGTCCATGCCGGAGAGGCCGCGGATGCCCTCGACCTGCACCTGGTCGAACTGCGGCTGGAAGCCGTAGGCGAGCGCGGAGAGGATGCAGGCCTTGTGGGCGGTGTCGAAGCCGTCGATGTCGAGGGACGGGTTCGCCTCCGCGTAGCCGAGGCGCTGCGCGTCCTTCAGCACCTCGTCGAACGGCAGCCCCTCGCGCTCCATCCGGGTGAGGATGTAGTTGCAGGTGCCGTTGAGGATGCCGTAAATGGACTCGATCTCGTTGCCCGAGAGCCCCTCGCGCAGGACGCGGATGATCGGGATGCCGCCGCCGACGGAGGCGCCGAAGTAGATGTCGACCCCGGACTTCTCCGCCGCGTCGAAGATCTCGCGCCCGAACTCGGCAAGCAGCTTCTTGTTCGCCGTCACCACGCACTTCTTCGCGGCCAGCGCGGCGAGAACGAGCTTCTTCGCGATGCCGGTGCCGCCGATGGTCTCGACCACGATGTCGACCGACGGGTCGGCGACGACCGACTCCGCGTCGGTGGTGAGGACGTCCGCCGGGACTGCGACGCCGCGGTCGGTGGTGATGTCGAGGTCGGCCACTTTTCTAAGGACGATATCCACCCCCAGCCGCCGCGCCATCACTTCACGATGCGCCAAGAGCCCGCCGGCGACTCCCGCGCCGACGGTCCCGAAACCGAGTATGCCAACTCCAATCTGCTTCATATACCCCTTTCTTCAGATATAAATGCGTATTATATCACAAATCGGCGCATCGTGCGGCCGCACCTATTTTGCCCAGCGGGCCTTGTAGAGCTTGGAGCCGGGGATGACGAGGTATTGGCGGAAGCTCTCGTCGGCGGAATAAGTCTCGATCGTGTCGGTGCACCATGCCGGGCTGAAGTCGGCCTTCGGCACCGTCACGAGGAAGTGCACGCCGTCGCGGTGCGGGTCGAAGCACTTCGCGTCCATCCGCCAGATGGTAAGGTCCTCGCGCCAGTCGAGGGCGTCGATGTCGAAGAACACGATCTGCTCGTAGGTCGTCATCGCGAGGAGGCGCGAGCCCGGCACCGGCATGAGGTCGTGCGCGTAGGTAAGCCCCAGCGGAGCGATCAGCCACGTGCGCTCAATGTCGAGCGAGAACGTCGTCCCGTCGTATCCGACGCGGCACATGTGCAGGCCCTGGGTGTCGGAGACGAAGAGCCGCTCCAGCGTCACGTCCCAGTACAGCCCGTGCGGGTTGTCCATCGCGAACTGGGTGCGGTTCTGCGAGTTCGGCGACGTCGCCCGCGAGCCCGAGACATCGTAGAGGTAGACGCCCTTGTTCGCCGGGTTGGAGGTGTCGGTCGCCGCCACCACCACGATGTCGTTCGGCAGCAGCTCGATCGAGTGCGGCCAGCCGGAGCTCTTGCCCCAGGCGAGCACATTCGTCTCCGCAAGGCCGACCACCGCCCAGCGCCCGCCGTTGGCCGTCATCGCCACCGCGGTGCCGTTCTTCACGATTTTGCACTCGGCGACGTTGCCGCTGAACCCAGAGCGGTCACCGCTCGGGATCGTCGTGTCCTCCGCGCCGGCCCAGCGCCAGACCACCTCTGTGCCGCGGTAGATCTTGATCGCCTGGTCGGCCTGGTCGCAGACGATTATGTCCTCGAGCGGCAGCGGCTCCCCGCTCGAACCGCCGCTGATCGTCTCGGTCGGCAACGTGTCCGGCGGCGCCGGACGCTCCACCCTGGCCCCGCCTGGCCCGACATAGATGACCATTCCCTGGTACGGCGTCGCGGTGGCGTAGGGCGTGTTGCCGTAGAAGCCGAGGTTGACGCGGCGTCCGTGGTATCCCCAAGACCTCGACTTCTCGCGCGAGAAGTCCGAAGCCGGGTCGCCCGCGTCGATCGCCCGCGACTGGACGCCGCTGGCGCAGACGCGGACGTTGCGCGTTTCATCCACGTATCCCGCGCGGCCGCGGAGATGCACGTTGAGGCCGAGCAGCTTGCCGAGCGCCGCTGGCGGGAACGCCACCGAGGTGGTTCCGTAGCCGTACATGTAGCGCACGTCCTCCACCGGCGACGCGAACCCGGGGTTGCCGAAAAGAAGCCCCGCGCCGCGCGCCAGCACGCCGCCGTCGGCCGCGTGGAGCGCGTTGGTGCTGTCCTCGGAGAAGAAGCTGTAGGACACGCGCGCCCCCGCGCCGGACGCCACGTAGACGTCCATGCCGGTGCCGGACTGCCGCCGCGGCATCAGGTTGCCGTAGAAGATGGAGTTGAGGACCCGCATTTCGCCGGAGCGGACGTTTAGCCCTGCGCCGCCGTTCGACCAAATGTCCTCGAGGTTGGCGGCGAAGGTGCAGTTGACGATTTCGCACGACGCCGAGGCCGAACCGGGCGCGAAGTAGATTTCGCCGCCGCCGCCGTTGTTGTCCCGGCCGGGCCCCTGCACCGAGTTCTGGTTGGCGAGCCAGAGGCAGTTGGTGAAGGCACTCGCGCCCGTGGTCGTGGCGATGCGTACCGTGCCGCCGCTGGAGGTGGAGCTCCAGGCGCGGTTGCAGACGAACCGGCAGCGGCGGACCGTGAGCGGCGCGCTGGAGGCGTAGATCGCCGAGCCGGCCGCGTTCTGGTATCCGTCGGTGTTGTTGGCCTGGTTGCTGAAGGGAATGCCGTTGGTGACGAAGAGGCAGTCGTCAAGCGTCGCCCGCGCCAGGTTGCGCAGCGCCGCGCCGAAGCCGTAGCCGGCCGAGTTCCTGCTGCCGTACCCCATCGACGCCGGCGGCAGGCCGTTGCCGGCGAAGACGCAGTTCGTCGCCGTGACGAGCGTGACGCCGGCGGCACCCTCGACCGCGAGCCCGTAGCCGTAGACGCCGCCGGTGAGCCTGAAGCCGCAGCCCTCGATTTCGCAGTCGGCGAGCGAGAGGTTGCCGGAACCTGTCTTGGAGACGCCGGGTCCGCGAGAGCTGCGGAACGTGATGCGCTCCACGGACAGCGGATAGTCGGACGAGACGTCCATCGTGTTCACCGTGGTGCGCCCGTCCACGACCGACTTCATCCCCGCCGTGCGCTCGGCGGCCGAGTTCTCGACGCCGGCGAAGCCGCCGCGCACCGCGGTCGCCGCAGGCAGCGCGATGGTGGAGTAGGGGTCGACGCAGACGTTCGTGCCCGCGAACCAGATCTCGTTCTTCTCGGCCGTGACCGCCTTCAGCGCGGTGTGGAAGTCGGGGTACGCGTCGGTCCAGTTCTCGCCGGTGGCGAGGCCGGTTGCGCCGGAGCGCACGTGGATCACGTTCGCCGGTCCGCCCTTGCCGTGCCATGGCGGCATCGACGCCGTCACCGTCGCATCCACGCTTCGATGGGACGAGCCGCCGGCGGCGACCGCCACGATCTTCACCGACATCTCGGTTCCGGTCGGCAGGTACATGGGCGGCATGTACTCGATCCTGTCACCGAGCGTCGCGCCGTAGAACGTGTGCGTGTCGACGAGGACGTTGCCGTTGGTGTAGACGCCCACCATCACCGTGGCGCTGAACACACCGTTGCCGCCGAGACTGAAGGCGACCTGCGGCTGCGAATAGCCGTCGGGGTAGGTTATGTCGACCTGCGCCGAGATCTCCGGCGAGCCGGTGGCCGACTTCGACGCCTCGGGCGTGTTGCCGTAGCGGCCGATGTTGGCGCGGCTGCCGTTCGGATCGGGCTCGAGGCCGTAGGGCGCGTCGTAGTCGGCCGCGTCGATCGCCGCCGAGACGTGGGTGGTGTCGGTGAACCACTCCGCCGAGCCGTTCTTGCGGTAGCCGGATCCGGAGAGGAGGTGCGCGTCGAAGGCGAGGACCGTCGCGAGATTCGCCGCGGAAAGTCCGAAGTAGAGCGGCGACGGCGTGGATGGGAACGACTTCTCGCCCGAGCCGGCGATCGACGAGAGGATGTTCTCGATCGGGGTGACCGTGCGCGGATCGCCGTAGATGACGTTTCCAGTTTCGCCGGGCATGGTGATCGTCGCCCCCGCCGCCGCCGACACCCAGCGCACGCCCTCGCCGCCGAAGAGGCAGTGGGCTACCGAAAGCGCACCGGCCGCGAGGTGGAGATCGGCGCCGTTGAGCGCATAGGAGCCGACGACATTGCCGGCGAAGATGCTGTTCTCCAGGGTGAACGTGCCGCGTTGGAAGAGCACGCCGGCAGTTCCGCCCACCGTGTCGGCGATGTTGCCGAAGAAGGTGCAGTGGTTTATGGACGCGCTCTGCGAGGTCGAGCCGAGGTTGAGAAGTAGCGTCCCGTCCACATTGCCGGGGCCGTCGCCGCCGCCGTTGCAGGTGATGTTGCCCGCGAAGAGGCAGTGGTCGAAGGCGGTGCCGGACGAGTTGCCCTCGACCCAGACGATGCCGCCGTGGGCGTAGCGCGTGCCGTCCGGGTAGCGCGAGTAGCCGCGGTTGAGGCGGAAGTCGCATCCTTGTGCGACTACCGGCGCGGCGGAAGCATAGAGCGCGAACCCGCGCACGTTGTAGGCGAAGGCTGGGGCGGTGCTATATGAGCTCGAAGGCGCGATGCCGTTGGAGACGAACGTGGTGTCGATCAGCTTCAGCGCAGCGAGGTTGGCGGCATAGACGCCGTGCCCGTAGACGCTCTTCCACCCGCTCGCCACGTCCTGGTTGGCCCTGACGACGCAGTTCGACAGCGTCACCTCGGTGAATCCAACCGTGCCGGCGAGATACGCGCCGATGCCGTTCCAATCCGCGGTGGCGTTCATGCTGTTGGAGTCGAAGCGGCAGTTCAGCAGGCGAAGCGAGGCGATGCCGCTCTTCGAGAAGCCACGCCTCAGGCTGCGCGCAAAGGCGAAGTTCTCGATCGTGGTGACGTCGGTGGACTCGGTCGCGGCGGTTACGGACATGATGGTGTCGGCCAGCGTGCCGCCGCCGTCGAGCACCGTCTCCGGCTCCGCCGCCATGGCGTCGCCCGCCGTGCCGGCATAGCCGCCGCGGATGGTCACCGGGTTCGGCACGGAGATCGTGGCGGCCACCGCATACGTCCCCGCCTTAACGAGAATCTCGTCCTCCTTGCGCGCCGCCGCTGCGATGGCGTTGGTGAGCGACATCGGGCTCGCCCAGCTAAGGCCGTCGCCCTCGGTCTCGAGCGAAAGCGCGGTGACGCGGAAGCGCGCGGCAATCTTGAAGGAGGCCGAGGCGGACTCCCCCGCGCACGAAGTGCCGGACCTGCCGGTCGCGGTCAGCACCGCTGTGCCGTAGGCGGCGTTGTCGACGTAGGAAAACTCGAAGTCGGACGGGTCGAGCGCGGCGCCGCTCTCCTTGTCCGCCAGCATCGGCACCGGCTCGCAGGGGTTGACGCCGTCGAAGAACTGCACCGGAACGGGCAGAATCTTGAACGTCGCGGCGGCCGGGGTCTTCGACGCCTCGGCGGTGTTGCCGTAGGCGCCCTGGTTGACCCGTCCGCCGTTCGGCGTCGGCTCGCCCGAGAAGTCCGCCGCCGGGTCGCCGGCGTCGATCGCCGGCGAGGCGATGAGCGCGTCGGTGTACCACACGTCGCTGCCGTTCTTGCGGTAGCCTGCCGGGGTCGTGAGATGGACGTCGAGCGCCAGCGAGTCCGCCCACTTCGCCGGATCGAAGTGGAGCCTGCCGGAAGTTGCGAGGCAGTCGGCGAAGTCATCGGCGGACGACACGAACAGCGGATCGCCGTAGATCACGCCGTCGCCGAGATCGAGGTTCGCCGCCGAAGTCGCGGTGACGGACGCCGACGACGAGAAGAGCGTGTAGCCGGCGACGAGCTTTCCGTTCGCCTGCACGCCGACGTCGGCGCCGACGGTCGCCGAGATGCCGACGCGGTTGCCGTAGAAGACGGAGTTGGAAACCACCGCCACGCCCTTGACTACTGTCATGCCTGCCGAGGCGGTGGTGCCGTCCGAGGTGTTGTAGGCGAAGGTGCAGTTCTCCACCCGGCTCGTGTACGACGCATCGCACGAAAGCACGAACCCGCCATAGGTCGAGCCGACGCCGCGCGTGATGTATATGTCCTCGTTGCCAACGAACGCGCAATTACGGATCGTCGCGACTTGCCGAATGCCGGCGGCATCGACTATGTTCACGCAACCGCCGCCGGTGTAGTTACCATTGCCGTTCAGACCGCCGAATCCTCGGTTGCGCAGAAAAGAGCAACTTGTCGAATTGAACGTCGAAGAGCCACAATATATAGCACTACCCTGGATGCAGTAAGACCTTGTGCCTGTCCACGCCTCGACGTCACTGGGCACGCCATTTGAAACAAAGGTGCAGTCCTCAACATAGAGGCGTCCATATTTGTCGTATATGCCGCTGCCACAGAGATCGCTGCTCAGCACTGCGCTTCCGGAAATAACACCGTTGCCGGAAACGTCGCAGTCGTAGAACAGATGGCGGCTATTGGAAGTATTGCTTAGCTGCTGTCCGCTGAGATATACGCCTCGCGCACCAGTTGTCTTCCGGTTGGCGACGAAACGGCAGTTGCGGCACTCTATGCCTTGCGATCCGTTCAGGTAAAGCCCTGCGGCCGTCATATTGCAGAACTCCATATTCTCTACATGATCGAACTGGCCGTAAAGATAGTTGCCTGCAGTGGTGTTGTCCAGAAAGCCGTATTCCACCGCCCCGCCGCCGTCGTAGATCGACCTCGCCCCAGTTGGATCCATCGCTCGCGGGTTGGAGGAGTCGCCGGCAAAGCCGCCAATCAGGATGATGCGCTTCGTGTACACGCACGACGCCGGCAGCATGTAGCGGCCGGCCTTGCAGTGGATCTCGGCATAATCAGTAGCATTGGCGAGGCGCACTGCGTTCGTGGGCGTGGTGGCGGTCGCCCAAGAAAGACCGTCGGCATCGTTGCTGCCGTCTGGCGCGACATAGATTATCATGTCGGAATGAATCTGGATATCTTGAATGCACAGCTGGCCGCGATCGGTGTCGGTGTAGCCGTTGTTGGCTGTGAATTTGAAGCGGTAGCGCCGGTAGCTCGCGCGGTTCTTCCACGGAACTATGAAGTTGTTGTACGCGCCCGATCCAGCCGGGGCGAGGAACTTGTTGCCGTATTCCTTGCTGTGTTCGGCAAGCGGCCTGTTCTCCACGAGCTTGTGCCAAGTCTCGCCGTCGTTCGAGCCGTAAATCTCATACCATTTGGCCGCTGATGTGTCCATGCCACTATTGCCACCATTGACGCCGTAGACGACGAAACGCGAGACAATGATATCCTCGCCGGGACGGAAATCGTCGGCGATGACATAGTCGACGATAATCGGATTTTCCTCGCTCGGCGGAGTGAAGACTTCATCCGAAGCCGTCAGGAGGCAGTACGGGTTAGCCCATCCGTTTTTGCCGTCGAACGCACTCGCAAGCGACTTCGTCGCCCGGCCTCTCGCCACCGTGATCGTCGCCTTGCCGGCCGAACGCACCGACGCGGTGATGTCCTCTGCCCGTGCCGAGAGCCCGGCGACGGCGAGCGCGGCGGCGAGCGCGACCTCGGCGGCGTGGAATCGAAATGCGAATTTCATCGACAGTCCTCCTGTGTTCTGGGTTTGAGCCGAATTATAGCATATATCGCGCGCGCATACTATCCGTTTGCGCAAAATTCTCAATTCGCCACCTTGCGCAAACGGAAGCATTGTGGTATACTCACGCGCATGAAGACCAGGAAATCGTCAGGCACCGTGCTCTTCTTCCGCTCGCCGCAGCGGCGGGAATGGCCGACGAAGGAGAAGCTCGAGGGCATCTACCGCTTCGCGCGGGCGAGGCGCTGGAGGGTCGTCACCATCGAGGCGCCCAGAACCGCCGCGGCCGCGCGCGCCGCCGTGTCGGGCTGGAGACCGCTCGGCTGCCTCGTCGACATGGACGCGTCGCGCCGCGTCTTCACTCCCGAGGCGCTCGGCGGCACGCCGACGGTGTTCCTCGACTTCGACGATCGGCTGCTCGGCGGGCGCACCTTCCGCGTCAACCACGACCCCGTGGCCGTGGGAACGCTCGCGGCAAAGCGGCTTTCGGTCCTCGGCTGCACCGGCTACGCTTTCGTCGGCTACACCCGGGAGTGGGCGTGGTCGCGTGCGCGGCTCGACGCCTTCCGCGCCGCGCTCGGTCCGGCAGGGGATGGCGTCCGGCACTTCGAGTTCCCCGCCGCGCGCCAGCCGACCGCCAGGATCCGCGCCGCCTTCGGGCGCTTCGTCGCCGCGCTGCCGCGGCCCTGCGGGATGATGCTCGCCAACGACGCGCTCGCCGAGGAGCTGTATCCAGCCTGTGCCCGCGCCGGCGTATCCATCCCCGGCGACCTCGCCGTAATCGGCGTGGACGACGACGAGCGGCTCTGCAACAACCTGCGGCCCTCGCTCTCGTCGATCCGGCTCGACTTCGACCAGGCCGGCTGGTTGCTCGCCGAGCTGCTGGACCAGCGCATCGCCAATCCGTCGCTCAACCCGGTCGTGCGCTTCTACCGTCCGATCGGCGTCGCACCGCGCGAAACGACCGCGCGCTCGGACGAGGCGACGGTGACGGACTCGCTCGTCGCCCGCATCGACCGGCAGATCGACGCGCACGCGCTCGACGGCAGCACGGTGGCGCAGATCCTCGCCCCGCTCGATTGCTCGCGGCGGACCGCCGAGACCCGCTACCGCGTCGCCAGGGGCAAATCCATCCTCGCCGCCGTCCGAGACCTCCGCCTCGCCCGCGCCCAGGAGCTGCTGCGCACCACCAGTATCTCGGTAACCGAGGTCGCCGCCGCCTGCGGCTACGCCCGCCCGGCCCACTTCGCCGCCCTCTTCCGCGCCCGCACCGGCCTCACCATGTCGGCCTGGCGAGAGCGACCATCCAAACGAGAAAATTAGGCGTTGCCCTTCGCGCGCCAGCGGTGGGTGTAGGCGCCCTTGGCGAGCAACGCGTCCTCTTCGCCGATGCGGCCAATCTCGCGGATGCCGGGGGTGTCGAGGACGAGCGCGCCCGACGGAATCCGGAAAAGCTCGCGCGAAGTAGTGGTGTGGCGCCCGCGCCCCGACCACTCCTGGATCGCCTGCGTCGCCGCCACCTCCTCGCCGGCAAGCGTGTTGAGGAGCGTCGACTTGCCCACCCCGCTCGAGCCGACGAGCGCCACCGTCCGCCGCGGCCGCACGTACTCCATGACCTCGTCCATCCCCTCGCCAGTCAGCGCCGAGATCCTGAGGATGCGCGCGCGCCCGGCGACGACCTCCTCCAGCGCCGCCATCTCCGCCGCGCCCGGCCCGGCGAGGTCCGCCTTGGTCAGCACCACCACCGCCTCGGCCTCGCCCATGCCGTCCGCCAGCTCAAGGTAGCGCGCGATCCGCGGCGGCGAGAAGTCCTCGTTCAGCGACATCATCACGAAGAGCGCGTCGAAGTTCACCGCCAGCGTCTGCGCCGGGCGCCGCGCCGCCGGGTCCTTGCGCTCGAAGACGGAGAAGCGCGGCAGCACCTCGGTGATTAGCGAGTCGCCGCGGTCGTTGTGGCGGAAGCGCACGAAGTCGCCGGTGACCGGCGAGAGCGGACGCTCCCCGCGCTCCACCGGGCGCATGTCGTCCGGCGCCGCGGTCTTCATCCGCGTAAACACGCTCTTCTTCTTGCGCGCCAGGATCTCGCCTCCGGCCTCGTTGCAGACGAGGTGGTAGTAGTCGCCGTGGGCGCTCACCACCCTGCCGATGCCGGGCTCGACCGCGCCGCGCCAGCCGAACTGCTCCAGACGGGATAGCGCGGCCCCGTCGGGCGCGGCGGGAACTACGAACGGCGCAGCAGAGCGCATGTTGTTGCTCGGTCTCACGTCGCGTATTATACCAAAAACGGCGGGGGCGCGGCGGCACGGGGAGAACGCCCCAGCCCGTAGCCGCGATTCTGTCCACACTTGCCTTTATTTCTCCCTGAACCAGGTCTGCATCTCGTTGCCTGGCTCACGATTGCCTCACAGGCAGTACGGCACCAGCCTGAGCCCGTTGGAGGCGCCACCGTGTTATAGATGCGGCGATGAAATATTATGACAAGACACAGTTTGGTAGGGATCGCACTCCGGGCGATCCGCAACGATTTCACAACGTAAATTCGTTGGTTTGGCGTTGCGGCGCGGCCGGAGTCCGCGCCCTACCGGTTTTGAC
>SFPL01000049.1 GCA_004551905.1 Lentisphaeraceae bacterium
AGAACAGCCGAATCGCCTGCGAAAGCATTGTCTCGTGTCGGACAACCGACCAGAAAATCGGGAAACCCTGCGTTGACGGCTTGACCGGACGCCGTCAGGCGGACGGACAAGCCGTCAACGCCTAGGTTTTGCAATTACCTCTTGAGAATAAGGCTCTTGCGGTGGCGATCTCGTACCACTCGCCGAGATAGCGCTTCAGGTCAAGCGCCGCCACAGGCGCATTGTCAACTTATGAGGCGATTCCTTCCGAAAGAAGAGCATCAGTGGCTGAGGATCTCTGCGCGGACCGCGGGCGGCGCGAACTCGAACTGGTCGGGCTCCATCGAGTACGAGGCGCGGCCCTTGGTGAGCGAACGGATCGCCGTAGAGTAGCCGAACATCTTCGCAAGCGGAACGCGGGCATGGACGATCTGCAGCTCGCCCTTCACATTCATGTCGAGCACCGAGCCGCGACGCGCGTTGAGGTCGCCGAGAACCTCGCCCACCGACTCCGGCGGGGTCACGATCTCGAGCTTCATGATCGGCTCGAGGAACTCCGGCGCGGCCGCCTCCGCCGCCTCGCGGAAGCCCATCATCGCCGCGGAGCGGAACGCCACCTCATCCGAAACCTCGGGGTCTACCATCTCCGCCCCGGTGCAGACCACCTCGAGGTCGGTCATCGGGTAGCGCGCGAGGACTCCGGTCGCGATGCCGTCCTCGAGCCCCTGCGCAACGCAGTCCTGCAGCGCCTTCTCGCCCACGACGGCGGTGAACTCGCGCGAAAGCGACACCTTGCGCCCGGCGCCGCGCTCGAGCGGCTTTACCTCGATTTCGAGCGTGACCGCATGGCGCTTGCCGCCGATCTCACGGTCGAAGGTGAAGGACTTCTTCGCGGCGGCGGTGACGGTCTCGCAGTAGCTCACCATCGGCCGGCCCACGTTCGCCGCGCAGCGGAACTCGCGCTTGAGCCGATCGACCAGGATCTCGAGATGCAGCTCGCCCATGCCGGAGAGGATCGTCTGGCCAGTCTCCGCGTCCTCGCGGAAGCGGCAGGTCGGGTCTTCCGCCGCGAGCGTCCGCATCGACTCGACGAGCTTGTCCTTGTCGGCCGAGGACTTCGGCTCGATGGCGAGGAACATCACCGGCTGCGGCGCCTCGATGCGCTCCAAGTAGCACGGCTTCATCTCCGCGCAGAGCGTGTCGCCGGTGGTGGCCTCCTTGAGGTTGACGATCGCCCCGATGTCGCCGGCGGAAAGCTCGTCCACCTCGGTGCGGTCGTCGGCGAAGAGCCTGACCATCTTCATCACCCGCTCGCGCTTCTTAGTGCGCGGGTTGAAGACGTTGGCGCCCTTCTTGAGCGAGCCCGAGTAGACGCGCACGAAGAAGAGCTTGCCGTAGGGGTCGGAGGTGATCTTGAAGACGAGCGCCGAGAGGAGCGGGTCGTCGACGCGGCGCTCCACCGCCTCGCCGGTCTTGAGGTCCTTGCCGGCGACCGGCGGACGGTCCATCGGCGAGGGCAGGTAGTCGGCGACGGCGTCGAGGAGCGGCTGCACGCCCTTGTCGCGGAACGCGGAGCCGCAGAGAACCGGCACGAAGCGGCCGGCGACGACGAGCCGGCGGACCGCGGGCACGAGCTCCTCGGCGGAGAGGTCGCCCTTCTCGAGGTACGCCTCCATCACGCCTTCATCAAGGTCGGCGACGCGTTCCACAAGCTCGGCGCGCGCGAGTTCCGCCGCGTCCCTGAGCTCGGCCGGCACCTCGCCAACGACGAACTGCTTGCCCTCACTCGCCTCGTCGTAGACGATGCCCTTCATGTTGACGAGGTCGACGACGCCGGCGAAGGTCTCGGCGGAGCCGATGGGCAGCTCGACCGGGCAAGCCGGAGCCTTGAGCTTGTCCTTGAGCTCGCCCACGACACGCTCGAAGTCCGCACCCATGCGGTCCATCTTGTTGACGAAGGCGAGCCGCGGCACATTGTAGCGGTCGGCCTGGCGCCAGACCGTCTCGCTCTGCGGCTGCACGCCGCCAACGGCGCAGAAGACGCACACGGCGCCGTCGAGGACGCGCAGCGAGCGCTCGACCTCCATGGTGAAGTCGACGTGGCCGGGGGTGTCGATGATGTTGATCGAGTGGCCCTTCCACTCGCAGGAGATGGCGGCGGACTGGATGGTGATGCCGCGCTCGCGCTCCTGGACCATGAAGTCCGTCGTGGTGTTGCCGTCGTGCACGTCGCCGTGCTTGTGGATCTTGCCGGTGTAGAAGAGGATGCGCTCGGTGGTCGTCGTCTTGCCCGCGTCGATGTGGGCGACGATGCCGATGTTCCTGACTTTCGATAGGTCGCTGTTCATTGGAGGCGTATTATACCATAAAGAAGAGCGGCGCGGCGGCGCGGGGGCGGGCACTCGGTCTCGTCGCAGGTGACTTTCGTCGCCTTCCGCGCTTAGAACAACCGGATTCGCCGCTTGTGGAAACTCCGGGAGAAATCAGGCAGGGCCTGGGTCTGGAGGCAACGCCCCCAGCTCACGGTTTGCTGGGGACTTGTCTAATCGGATTTTGGTAGACTACCCTACTGTTCACCGGGCATAGTGCCTGGTAAGAACGGCCCGTCAAGGGAAGGCCTCCCAAGACGGGCCTGCGGCGACGAGGCTCTTTGGGGTCCAGAGACCTAACTCTCCGGGTCAGCACAGCCCGCCGCCGCGTTTCGTCTAAAGGCTCAACAGTTGTACAGGTGTTTCGGGAGTCGTCTAACCCTCCCGGTTCAACCTCCAGACAAGGATAGTAT
>SFPL01000050.1 GCA_004551905.1 Lentisphaeraceae bacterium
AAAAGATTCATCTTCGCGATCGCTGCATTTTTAACATTCTTCTCCTGTCCGAATATCTGACCAAGACAGAGTTTCGAATTTTTCATATGATGAACTGCCTCGATCAGCATGCCGCCAGAACCGCAAGCCGGATCATACACACGCTCGCCAGGTTGAGGATCTAAAATACGCACCAAGAGCTTCACTACGGAACGAGGCGTGTAAAACTCGCCAGCCTTCGCTTTTGACTCATCCGCAAAGCTTTTAAGGAGAATCTCGTACGCGTCTCCCATTAAGTCCGCTGGATAGTTCTTATTACCAAGCTTGCGCGATGAAAGGTGCTCTATGAGATTACGGACAACCTCGTCTGAAAGTTTATTCTTGTCGCGGAAGTTATCTGTCGGAAACACGCTTAGAACACCGTACAGCGTATCGGGATTAGCCTGCTCAATCATCAACAGCGCCTCGACAATCGCCGCGCCAAGATTTTCTGAGCGAGCGCGCACATCATTCCAATGACAATCCTCTGGTATTACAAAGCGATGCTGTTCAGGCAAACGCGCATATTCTTCGTCATTCCCGGATTCCGCAAGCGCCGCCTCATATTCCTCGTCCCAAACATCACTTAGGCGCTTATAATACAGTAATGGAGTTATATAATCCTTGAAACTCTCGTGCTCAACGAACTTTCTTAAAATATTACACGCCTCATATAGAAAATGATAAAGATCTTGTACGCCTGTCAACTCAACTTTGGCGGAACTTACTTTTTTCTTAGCACACATCGCCATCCTCACTTTCCATTATCATAAACGGAACTAAGCGCTGAGCGAAGAGAAACAAGTTTACTTCTTCACACATGAAACCCAGCAGCCCCAGGGGCCGAGCGTAAAGGCGCGCGGCGCCGTGTGCTTCGCCCGCCGCGCATGGAGGGGCGCCGGGTCGACAGCGCCCTTCACGTCGCGGTCCACGTCCGCCGCCACGATGTAAGAGGGGACGGACTCCTTCGGCGCGGCGAAGGAGACATCGCAGGAGACTTCTCGCCCCGTCCAGTTCTGCACGACGAGCAGCGTCTCGCCGCCGCCCCGGCGCGCAAAGGCGCTCACGGCGTCCGGCTTGGTCGTGTCGAGCCAGATGAGTCCGTCGCGCCCGTTGACCGCCGTCAGCGCGGGATGTTCGCGCCGCAGGCGCGCAAGCTCCTTCACGAGCGCGTGGCGCGCGCGGCCCGGCGCGCGGTCGAGCTGCGACCAGTCCATCGGCGTCTTCCCGAACATGGAATGGCGTTCGTCCGCGTCCGCAAGCTCGTTGCCGCAGAAGAGGAGCGGCACGCCGTCGAGCGTGAACATCCACGTGAGGACCTGATTGACGGCGTCGAAGCCCCAGGCCTTCTCGCGGCGCGGGCGCGCGTCGGTCGCGATGTCGTGGTTTTCGTAGTGGTTCACGAAGCGGGAACCGACGGGGCACTCTCTCTCGCGGCCGATCCAGGCCGACCGCACCGTCTTCGCCGAGAGGCCGGGGAACCAGCCGTAGTCGGCGTCGAAGCCCTTGTACTGGTCGCAGACGGTGAAACCCTCGCAGAGAAGCACCGCCTCGCCCGGACGGAGGGCGTCCATCGCGTCGTGCGCGTCGCACCAGAAGTCGAGCGGGATGCCGTCGCCGACGTCGCAGCGGAAGCCGTCCGCGCCGAACGTGCGCATCAGGTACGTGATGTTCCCGATCAGGTACGTGCGCAGCGCGGGGACGGCGAAGTTGAGTTTCGGGAAACGCCAGGGGCCCTTCTTGACCGTGCCGTCCGCGTTCCACCACGTGAATTCGGGATGTTCGCGCAGGAACGGCGCCGTGGGGCCGCAGTGGAAGTAGACGAGATCGAAGACGACCTTCAGGCCGAGGCGGTGCGCCTCCCGGCAGAAATCCTTCAGGTCCTCGTCCGTCCCGTATTCCTCGTCGACGTGGAAGTAGTCGGCGATGCGGTACTGGTTTTTCGGGTTGTCGAAGCCGCTGCGGATCTGGCGCGGACTCCAGAACGCCTTGTCGCGGGAATCGTCCATCTTCATGACCGGCACGAGGTACGCGATCGTCACGCCGAGGTCCTTCAGGTAGGGGAGCTTCCGCGTCGCCGCCCGCAGCGTGCCCTCGGGCGTGAACGACCGGGGCTGGATCTGGTACATCACGCCCTCGGTGAACCACTTCGGGCTCTTCCGCGCGTTCTGCATCCACGCATTCGCGCCGAACGCACCCGCCGCGAACAGTAGCGCGGCCATCAAGATCCATGTTCTCATGGTCATCGTTCTCATGGTCATCCTTTCGCTGTTTTCAATTAGGCCAAAAGGGTCAGTCCTTTTTGCCGTTTGCCGTTTTGCCGATGATAAGATCTTCACTTCAAGACGATCCACTGCGGCGGAGATAGCAGTCCGCATGCACGCGGCTGTGTCGAGCCCCAGTACTTCGTCCCCGGCGGATTGGCCGCGCCGAAGAGCGGCGCGAGCGACGTATGCACGACAATGCGCAGCTCGCACGTTTTTCCGCGCAGATCCGCGGGAATCTCCCAGCTGAAGTCGTCCCAGCCCACGGCCCCAAGGTCTCGTCCGTCGAGAAAGACGCGCGTGAAGTGTCCGCCCGTCTCAAGCAGAAGCCGCACGGCCTCGCCCTGCGGCACGGTCACGGTCTTCGTCCAGGTTGTCGATCCGCAGAACCCGCCGAAGCCCAGCGCGTCGAGCGAGGTGGGCTTCACCTGCTGCGACGCGGCCATCGGCTCGATCAGAAACGCCGCCGGCAGGAACCAGTTCGGATCGCGCAGATCCCCCGGCAGACGGAATTCGTGGTCGCCAGCCGCTAGATCAAACGTTTCGGACGTGCGATAGAGTTCGTTGAACGACGGGCGCAGGGCATTACAGGGCGACGCGACGGGAATGGTCCGCCCATCAACCGTGACGATCGTTCCGCGGGTCGCGAGGCGCGCCCCCTTCAGAGGTTCCGTCAGCGACAGCCTGCAGACGCCGTTCGTGTCGAACGGCAGACGACGCGTGGGCGCCGCGCTCAGCGTCAGCGTCCAGTCCCCATCGAGGGCGACGGGCGTTCCGACCGCGGCGGACGGAGGCATCTTCCCCAGGCGCACGTACGCATGCGTGCCGTCCTCATAGTTCCGGACGAGAACGTCAGGGACGGGACGACCCTCCGCATCGCGAAGGATGAAGCGCTTCGGCAGACGCGCCTGCGCCCACGCGAGGGCGGCCCCGGCCGAATCAAACCGCGTACCGGTGCGTTCTTCGCGAATGGACTTGCCGTCGAACGCAAAAACCAGCGACGCGGCCGTCGCATCCTCCTCGCGGATCAGTTCGACGCCCGTCTGGGCACACTCGAACGTCCGCAGAAAGCCATTCACATCCGGACACGGCGCCGCGCCGGCGGCGGCCCGCACGCAACACTTGCGCGGAAAGCGCAGCGCCACGTCGAAGACCGCCCGCTTGGCCGCCGAAGCGCTCGCCTCATCTGCCGCGGCGAGGAACGTCGGAAACTCGGCGAACCAGGGCTGCTGGTCGCCCACGCCGACGGTGAAGCCGTGCATCTCGTCCATCCACGAGGCATCCATCGCGCTCATCACCGTGAAATAGCGCGTCACGCCATGCAGGGCGCAGATGCGGAGCATCTTCAGGAACTGCGCCGGGGACGTGTTCGCGGGCCCGAGCGCGAAGAGCTCGGCCATTCCGCCGCGGCCGTTTCGGCGGATCGCGTACTGGACCGTGTGCAGCGTCAGCCACTCGATCGTTCCGGGATCCGTCCGCGTCGAGATCTCGTCCATTCCCGGGAACGGCAGCGTCGCTAAGGATTCAAGCGGGTCGCCGTTGAACGCCACGCTCTGGGCGGGATCGTTCTCGCTGATCATGTGCCCCGTCGCCAGGATACCAAGCTCGTCCGTCTTCGCGCGGATGCGCTCGAAGAACGACGTCCTGAACCGGCGGGCGTAGAGGTCGTTGTAGCGCGTCCAGACCTCGACCCGGTTCGCCTTCCGTCCTGCAGCGATCCAGGCTTCGACATCGCGCTTGAAGTCCCCGCCGCCGGTGAGTGCGGCGTAGTCCTCCAGAAGTCCGTCATACCAGCGGGCCGCGCACAGAGTCCCCTTCGGCAGCCACTTCCCCTGGGCAGGGTGGAACGGCTCGTCCGTGAAGATGCCGCGCACGGTATCATCCGCGAACCAGGGTGCGAGTTCCTTCGCGTAGACGTCGTGCGTCATCCGCGTGAAGAGGTCGACGGCGCGCGGTTCCAGCAGGTTCGGCCAGCCCTTCCTGAATCCGCCCGTGCACATGGATGACGTGCTGATGGGCGAGAGCACCTTGCGCCAGCTCGTATTCGTGCCCTCTTTGACGAGGGCCAGCTGCCACTCGCGGAAGGCCTCGTCCGTCGCGGGGACGCGTCCGAGGCAGGACCCGCTCGGCCAGTTGTGCTCGTCGTAGAGCCACATCTTCATTCCACGCCGCTTCGCACCCGCGGCGAACGTCCGCGCCGCGTCGAAGAACTCCTTGCCGAGGTACTCGTAACCGAGTCCGCTTGTCGGGTAGAGCATGAACGAATTCACGCCCCCCGCCGCGAGCGCATCCAGCTTGCGTTCGATGTCCGCGGACGTGGGACGCCCCGTGAACGCGACGAACATCGTGACGCTCCGCTCGCCGGCGACGGGTTTCGCGGGCGGGAACGACGCGGATCGGACCGTGCGGGGACACTCCCCCCACGCGGCGGACAGACTCGACAACACGGCACATGCGAATGCGATAATTTTCATATCGGGTATTATATCAAAAACGGCCCGTGGGCGGACAGCTACTGGTCGCAGGAGCGCGAGGAGCGGCCTAAGAGGGTCGCCGTTTAGGATTCGGCGGCGCGGGACTGAAGCGGAAGCGTGAAGGCGAAGACGGTTTCGCGGCCGGGGTCGGACGAGACGGACACGTCGCCGCCGTGGAGCTGGACGGTGTGCTTGACAATCGCGAGGCCGAGGCCCGTGCCGCCGAGCGCGCGGCTGCGCGACTTGTTGATGCGGTAGAAGCGTTCGAAGAGGTGCGGCAGATGCTCGGCGGGAATTCCGATGCCGAAGTCCGTGACAGCGACCGTGACGCGACCGCCGGCGGTCGTCGAGGTGACGCGGATCGTGTCCGACCCCGAATAGCGCAAGGCGTTCTCGATGAGGTTGACGAGGGCTTCCTCCAGACGCGTCGCATCGCCGAGAACTGTCGCGGCGTCGTTGCGGACGAGCTCCAGGCGCACGCCGCGCGCGCGGGCCTTGGCCTCTTCCTGCGTGACGACGGTTCGGATGAGGTCGTTCAGCGGCAGCGTGGCGAACGCATGCGTCTCCTGGAGCTGTTCTCGCTCGATCTGCGCGAGCGCGAGGACGTCCTGCACGAGGCTGCCGAGCCGTCGGCTTTCCGCGCGGACGATGCCGAAGAGCTCGCGTCGCTCCTCCTCGGAGAGGGAGGTGCCGTCTCCCAGCATCTCGACGGCGCCGAGGATGGCGGTGAGCGGACTCTTGAGCTCGTGCGTGACGTTCGAGGTGAACTCGCGCCGGAACTTCTCATTGGCGACGGCGATCTCAAGCTGGCGCGACTGGGCGTCCAGCCGCCGCGTGAGCCGTCGGGTGGAGAGGAAGACGAGAATGACGACGGAGGCGCCCAGCAGCAGCGCGGCGAGGAGCCCGGCGGCGGCGAGCCGCTCGGAGCGGAGGACGCCCGTGTAGGGCACGGCGAGGCGGACGACGCGGTCGCCGACGCGGCGGGCGCAGTAGAGGAGGTCTTTCCCGACCGTCTCCGAGCGGCGCAGCGAGATGCTTTGCCCGACGGCGAAGGCCTGCTGGACTTCGCCGCGCGTAGCGTGGCTGCCCGTCGCGGCTTCCGTGTCATAGAAGACGGAGCCGTCGGCGTTCACGACCGTGACGCGCGTCTCCGACTCGACCATGTCCGTGATGGCGCGCCGGAAGCTGTGGGCCTCCCAGAGCGACAGCGCGGCGAAGAGGACGACGCCGAAGGCGGCGACCGCCGCCGCGAGCCAGCTTCTGTCGATCGGCTTCATGTCGGGCTCAGGTCAGGCGATAGCCGATGCCGCGCACGGTCTCGACGTGACGCGCCCAGTCGCCGAGCTTGCGGCGCAGGCCGACGAGCTGCACGTCGACCGTGCGGTCGGTGACGAACTTCTCCCCGTCGGAGATGCGGTCGATGATGTGCCCGCGGTCGAAGACGCGCCCCCGGTTGCGGAGCAGCAGCTCGAGAATGCGGTATTCCGACAACGTCAGCTTCAGCTCGGTCCCGTGGCAGACAACGCGGTGCGTGCGGTCGTCGAGCTCGAGGCCGTCGAGCGCAAGCGTTCCCGTCGGGGCCGTCGGGTCCTTGCGGAGCGCCGCGCGCATGCGCGCCAGCAGGACTTCCTTAGAGAAGGGCTTCGTCACGTAGTCGTTCGCCCCGGCGTCTAGCCCCGTCACGATGTCGTGTTCCTCGCCCTTGGCCGTCAGGAGGATGATCGCCGTCGTCGCGAGGGCGGGGTCGGACTTGACGCGGCGGCAGACCTCGATGCCGTCCATGCCCGGCAGCATGACGTCGAGCAGGACGAGCGCGGGCCGTTCGCGGCGGATCGCCGTGAGGCCGTCGTCGCCCGTGTCGCATTCGAGGACGGGCTGGTAGCCCGCGCTCTTGACGGCGAGGGCGATGACGCGGCGGATCGCCGGGTCATCTTCGATGATGAGAATCTTCGACATGGCGTATATTATACCCTATTTTACCCGAGGGCGGGAACGCGCTCGGCGATGTTGCCGATGTGGCGGTTGACGTCGCGGATGCCGGCGAGGACGGTCAGGAAGGCCGTGTCGTTCGGGCGGTCGCCGGCCGCGTTGGCGAGCGTCTCCGAATACTGCCGCGACAGGGCCTTCGCCGCGCGCGTGACGGTGTCCTCGGTGACGGCCGGCGCGTGCTTGAGCGTGCCGCCCTTGCGCAGGACGTGGGTCGTCTCGTGCGCGAAGACGCGCAGCCGGGCGATGATGTCCGACGTGGCCGCGAGGATGTCTTCGGACAGCCCCTGCCGCTGGATGCGCGCCGTCTTGCGGTAGATCTTGACGGCGATGTCGGAGATGCGCTCGGCGTCGTTCACGCAGTGGACGAGCTCGGGCAGGGCCTGGGCCTGGCGCTCCGTGAGCTTGCGCTGCGAGATCGCGACGAGGTAGTCGCGGATGCGCGACTGCATCTCGTCGATTTCCCGCTCGGCGTTCTGGACGGACTCCTCGTCGACCGTCGCGCGTCCAAGGCAGTTGTTGAGCGCGACGGACGCGATCGTCCACGCGCGCCGCGTCATGTCGCCGAGCGCGAGGCGCGCCGCGTGGAGCGCGAGCGCGGGCGCTTCGAGGAGATGCGGCTCCAGGGCCTGGACGCGCGCCGTCCGGTCGTCGCCGATGAGGCGGGTGCAGAGCCGCGCGAGGAGCGGGATGAACGGCGTCTGGACGATGACGTTCGCGACATTGAAGATCGTGTGGGCCATCGCGACATGGCGTCCGGGCGTCTCGCCCGCGAAGCCGTTGCCGTCCGTGCAGAGATCGACGAGGTGATAGAACGCGGGCGCGGCGATGCCGTCGGCGTTCGTGAAGACGAGGCCGAAGCTGAGGAGGACGAGAATCGTGCCGAACACGTTGAAGAGCGCGTGCGCGAGGGCCGTGCGCCGCGCGTTCGCGTTGCCGCCGATCGCGGCGAGCGCCGCCGTGATGGTCGTGCCGATGTTGTCGCCGAGGACGATTGGAACGGCCGTCCAGAGCGAGATGACGCCCGTCTCGGCGAGGGCGATGGTGATGCCGATCGTGGCGGACGAGCTTTGGACGACCATCGTGCAGAGCGTCCCGACGGCCACGGCGCCGAGGACGGCGAGCGGCGGCAGGAAGCCGCTTGCGCCCGGCGTGCAGTCGAAGCGCGAGAAGAACGCGACGAATCGCGGCTCCTGCGCAAGGACCTTGAGCTCGTGCGACATGAACGTCATGCCGAAGAAAAGGAGCCCGAAGCCGAGGATTGTGCGCCAGACGCCGCGCGTGACGGTGCGCTTGGCCACCATGAGACCGAGGACGCCGAGCGTGACGGCCGGCAGGGCGAGGTCGTTGAGCTTGAGCGAGACGATCTGGCCCGTCACGGTCGTGCCGATGTTCGTGCCGAAGATGACGCCGATGGCCTGGCGGAGCGAGATCAGCCCCGCGTTCACGAAGCCGACCGTCATGACGCTCGTGGCGGACGAGCTTTGGATGAGCGCCGTCACGGCCGTGCCCGCGAGAATCGCGAAGATGCGGTTGCGGGTCATGTAGCCGAGCGCGGCCTTGAGCTTTTCGCCGGCCGTTTCCTTGAGGCCGTCGCTCATGAGGCCCATGCCGTAGACGAAGAGGGCGAGGCCGCCGAGCGCGGTGATCGTCAACTGGAGGTAGTTGGTCATGTGCGCTCCTTTACGGCAGGTTGCCCATCAGGTAGTGCAGCAGATACAGGACCCCCACCGCCGCAAGCGCGGCGATGACCTCGATTCGGGTTCGCAGTTCCTTTTCCATGCGCTTCTTCTCCTTTCTCTCCTTCATTTCGCTGCGCATTATCGCAAACGAACATGAGGAACGGATAAGAAGCGCGTTAGGATTTCGTTAGAATTTGGAGCAGGGCTTCGGCCGCGGGCCTAAGCGGGCCTAAGAGGGACCCCAGTGAATACAGTCAGATCACGCCCTGCCACTACGGATGGTCGTGGATGCGCCTTCAAACTGAATCACCATGCGCCTCGGCAATGAAACGGTGGCTACCGCCTGGCGGACGCCCCCGTTTTTCGTTGGCTGATCGGATTCGCCTTAGCGGGCGAGCCAGCCGCCGTCGCAGGCGTAGGTGTAGCCCGTCATGTAGTCCGACGCCGGCGCGGCGAGGAACACGCAGATGCCCTTGAGGTCGTCCGGGGTGCCCCAGCGGCCCGCGGGGATGCGGTCGAGGATCGCCTTGTTGCGTTTCTTGTCCGCACGGATCGGCGCGGTGTTCGCCGTCGCGATGTAGCCCGGGGCGATCGCGTTGACGCAGATGCCGTCCTTCGAGAGCTCGTTGGCCATGAGCATCGTGAGGGACTTGATGCCGCCCTTGGAGGCCGCATAGCCCGGGACGAGGATGCCGCCCTGGAACGAGAGCATCGAGGCGATGTTGATGATCTTGCCGCCCTTGCCCTGCTTCTGCATCTGGCGGACGACGGCCTGCGAGAGGAAGAACGGGGTCGAGAGGTTGATCGCGATCACGTCGTTCCAGTTCTTCGCACTGTGCTCGGCGAACGGCTCGCGGCGGATGATGCCCGCATTGTTGACGAGGATGTCGACCTTCTTGAACGTCTTCACGACCTTCGCGACGATCTTTGGGGCCTCCTTCTCGCCCTTCGAGAGATCGGCCTTGATGCCGATCGTCTTGCGGCCGAGCTTTTCGATGGCGGCTATGGTCTCGTCCATGTCGATGACGTCGACAATCGCGACATCCGCGCCCGCTTCCGCGAGGCCGACGGCATACGCCTGGCCGATACCGCGGCCCGCACCCGTGACAATGGCAACCTTGCCGTCCAGCTTGAACTGATCGAGAATCATGTCATTCTCCTTATTGTTTGATTGATTCGAATTGCCCGACACCCCGCTCAGCGCATCTCGAGGACGCCAACTTTGTCCATGTCGCCGTAGTCGAGGTTCTCGCCGGCCATGCCCCAGATGAACATGTAGTTCGAGGTGCCGGCGGCGGAATGGACGCTCCACTCGGGCGAGGTGATCGCTTGTTCGTTGTGGAGCCACACGAGACGCTGCTCCTGCGGACGGCCCATCTGGTGGCAGATTGCCTGGCCTTCAGGGACGTTGAAGTAGAAGTAGGCCTCCATGCGGCGGTTGTGCGTGTGCTGCGGCATCGTATTCCACACGCTGCCCTCCTCGAGCTCTGTGAGGCCGACCTGCAGCTGGTTGCAGCCGCCGCCCGGCTTCTTCGCGAGCACCTTCTGAACGATGAGCTGGTTGATGCAGCGCGCGTTCGACTCCTTGAGCGAGCCCGCCTTGATGAAGTTGCCGATCGTGTAGCCCGGCTTCGTGCACTTCTGGTCGGACGTGATGCGCTGGGTGACGTACGCCTTGTACGCCGGCGCCGAGTTGAGGTAGAACTTCGACGGATTCTTCGGATCCAGCGACTTGAACGTCACCTTCTTCTTGCCGCAGCCGACGTAGAGCGCTTCCTTGAACGCGAGCTCGTAGTCCTCGCCGTCCACCGTCACGACACCCGTGCCGCCGACGTTGATGACGCCGAGTTCGCGGCGGTCGAGGAAGTTGTCGGACTTGAGCTCGAGGAACGAGTCGAGGTCGAGTGCCTTGGTAACGGGCATCGCGCCGCCGTAGACGAGACGGTCGTACATCGAGTACGTCACGTTGATCTCGTCCGGAGCCATGACCTTCTCCATCACGAAGCGGTCGCGGATCTTCGTCGTGTCATACGACTTGAAGTCGTCCGGATGAACGGCAGTCTGGACCTTGTAGTTGACTTCGGTCGCACCACAGGCCATCGCCGCCAGCGCGAAACCAAACACGAGTTTCTTCATTTTTCGATTTCCTTTCTGAAAGTGAGAACGCAATCCTTCCACTGCTCCGCCGTCGTGATTTCGCCGGCCTTCGACCAGGCGCAGCCCGCGTAGTAGGTGAAGGAGTTCTTCTTGAGCGTCATGACGCGGCAGTTCATGTGGTCCGTCTTGAACGCGACGTCCTTCGCATCCTTCGGATCAAGGATGATTGCCGTTGCGGTCGAGCCCTCGACGTCGTTCTTCGGATCCTCGAAGATCGACACGATGCCGAGCTTCTCATCCTCGAAGACGCTGCCGTGATGGTCGCGCGCCGGCTCGAGGTCGAGTCCGGGACCGACCGCAAAACCGCCGTGGTAGTTCTTCTCGAACGTGACCTCGTTCTTGAAGAACCGCTTGCCCTGCTCAAGCGTGATGTGATACGTCATCTTCCCCATCGCGGAGAAGGCCGGATAAACGAGCTTGAACTCGACCTTCTCGGGCGTGTTGACGAGAATCTCGCTCGTCTCCCAGTCAGGATACGTCTTCCACTCGCCGTCGCCCCAGAGCGCGACCGCCCCGCAGCCGCGACCCGCCCCGACCGTGTAGTTGTCGAGGAGGCCGTGCGTCACGGTCGTGTGCCAGTTGCCGACCGGTCCGAGACGCTTGCGCAGGAGATCCCCCACCGAGGCCGCGCCCCGCATCTTGTTGAAGATATCGAGTCCCGACCACTTGTGAAATTCGCCCGGACCGTACGCCCGCATGCCGAACTTGTCATTCTCCCACCAGAAGTCGTTCTCCCGCTCCGGGGCCACCCCGCAGCCGCAAGCGGCAAATGCAGAGGCAAATGCAGAATGAAAAATGAAAAATGAAAAATTTAGGATAAGCAGCTTTTTCATGACTCCTGTCTCCTGTCGCCCGGCCTCACTGGACCTTCCGAATCCGCTTCCAGTTCACGAAGCACATCCCAGCAGCCAGGGCACCCGCACCGATGGCACCGATCCACTTGAAGGACACGGTGAGGTGGTAGATGAGCCAGCACCAGAGCGCGGACCCGAGGTTGTGGGCTCCATTCGTCAGAAGCCCCGTTACGACACCAAGTCCGACGAACCCGACGCCAACAAGGAGACCCGACCTAAGCGCCTTGGAGAACTTGATTCCGATCAACGTGCCGAGGATCGTGAAGATGACGGGCATCATCACGCTGGCCCCGAGACCGATCACATAGGCAAAGACTTCTTTCATGGAATCGATTCCTACTTGGAAATTGCAGGGTCAGAGTTTGTTAATACCTCCGGGCTGCTGCGCAGGGGGATACGAATTCCTCGACCCGGCGCAGCAGCTCAATCGCCCGCGTCTTCTCGTCGTCATCGAGAAAAAACGCCTGATGTGCACCACGCATAGCGCCTCGCTTCGCGAGCAGCCTAACGGCTGGTGGATATAGCCGACTAATCAGGTGGTAGCATCGGCAATTCTCT
>SFPL01000051.1 GCA_004551905.1 Lentisphaeraceae bacterium
AAAAGTCAAGGGGGAATCTGCAAAAAAGTCAAAATATGCAGGACGGGCCGGGATGGCGCGACGCCATCCCGGCCCTGTGGACAAAGGTCGCCTCCTACGGCCTACCTGTGCGAAGAATTAGGGATTTGTAATCCGTGGGCCCTGAGCCAGGACCGAGCCGGAGAAGATCCAGACAGAGAACACATTGGCGGGGAGCGCGAAGCGCCCGGCGAGCCGCGTGAGCCAGTACCCGCTCGCGTAGCCGACCTTGTCGCAGACCGCCTTGTGCCGGTCAGCCGCCGCCGCCAGCCGCCGCAGACGGGTCGAACCGGAAGGCCGCGCCGGTGCGGAAGTCGACGACGTCGCGCTCGGACACCTTGCCGCGGCGATCGGGGTGGCGCCGCTCGATTTCCGAGCGCACAGCCTTGGCGACGTCCTTCCAGGCAATCTCCGAGACGCCCTTCGCCACGCCCAGGTCGACCTTGACGCCGTCCTTCTCCATCGTCACGCCGTAGGCGAGGGTGGAGGTGGATGCGCCGACCCTGGCGACCGAGCCCGCGAGCGCGCCGAGGAGACGCCGCGCAGGGGAGATCCCCTGACTGTGCTCGGCCTCCTGCTCCGTCGGGACGAACACCAGCGGCGTCCTGCGCGCCGGGTAGAGGACGGCGGTCGGATTGACGTCGTCGGCATCCTCCTTTACCGAAATCATCGGGAATTCTTCGCGCAGCTCCTCGAACGCCTTTCCGTCGAGCGGCTTCGGCTCGAATCCGAACACGAACATCCGCCCCGAGACATAGCGCCCGGAGTCGAACTCGGCCACGACGAACCGGAGCCGGTCATCGGCGCGGTACGGCAGCGCGAAGGCGAAGGCGCCCTTGCCGGACGCGCGGTCATAGCGCGCCGCGTCGGACGCGGCGGCGCAGTCGAACAGACGCGAGCGCGCAAACGGCGCGACGCGTCCGGCCTCGAACTCCAGCCGCCGCTCGGAGAAGTGCGCCGCGGAAGCGACGGCGGAAACCGCCGCGAGCAGCAGGCAGAACACGGGTCTCGTCTGAACTCGCATCGGCTATTTCCTCCCCTTCTCCTTCCCCTTCTTCTCGGCGCCCTTCTCGGCACGGCGGCCGAACTTGAGCTCGCCGGTGGCGAAGTTCCCGCCGTCCGGCGGGAAGAGCGACTTCGACTCGTGCATGTCCTCGATCCACACCGAGGCGTTGAACTTGATCGAGCAGCCGCTTACGTCCATCGCCTTCGGCAGCTTCTTCTCGCTCCCCTTCAGCTCGTCGCCGGCCTCCTTGGTGAGCAGCAGCTCGTCGTCCTCGGACTCGATCTCCATCCGCTCCAGCGCCCGCTGCGCGCCCTTGACGCCAAGGCCGGCGAGTGGCACGCGGATCATCACGTTGTCGGATCCGGCGGTCTTGACGTCGTCCTGCTCCATCGCCAGCTGGCGCGAGCACTCGAACCTGCCGGTGGGGTGGACCAGCACGTAGAGCCCGCCCTCGAAGTCGAGGCGGTCGCAGTCGGAATGGCCCCAGCCGGAGGTGGTGGCGTTCTTCCAGCCGGCATGGGGCCCCAACTGGTTCCACTTGCGGCGGATGGACACGTAGAGGTAGTATTCGTCGTGGGCGACGTTGACGAACGCTAACGGCACACCGCAGGCCGGATAGCCGTCGGCGCCGGCCTCGGTCGCCACCGGCTTGCGGTCGAAGGCGTCAAAGACGATCTCGCCCCTGGGCGACAGCGGCGGCGTGCGGCGCGAGGAGACGTCCGGCGCCTCGATCGTCCCGGGACTGCGGCGGCGGCGCTCGAGGGTGACTACGCCGGCCGGCTTGTACTCGCCGTCGGCCTGGCGCACGAAGACCTCGTTGCGCCCCCAGAAGTCGCAGTTGTCGCGGTACGGGTCGTCGGTGACCGGGGCGTCGGTGTAGATGCGGTTGTCGGCAAACACGCAGTGGCCCGAGCCCTGGAAGGAGAAGCGCATCGGCGAGTCGTTCACGAAGACGTTGTTGGTGACCACGATGTACTGCGACTGGTGGGCGTGGACCGGCCAGAAGCAGCGCTCGAAGCGGTTGTTGCGGTAGACGACGTCCAGCGAGCCCTCGTCGACGTAGAGCCCCGGCCAGGCGCCGATGTCGTGGACGTAGTTGTCGCTGAGGACGCAGTGCTTGAAGCCGCCGTAGAGTCCGCCGCCGTCGCGCGAGGCGTACATCACCCGGCTCACCTCGTTCGAGGCGAAGACCGAGTGGGTTGTCCACATCACCACTCCGTTCGCTGGGCCGTCGTGGACCTTGTTGCCGACGAACCTCGCGTTGTAGATCTGCAGGTTCGCAAGCTCCGCGCGGGAGACGAGCCCGCCGTGGTGCAGGTGGCACCACTCGACGTCGCTCGCGTAGCCGCCGTCGAAGTAGTCGATGCAGGCGCCGCCGACATGGTGGACGTGCGACCTCAGGACTCGGGTGCGCCAGGGCTTGGTGGCCTGGATGCCGGTCCCCGCGCAGAGCCTCACCTCGCAGCCGTCGACCGTCACCTCGGCCGAGCCGATGCCGATCGCCGCGTTGCGCGAGTCGCCCCAGGGGTTGGAGCACTCCGGGCGCGTGGCGCAGCCCTCGAACACCAGCCCCTCAAGGCGGATCCCCCGCGAGCGCCAGGCGAAGATGATTCCGTTCGCCCGCGCGAGCGAGGCGTCGAGCGTCTCGGCGGTCTCGCCCTCGCGCGGCCAGTAGACGACGCGCCCCGCCGTCGCCTCGAACATCCACGTGCCTGGCGCGTTCAGCCCGTGGCGCGTGTTCATGAGCCGGTACCCCTGGTTGAACATGTTCACCTTGCCCCTCGCCAGGGTGAACACCTTGCCGTCCGCGTCGTGCTCGGCGATGGCGCTCAAGAGCGCCGACCACTCCTGCGGCAGCACCAGCCACGCGCTCTTGATGTCGATGGACGAGAAGTCCGCCCCGCCGGAATCGTAGAGGATCGAGGAGCTGCCCACCGGCGCCTTGTACGTGAGCGTGCCCTTGGCGGGGTACGCGGCGATGGCGCACATCGTGCCGTTGACGATGAGCGCCGGCTTCATGCCCGCCGTCACCTCGAACGGCATGTCGGCGACGAGGAAGCGCTTGTCCTCGGGATCGGTCCGCCAGCCCGTCACCTTCTCCGCGCCGGAGAAGACCGCGCGGCAGGGATGCTCCGCGCGGATGGTGAGGTCGTAGTCGCGCTCGTCGAGCTTCACCGGTTCGGAAAACGGATAGAAGCCGTCCGCGACGGTTATGAAGTGGTCCTCGTCGCGCTCGGCGGCGCGCACGAGCGCCACCGCCCGCGCGAGCGTCTTCACCGGCTTCGCCGCGGAGCCGTCGTTCGCGTCGTCGCCATCCGGCGACATCCTCACCTCTACCGCCGCCGCCGACAGCGCGGCAAGCGCCGTCGCGGCAAGGATTGCGCAGGACCGGGTAGTGTGGGTTTTCACGGGACCGCCTATGCGCTCTTTCTTTCCAGGACGACCAGGGTCTCGAAACGAGCGGTGCGCGGAAACATCTCGAACCGACGGACCGAGGCGACTGAATATGCGCCCGCAAGCCCCTTCAGGTCGCGGATCAGCGTAGCCGGGTCGCAGGAGACGTAGATGACCCGCGGCGCGCGAGAGTGCGCGAGCCACTTCACGACGCCGTGCTCCAGCCCGCCCCGCGGCGGATCGACGATCACCGTCGTCCGCTCGCCGGCCTTGAGGCGCCGCACGGCGCGGCCAACCTGGTCGGCGAAGAAGTCGGCCGGGACCTTGTGGATCGCCGCGTTGCGTTTCGCGAAGGCGACGGCCTGGCGGCCGGACTCGACGCCGACGAGCTTCGGCGGACGGCAGAGGATGCCGAAGACTCCGACGCCGCAGTAGAGGTCCATGAGCTCCGGCGCCGCATTCGCGCCGCGGCGGTATTCGTCGACCACCGCCTGCGCGAGCAGCTCCGAGACCGCCGGGTTCACCTGGTAGAAACCGTCCGCCGGCACCTCGAAGTCGATTCCCAGCGTGGTTTCCTTGAGAACAAGGTCGGCGGGCGCGTCGCCGACCCACCACTTGACGCCGCTCTTGCGCGTCCACCTGACGGTGACGTTGCCCTGGCGCTCAACCGACTTGCGCACCGCCTCGGAGCCTTGGGTTAAAAGCCGCATCACGCCGCGGCGGATCTCGGGAAGCGCCGCGCCGATCGCCGGCACCACCAGCGGATCCGACTCGACGTCGACGATTTCGCGCCTGGGCTCGGCGCGGTAGCCGAGCGCCCATTTTCCGCACTGGCGGGCGAAGTGGTAGACCGCCTTGTTGCGGTAGGCGAGCTGGGGACCGCCCTCGACGGTTGCGGACGACGGCACGGGAATCCGCGCACGCTCGAAGAACTCGGCGAGCTGGCGGTCCTTGGCCGCCTTCTCGCCGGCGGCGGAGAGCCCGGCGTAGACCATGCCGGGCACGACCGTCGCCTCTGGTTCGACGCGCTCCGGGCTCGGCTCGACCACTTCGACGAGCCGCGCCCGCACGAAGCGAGGCTTCTCCTCGAAGATCTCGGCCTTGACCTGCTCGCCCTCCCACGCGCCGGGGACGAAGACCACTCGCCCGTCGCCGAGGCGGCCGAGGCCGTCCCCGCCGTAGACGTTCTTCGCGATGCAGACCGTGGAAGTCATCTCGCCTCCCCGCTACTTGCGGACGAACCTGGCCACGAAGCCGCCGCCGCGGCCGAGGCCGATGTCGAGCTTGTCGCCGGCCTTGACGGACTTGGTCTCGTGGACATATTTGGTCGGCGCGGCGTCGCCCTCCGGCGCGTCGCGGAAGATCTCGGCCTCCCATTCGCCGCCGTCGAGGAACGCGGCAGTGTCGAGCTTGAACTCGTGCGCGTCGCGGTTGGAGATCGCCGCCGCGTACCACGCGCCGTCCTTGGCGCGGCGCGCGACCGCCGCGAAGGAGTCAGGGTCGCCGGCGAGTCCGCAGGAGTCGGCCCACACGACCGGCGTCGCCGCCATGAACTTGAAGCACTCCGGGTTGGCCTCGTACTTGGTGGGCGCGTCGCAGAGCATTTGGAGCGGCGCCTCGTAGAGCGCCATCATCGCCATCTGGCGGCAGCGGGTGCCGGCCGAGCCGGGCTGCGCGTTCTTCGGACCCTCGCGCCCGCCGAGGTAGCCGTCGACCGGGTAGTTGTCCATCGCGCCGGGCGTGTAGTCCATCGGGCCGGCCGTCATGCGCAGATACACCGCGCGCACGTCGCTGTCCATCATTCCCCTGAGGTCCTTGGCGCCCCACTTCGTCTGCTCCAGTCCGTAGACGCCCTCGAAGTTGAGCACGTTGGGGTACGCCCTGCTCATGCCGGTCGGACGGTGCGCGCCGTGGTAATCGACGAGCATGTGCTCCTTGCGGCAGCTCTCCGCGAACTTCCAGAGGAAGCGCTCGACCTCGGCGTCGCCGCGGTCCATGAAGTCTACCTTGAAGCCCTTGGCGCCGAGCTTCGAGAAGTGCGCGGCCACGCGGTCCTCCTCGCCGAAGACCTGTGCCCACGCCATCCAGAGGATGATCCCCACGCCGCGCTCGTTGGCGTACTTGATGAGGTGCTCGACGTCGACCGAGGGGTGGAACTTCCAGATGTTGAGGTGCTCGGACCAGCCTTCGTCGAAAATCACGTACTCGACGCCGTGCTGCTGCGCAAAGTCGATGAAGCGCTCGTAGGTCTTGGTGTTGACGCCCCCGTTCTCGGGGATGCGCTTGTTGTCGAAGCAGTTCCACCAGTCCCAGGCCACCTTGCCCGGCTTCACCCACTTGAAGTCGTCGCCCTCGACCTGCGGACGGGCGAGCGCGTTCACGAGGTCGGCGTCGACGAACGCCGCCGGCGCGTCGGCGAGCACGAAGCCGCGCCACGGGAAGGTGCGCGTCCCCTCGGTCTCGACGAGATAGTCCTCGAATGCGGTCGGGTGGATCCAGCGGCCGCCGGTCTTCACGACTTTCTCACCCCAACCGCCGATGCGCTGCGCGGCCTTCGGCCAGCGGCTGAAGGTAGCGCTGAACTCGACCGATCCATCGCCCTTTGCCTCGCGGGCGAGGTTCAGAATCGGGTAGTCGAAGATGTCCGACTCCACCACCGCCACGTACTTGCCGCCGAACGAGTACGCGAAGGGAAGGTACGCGAACTTGTTCGTGCCGGTACATGCTTCGCCGGCGGCGACGGCCTGCGGAATCACTTCCTCGCACCCGGAAGATTTGGTGGTCGAGAACCAGCAACGCGCCGCGGGATCGGGAATCACCAGCGGAGCGGACTCCCAGACGACGCGGATGCGCCCCTCGATCTTCGTCTCGAAGCGGTAGGCGACGCCGTCGTTGCGGGCGACGAGCCGCAGGCCCCAGTCGCCGTAGTCGGCGTAGAGCGTGTTTGCGGTCAGGTCGATCGAGGACTTCTTGTAGACCGGGGTCTCGGCCGTGCCGGAGAGCTTGCCGCGGACGAAACCGTGGAACTTCGCGCCGGCGCCGAGGACGCGGTCGCCGAGCTTGAGCGCGATTTCGCCCGGCCCCGCCACCCTTATGCCGTCGCGGAAGACGACGCACTTGGCGTCGACGGAGCTGAAGGCGATTTCGTTGCGGCCGTCGGGTGACTTGACCGACGCCATGGTGATGCGTTCGCGGCAGCAGCCAGCGAGCAGAGAGGCCGTGAAGACGGCGATGACGAGTTTCTTCATTTGATTTTCCTTTCCTTAAAGCTTGTTTGCCCCACGCAATGTACGTTAAGTGCGCAAAGTATTCTTCAACAAGTACTTAGCGAACTTGGCGGGAGATGTCTTTAGTGACGACGACGTTGTCTATGAGCCGGGTCTTGCCGGCGTAGGCGGCGGCAAGCACGCAGCAGCCCTTGGCGATGCGGCGGCACGGCTCGAGCGTCTTCGCGTCCACGCACTCGACGTAGTCCACCTTCAGCCCCGCCTTCGCGATCGCCTTCGCCGCGGCGGCGACGGTCTTCACCTTGCCGGACTTTACCTCGCGCAGCGTGCGGGAGATCGCGAGCGCACGTGCACGCTCGTCGGCGGAGAGATAGGTGTTGCGGCTCGAGCGGGCGAGGCCGGACGGCTCGCGGATGATTGGCGCGACAATGATCTCGATGCCGAAATTGAGGTCGCGCACCATCCGCTTGATGACCTGCGCCTGCTGGTAGTCCTTCTGGCCGAACACGGCAAAGTCGGGCGAGACGAGGTTGAAGAGCTTGGCGACGACGGTGCAGACGCCGCGGAAGTGGCCGGGGCGCCGCGCGCCGCAGAGACCCTGCGAAAGGCGCTCCTCTACGACATAGGTGGAGTGGCCGCCGAGATACATGTTCGCCGGGGTAGGGAAGAACACCGCCGTCGCGCCGGCTGCGCGGCACTTCGCGAGGTCGGCCTTCTCGTCGCGCGGATAGGCTGCGTAGTCCTCGTTGGGGCCGAACTGGACCGGGTTCACGAACACGCTCACGACGATCTCGTCCGCGCCCTTGGCCTTCGCCTTCGCGATCAGCGAGAGGTGGCCTTCGTGGAGATAGCCCATCGTCGGCACCAGCGCGATCTTCGCGCCTGCGCGCCGCCTTGCCTTCGCCCACTTCTGCATCTCTGCCGGGTTCCGGAAGATTTTCATTTCCTTTTGTGCTTTCCCTTCTCGGTTCATTGACTGAATTATACCTAAAACTTACGCCACGTGTCAATCTGCCGCGCCATGACTCCGTCCGGAGGAGGCGTGGTCCTGGCCAATGAATTCGCAGGGGGCGCGCTTGGCGCAGAGGCCCTGAATGAACCGGACGCCGTAGGTGACGTGGGTCGCGAAGACACCGCAGGCCGTCAGCGCCCAGGTCGGCAGTCGCCAGGTGAGCGTGGTCAGGAAAAGGAGCGCGAGATAGACGAGCAGCGGACCGCACATGACGCCGTACCAGAGCGACCAGAGCCACACCGGCATCGCGGACGGCGTCGGAACGACGGCAAGCGCGGCGGCGCCGACGAGATAGAGAACGAACAGCGAAGGGATGAAGTAGCTCAGGTGCAGGGAGTTGGAAGGATAGCGCTTCACAAAATAGCCGCGGTGGAAGGCGTAGCGCCCCAGCTGCCTGAGGTGCGGCATCAGGAGCGGGCGGCGGTGGTGGCCCACCACCACCCACGGATCGTAGACGATCCTCGCGCCGCTGTCGACGATGTCCTTGCAGAGCAGCGTGTCCTCGCCCGGCCAGAAGTCGGTGCGGTAGCCGCCGATCGCGTCCAGCAGCCGCTTGCGCACGAAGAGGTTGCAGCTCGGGTAGTCGTCCACGTCGCGCCGCACGCCGCCGGCCTTGTAGCGGTAGCGGTAGGAGCCGGAGACGAGCGGATTCTCGTAGACGCGCCCGCCGATCCGCGCGAGGATGCCGTCGCCTGGCGGCGTCACCCCCGGGCCGCCGACGGCGCCGACGGAATCGTCGCCGAAGTACTTGAGCGCGTATTCGATCCAGTGCTGGTCGGGGTAGGCGTCGTCGTCGATGAACGCCACCACCTCGCCCTTCGCCTCGCGGATGCCGAGGTTGCGCTTCTCCGCCGGGCGCACCTTGCCGGTGGCGACAAACCGGACGCGGTCAGAGAACTTCGAGGCAAAGGCGGAGTCGACCTCGCCGTCGGGCAGGACGATCGCCTCCCAGCGCGCCCAGGTCTGGCGCTCCATCGCCGACAGGCACTCCTCAAGCATCCAGCTGGGTCCGGGGCAGGCGACGACGACGCTGACAAGCGGCTCGCCGGCGGGCGGCTTGGGCGCCTCGGCGCACGCATAGTAGCGCAGCACGCGGAGCCGGTAGAATACGGCGAGCGAGTCCCAGGCCATGGACTTCACCGTCATCGGGCTCAGGGCGCCGAACTTCTGGCCGAACCTGATCACCACCGGCGCCTCGGCGATCTTCGCTCCGCGCGAGCGGGCGATGGCAAGGAGCTCCAAGTCGAAGGCGTAGGTCTTCACCAGCATGCGCGCGAGCGCCTCGCCCAGGACTTCGCGGCGGAAGAGCTTCATGCCGGTCTGGGTGTCGGTGAGCGGCAGGCCGATGAAGATGCGCACCAGGGTGAAGTAGCACCACGAGACGATGCGCCGGTGCCAGGGGTACTCGACCACGCTCCGCGGATGCCGTTTGGAGCCTACCACCACGTCCGCGCCTTCCTTCACCATCCGCTCGAAGAACCACGGCGTCTGCTGGGGCTGGATGTCGAGGTCGCCGTCGAGGAGCATCACGAACTCGCCGGTGGAGGCCGCAAAGCCGGCCTTGAGCGCGGCGCCCTTGCCGCCGTTGCGCCGGCACACGACCGGCTTGAAAGTGACATGACGATAGTTCCATTCAGTCGCGACGCGCTCGAACTCGGCGTCGGTGCCGTCCGCGCTGCCGTCGTCGACCGGCACCAGCTCGACCGGCACCCGACGGGACTCGAAGAGTTCGGCTACGATGCGCAGGTTGCCGCGGGCGGAGGCGGCGAGGCGGTAGAACGGCATGACGACGGAGAGCCTGCCGTTACCGACGGTCTCGCGCACCAGGTTCCAGAGCTCCTCGCCGGCCTCGGGTCCGGACGCGGCGGCGTTCATCGCGCCTCCCCGCCGCCAAGCGCAATCAGGACCCGGAGCAGCTCGGAGACGCTCCATGCCTGGGCCGCGCACCCCTTCTCCGCGTGCGGCGCGTCGCCGTCGGCGATTTCGCTCAGCTGGCAGAGGCAGCCGGCGTTGAGGTTTTCGACGGACGATACGAGCAGCGAGAGCGCCTTGGCGCGGTCGACTTCGCCACTCGCGGCGAGCGCCTCGACGAAGAGCGGAAACTGCCACATCCACGCGGTGCCGTTGTGATACGCCTGCTTGCGGCTCGTGTCCTCGTCGCCGGTGTAGACGCCGCGGTAGCGTCCGTCGCCGGCCGCGAGCGAGCGCATGCCGCCTGGCACGACGAGCTCCTCGGCGGCGAGCACGACCGCCCTGGCGTCGCAGATGCCGAACGCCGCGAGAAGCAGCTGGTTGGGGCGCACAGCCTTGTCCGGCTTCGCCTGCGCCGCGGCGATGCCGGCGGGCGCGTCGAGGCAGTCGCAGTAGCCGCCGCCCTCGATGCGGAAGAGCCGCTCCACCGAATCCGCCGCGCGCGCGGCGAGGTCGTCCTTCCCGAGGAAGCGTAGCGCCGCGATCCAGAGCGCCTGGATCTCTACGGCATAGCCTTCGCGCGGAGTGCAGGCCGGGTAGTTGGTATCCATCCAGGTGAAGTGCGAGGGCGACCAGACAAGGCCGCTTTCCGGGTCGACCCTGATGCCGTTCTGGGTGCCGGACGTGTAGTTGCGCACGATCGACTCGCAGGTGCGGCGCAGGGAGGCGATCTCCCTGAGGCCTGGTTCGCGGGCGGAAAGCTCTTCGACGCAGCGGACGAACCAGAGCTGGGCGTCGACGGTGTCGCGGTTGCCGGCGGTCGAGCCGTATATGATGTTCGGGAGCGTCCCCTTTTCCTCGAAGGCAGCGAAGGCGAGCAGGATCTTGAGGGATTCCCCGACCATGCCCGCGGCGATCATGCCGCGCATGAAGATGAAGGTGTCGCGTCCCCAGTCGAGGAACCACGGATAGCCGGCGATGACGGTCTTCAGGTCGTTGCGGCGGACGATGTAGAGGCGCATCGACTCGGCCAGCGCGGCGGCGAGCGGAAGCGAATCGCCGCGCTCCTCGAACTCCGGCGACGGCGCTGGTTTGTCCGGCTTTTCGCCGGGCCGCAGGTACTGCCCGGCGAACACCACTTCGTCGCCGGCCGCGAGGTCGGCAGAGACCCAGCCCGGGGAAAATATGTCGCCGGAGCCCTCGAGTCCGCGCTCCGCGTCCTCGGCGTAGGCGACGTTGTACTCCCACTGCGGCTCGTGGTGGTAGCGTCCGCCGCGGATGCGCATCAGGAACCGGCCTTCGCCTGGCGCGAAGTCGAAGCCGGTGTTGCCGACGGGGCAGGCGGCGCGGGAGAACTCCAGCTCCGGACCAAGGTACGCCTTGGTGGTCTGGTGGAAGCTGCGCCAGTCGATGTCGGGGCGGAAGACGACCCGAACCATGCCGGGCGCGTCGCACTCGCCGCCCTTCGTCCGGCGCACCACCAGGACGGCGCGGTTGGCGGCGGGATCGAGCCGGTGGGTGAACTCGAAGCGCGTCTCCAGGCCCATGCCGCACGGCACCTTGAACTCCCAGCGCGCAAAGCGTCCAGCGGGGTCGGCGGCGAAGGAGTCGGCGCATTTGGCGTCGATTTCGCGCACGTACCCTTCGCGCTGGAGCCAGCAGCGGGTGCGGATCCAGAGGTTGAGCCGGTCGGACGGCACCTCGGGGTTGGGGTTGGCGGCGAGGAAGGCGTCGTAGCGCGAGGCGACCGCGCCCCAGCCGAGGCGCAGCTGCGCGGCGGCTCCGGCGCCGTCGGAGAGGACGGTGCGCCACTCCGGATGGAGGCGCAGCCCGGCGCCGTCTAGCCCGGTGAGCATCCTCGCCTTCTCGATCGGCGGCGGCACGAAGAACAGGGTGGAGCCGCGCTCGGCGCGTCCGGCGACATAGCGCGTGACATCGAGCCGCAGGGCGCGGGCGCGGGTGCCGTCGCCGACGTACTCGGGCACGTTGAAGACTCCGTGGCGGCCGGTCGAGCGCAGTGTGCGCAGGGTGCGCCCGGTCGCGGGGTCGATAAGCCGCAGGCGGAACTCGACGTCGGCGGAGGCCTCGACGACGCTGCCCGCCGGCGCGACCAGTGCGCGCGAGCAGTCGCGCGGCAGCACGATGCGGAAGTCGGCGCGCTGCGACGGCGCGGCGGCCGGCGGTCGCACCTTCGCCTCGGACGGAGCGAGGCAGAGCACCTGTCCGGGCGCGAGATGGACCGATCCTTCGACGCGGGACTTCGCGCCGGTCACGAGGTCGATCGCCTCGCCGGACGGAAAGGCGCCTCTCTCCCACTCGATCTCGGCGTCGGCCCCGCAGTCGAGGTTGGCGAGCACCAGCAGCCGCCGCGGCTCGCCGCCGCCGTCCGCCGGGCTTTCGCGGAGCGCCGCGAGGGTGTTGCCGGCGCCGCGGGTGACGAGGCGGATCGAGCACGGGCCGGAGAAGCTGGGCTCGGTGCGCAGGACTTCGTTGAGGCGGGCGATGAGGCCGATCATGTTCGGCTGGGCGCCCCAGTTGAGGTCGTTCTTGCCGTGGACGTCGATCTTCTCGGTGGCGTACCACTCGACGCCGTTGGCGATGCCCCACGCGCCCTGCCAGGAGAGAAGCGCCGCGAGCTGGACGCGGAGCCGCGCCCAGGTCTCGCCGCCCTTGGCGAGGCGGTCGTTGTCGTGGGTCTCGGCGAAGTGGACGAGGGTGCCGAACTTCTCGGCGCGCGCGGCGGCCTGGGGCCAGTACCACTCGAACCCCTGACGGTCGTAGGTCTGGAAGATCTCGGAGTACGCCCAGTTGAGGTCGCATTCGCCGAGGAGGCGGTCGGTGACGGCGAGATCGCCGCCAAGTCCCTCGAGCATGAAGACGGTGTCGGGGTACTCCTCGCGCACGCGGGCGACGATGTAGAGCCAGGTCTCGGCCGTGATCATGTAGCCGGCGTCGCAGCGGAAGCCGTCAACGCCCAGCCGGCACCAGTGGATGAACACCTCGGCCATATACGCCCTGAGCCCGGCGTGCGAGTAGTCGAGCTCCACGAGGTCGGCCCACTTGACTCCCCAGGCGCCGGGCGAGCGGAAGCGTCCGTCACTCTCGCGGGCGAACCACTCTGGGTGGTGGGTCTGGAGGGTCGAGGCCCAGCCGGTGTGGTTGGCTGGGAGATCCACGAAGAAGAGACCGCCGCGGGCGTGCACGGCGCCGATGAGCTCCTTGAACTGGTCGAGCGGGGTGGCGCGCTCGTCGAACTCGGCCATCGCCGGGTCGACGGTGAAGAAGTCGGTCGCGGCGAAGGGACAGCCGTACTCGCCCATCACCGCGTAGGTCGTGGGCACCGGGAACGGCGGCAGGGTCTGGACGATGCGGAAGCCCATGTCGTCCATGATGTGGTCGAGCCGGCGGGCGACCTCGCGGAAAGAGCCGAACTGCCGCGGGAAGACGGTGTAGATGGAGTTGTTGGAGCGCGTCTCGGCGCTTTCGACCTTGACGTGGAAGTTGCGTCCCTCCGGCCATTCCGGGATGGACGAGCCTTCCGGGAAGAAGCAGGGCTTGCCGGAGAAGATGCCGACCTCGCGGAGCTGGATGCTGGCGGAGAAGACGCCGGGGGCGATCTCAGGAAGCGGGATGTCGGTCCACGCCTTGGCCATCGGGGTGATGCCCTTCTCAGTCTCGTCGATGATCTCGGCGCGGCGGATGGCGGCGCGCCCGGCGTTGGTGCGGAACGCGGCGCGGCCGGGGCGCGGGGAGTCGAGCTCGAGCGTGACCTCGAGCGTGTCGCCGCGCCACTTAACCAGGTGGGCGTCAGGTGCGGGGGACTGCCTCATCTACGCTTCCGGGAGCTCCTCCTGAAGGAGACGGCGGGCAGAACCGGGGCCGGCCATAAGCCGCGCGTAGTAGCCCTCGATCTTCGCGGCGAGCGGCGTGGTCGTGAGGTCCAGGCCGAAGATGTTGGCGTTCGCGAGGATGCCGCGGACGTCGCCGGCGGCGACCTTCGCCATCAGTTCCTCCTTGAGCGGGTCGGGCGACACCTCCATCGGCGAGCCGTCGTCGAAGGTACCGTTCAAATACCGGAGCCAGCCGGCGATGGCGAGCGGGATTCCGACGAGCGAGTCGAGCGGACGCCCTTCGCGGATGTAGCTCTTGATCGTCTCGCCGAAGCGCACACCGACCTTCTGGGAGGTGTCGGTGGCGATCCGCCGCGGGTCGTCGGGCATGAACGGGTTGGGCAGGCGCTCGTTGACGACCTCGTCGATGAACGCCTTCGGGGAGATGACCTTGGGGTCGACCACGACCGGCAGGCCCTCGACGTAGCCGACGCGGCGGACGAGGCGCACGATGTCCGGGTCCTTCATCTCCTCGCAGATGAGGGTGTAGCCGAGCAGGCACCCGTACATCGACATCGAGGTGTGGAGCGGATTGAGGCAGGTCGTCACCTTCATCTTCTCGCACATGTTCACGGTGTCGCGGTCGCAGAAGAGGACGCCTGCCTTCTCCAGCGGCGGACGACCGTTGGGGAAGCGGTCCTCGACCACCAGGTACTGCGGCTTCTCGGCGTTGACGAACGCCGCGATGAAGGTCTTCCTGCCGGTGACGATCGGCTCCATCCCCTCGATGCCGGCGTCCGCGAGCGACTTCTGGACTGCTGGGTGGGGGCGCGGGGTGATCTTGTCGATCATCGTCCAGGGGAAGGAGACGCGCGACTCGTCCTTGAGGTAGGCGAGGAAGCCCTCCGGCGCGAAGCCGGCGCGATCCCAGGCCTCGGCGACCTCGACGACCGCCGCCTTCAGCTTCTCGCCGTTGTGCGAGCAGTTGTCCATCGACACCACCGCGAGCGGTGCGCCGCCGGCGCGGAAGCGCTCCATGAGCAGCGCGGCGACGATCGACATCGCGTGGTGGGCCCGGGCCGGGCCTTCGGCGAGGTCGCGCTCGACCACGCCCAGGTACTTCCCATCGGTGCCGCGCAGCTGGTACCCCTTCTCGGTGATGGTGAAGGAGACCATCTTCAGCGACGGCGCGCGGAAGACCTCGCCGAGGCGCGCGACCGAGGCCGGGTCGGAGAAGTCCGCCTTCACCCCCTCCGCCACCGCGGCGAGCACTTCGCGCGAGGTGGTGCCGTCCGGGTTGAGGAGGACATTCAGGGTGAGCGAGTCGTAGGGCGCGTAGATGCGGTCGATCACCTCGTAGTCGAAGGTGTCGCAGGCGACGATGCCGGTCTCGGAGAGGCCGTCGTCGAGCATCCGCTGGGCGAGCGAGCCGATGAAGCCGCGGAAGATGTTGCCGGCGCCGAAGTGGACCCACTCGGGCGCGGCAATGGTGCGCGCGCGGGCGGCCTTGACGTCGTACTTCGGCAGCTTAACCCCGGCGCGCTCCCAGTCGGCCGGATTGGAAAGGATGGATTCAAGCAAGAGTTTCATCCTTGGCCCTCCCTTAGAGTTCGACCTTGCGGTACTTCGGCACCAGCCCCTTCATAAAGCACCAGCCGATGATGTAGGCGACGGCGCAGTAGCTGAAGAGGATCATGTAGCCGGCGGGCTTGCCGGTGTAGCCGCAGAACACGAACGCGTCGCCCTGCTCCGCCGCATAGGTAAATAGCTTGCCCGCGCACTTGTTCACCATGAAGCTGCCGCAGCCGGCGGCGAACTGGGCGATGCCGGTCAGGGTGCCGATCGTCGACTTCGGGAACATGTCGCCGACGACCGAGTAGACGTTCGCGCTCCACGCCTGGTGGCCGGCGCAGGCGAGGCCGATGAGAATCGCCGGCCACCACGCCGAGAACGCGCCAAGCGGCTGCGCCCCGAGCGCCAGGAGCGGGAAGCACGCGAAGATGAACATCGCGACCATGCGGCCTTCGTAGGCGTTCATGCCGCGCTTGTCGACCATGTAGGTCGGGATCTTGCAGAGGTAGATCGAGACGAAGGTGACGATCGCGTAGAGGGTGAAGATGAGCGCCATGCCCATCCCGGAATCGCTCTTGTACCCGAACTGGTCGGAGAGATAGCCAGGCGTCCAGAAGAGGAAGAACCACCACACGCCGTCGGTGAGGAAGCGCCCGAAGACGAGCGCCCAGGTCTGGCGGAGCGAAAACGCCTTGGCGTAGGAGATCTTCTTTTCTTCCTTCTCCGACTCGGCGGCAGCCGGCTCCGCGCCTTCGTCCTGGTTGATGTACTTGAGCTCCTCGGGCGAGACGCGCGGGTTTTCGGCGGGCTTCCTGTAGAGCCAGATCCAGAAGCCCATCCAGACGAAGCCGAGGGCGCCGATGACGATGAACGCCATCTCCCAGCCCCAGAACTTCGCAATGATCGGGATCGTGAGCGGCGCGGCGAGCGCGCCGACGGAAGAGCCGGAGTTGAAGATCGAGGTCGCGAAGGCGCGGTCCTTCTTGGGGAAGTACTCGGCCGTCACCTTGATCGCCGCGGGGAAGTTGCCCGCCTCGCCGGCCGCGAGCACCGCGCGGCACGCGAGGAAGAGCCACACGGACGCGGTGATGCCCATCATGCCGAGGAAGCCCGCCGCCTTGAGCCATTCGGTGCCTACGCCGCAAGCCGCGTGGAGGCACGCGCCGAGCGACCAGATGAAGATCGCCCACAGATACCCCTTCTTCGTGCCGAGCCTGTCGATGAACTTGCCGGCGAAGAGGTTGCACAGCGCGTAGATGATCGAGAACACCGCCGTGATCGTGCCGTAGTCGTTGTCAGTCCAGTTGAACTCCGGCGAGATGAAGTCCTTCCAGGTGAGGGAGAGGACCTGCCGGTCTAAGTAGTTGACTGTCGTCGCGAAAAAGAGCAACGCGCAGATGATCCAGCGGAAGTTCGTTTTAGTTTTCATGGTTTGAGTATTATACCAAAAAATGAGGGTGCGCGACGTCGCGGCGAGCCTCCGCCACAAGGTCGAGAGTCGTGCGTCCACATCGCCCTCAGTTGCCGGAGAAGCTCACATTTCCTCCACCCCGGGGACTGTCCCCATAAATAAGTTCACCTATTCGCGTTTTAGCAAATAGGTGAACATTGGATTCGAGTAGTTCTGTTAACAGTCTATTACTCGTTGGACTCTTCGTCTGCATCGTCAGCGGACTCGTCTTCGTCGTCTTCGTCTTCGTCATCGGCAGCGCCGGCGATGGCGAGCTGCAAGATGGTAGTGATTGTGCGAATGTCTGCGTCGGGCAGGCGAATCGTACCGGCGAAGCTCTTGCCCTTCCAGGTCGACATCCAGGCGAAGCCGGGCGTGCCATCCTTGGGCAGCAGGCCATTGACCACAGCTGGGTCGAGCGCGTCTTCCGCAATGGCGGAGGCGGCACGGACGATGCCACAGGTGTCGACGCGTCCGCAGGCACACACTTTCTCCTTGCCGAAGACGCCCGGGAACGCCTTCTCCATACTGCGCTTCTGCACGCCAGTCGCCTTGAACGAGTCGGCGCCCTTCTCGGAACGGACCACCAGCCGCGACGCCTTGCCCTTGGGAGAGTCAAGCTCCACCACCGCCTTGCCAGAACCGAAGGCCTTCTTGAAAAGCTCCATACCCTTCTCCGCTTCCTTGGCATCATCGTTGGCGACGGACGCAATCGCGTCAAGGTCTACCGTGTACTGGTAGCGCGAGCCGTCCTTCTTCGACGTCACGAAGGTCTTGCCGGGATAGGCGACCTTGGCCGCGGCGGACATCGAGGCGAACTCGCCGTCCACCAGCGCGAGGAACTCGGCGTCGCGCGGGTCCTCTCCGCCGATGCAGTCGAGCAGGAAGCTGCCCGCGAAGTCGCTGCAGAGGAAGGCCATCGCCCACTCGCCGTCGCGCGGCAACGGACACTTGTCGGAAATCTTCTTGAGCGAGCTAGAGACGGCCGCGCAGAGAGTCTTGACCTTGGCGTCGGACGACTCCTTGGCAATCTCGGACAGGCCCTGGGACAGCTGGTTGACCCAGTTCTGCTCGCGGAACACGCTCTCCGGCAGCAGACCGTAGCCGTTGATGCCGGACGAGAAACCAAGCGCGTCGTCGGGGATGCGACCGAAGTCAAGCGCCTGGGCGGGGAGCCCGCCTCCGTAGCACTTCACCAGCCTGCCGCCTTCGCGGCAGTCGGCGCCAATCTTGACAAGCAGCGCGTCCTTCTCCGTCTCGATGGCGAGGGACATGCGGTCAATCTCCTTAAGCAGTTTCATGCACTCTTCGACCATCGGCTTCGACTTGGCGATGTTCTCGTAGTCGCTATCCTCTAACTGCTTGGCGAACTGCGTGGCGGCGGCGGAGGCGAGCATGTCGAGCGCGGGACGGCGGAGTGTGACCTGGATGAGTCGGCCCTTGGCGTAGACGCCGCAGGACGCTGCCATCTTCGCGGCGAGCGCGGGGTCCTTGAGCTTGTTCGCGATCCGGCGGTCGGTGGAGATGGCGGCGAGCCCCTCGCCAATCGCGGCGTAGGCAGATTTGCCGTACCAGCCAGGGAGGCGTACGAGGCCGTCCTTCTCCTTGAGCTTGGGATTCGCCGCGAGGATCTCGCTCTTCTTGCGGGTGAGCGGATAGAAGACGGCGAACGAGAAGTTCGTCGCCTCCGCGAGATCGGCCGGCAGCTGGGTGGGGCCGAACACCGCGATTACCGCCTCGCTATCCTTCGGCGTCGGGCCGAACGTCTTCATCGGCTCACCCGCCATGGCCATTGCCGCAAGCATTCCCAGCTGCTGGGCCTCGATGCGCCTGGAATAGTCCATCGCGAACGCGGTCAGGTCCTCGGAGCCGGCGATCTCGACCGTGGCGTAGACCTTGGACGGCACCTCGCCGACCGGCTTGGCCTGCTTGGCCTTGGAGGCCTCGGCGGCGAACGCGGAGGCGGAGAGCGCGACTGCGGCGAACGCGGCGAGAATCATTCTCGTTTTCATGTCGTCGTTCCTTTTCGTTTGAAAAATCGTCAAATCATTCTTCCCAAGGTCGCAGCTCGAGCTCGAACCAGGTGCGGTAGTAGTTGCCCGGCCGCCATTCCGAGCCCGCGCTCGCGTAGTCGCAGAACGTGACCTGCGACTGCCTGGCGCCGTCGGGGTTGGAGGAGTGGAGGCCGAGGTGCAGCGGAGCCGTGACCGCCATCGCGATCGCGTCCTCCGGCGGACGCACCAGCAGCGATCCGCCCACTATGCTGCCGTCGGAAAGCGCCTCGCTGACCGTCTCGGCGACGTCGCCGCCGAAGCGCGAGTCGCGCGCCAGCAGTACCGGCCCACGGGTGAAGGCGACATGGCCGTCGAGGACGTGCGCGACGACGTCCATCGGGAACCTGGCAACTACCATGTCCCCCGCCTGCCATTCGCGGTCGATCTCGAAGTAGCCCGGCTTGACGCCCTCAAGATCCTTCTTGTTCAGCTTAACGACTGGCTTCCTGCACCACGCCGGGATGCGCAGGACGAGCTTGTACTTGCCGGCGGCGCGGGCCGCGATCTGCACCGCTTCCTCGGCGGGATAGAGCGTGTAGACGTCGAAGCCGACCTTGCGCCCGTCGGCGAGCGCCGCCTCGGCGATGCCCGAGACGTACTGGTTCAGGTAGAACGCGTCGCCCTTCGCGAACGCGGCGGTGCGCAGGAACGAGACGAAGCCGCGCGGACCGTTCTCGTTGCAGCAGTTAGTGTGCATCCGGCAGTGGTTCTGCCCGTGCCAGCGGCTGCCGGAGAGCGGAGTGTACATGGCGAACTCGCCGCCGTCGGGACGGCACGCGGCGAGATATGCGTTGAAGAAGGTCTTCTCGAACTCGTCCGCCCACTTCGGGTCCATCGTCACCTCGAGGAGCTTCTCGAGCAGCCGCAGCCAGGTGGTGGTCACGCACGTCTCCTGGAGATGGACGTACGGCTGGTACTGCTTGAGCGCGCCGTGGAACCAGTGTTCGCAGGTGCACGAGCCGCCGGCGAGGTTGACCTCGCCCTTCGCGATGGAGTTGGCGGACGCCACCGCCGCGTCGAGGCAGTCCTTGCGGCCGGTCACCTGCCAGTACTCCAGAAGCCCCTGGTAGCAGCTCATCATCTCGTACGCCTTGAGCCGGTCTTCGCCGCCCTTCCAGCAGTCCTGCTTCTCGCGGTCAGGGTTCTGCCGCCGCCACACCTCGATTCCGGCCAGGGCGGAGCGGATAAGCTCGGGTCCGACCTTGGGGTCGTCCATCTGCGCGACGATGTAGTCGGCGAACTTGAGGACGCGCGGCTCCTTGGTGCGGTTGTAGAGCCACATCACCGGCTCGAGGTTGGAAAGGGACGGCATGCCCGAGCAACCGCCGGTCTTGGCGAGCGGGCGCTTGCGGCGGCCGTTGGGACCGAGTTCGCCAGCAAGGTAGTCGCATAGCCTAAGCGCCGCGTCAAGCGCCTCCTTCGACCCGGTGGCGTCGTAGTAGTGGATGAGCCCCATCATCGTGTACTTCATCCCCCACACGTCCCAGCCCTCGCCGCAGCGCTTGTCGTCCGGGTAGTTGCCGATGTAGCCGGACGGCTCCTGTGCGGCGAGGATCGCCTTCACGCTTGAGTCCATGTTGGCCTTGAGCCTCGCGCAGCCGCTGTAGGCGAAAAGCGGCGCGGCGGAATGCATGTACTTGCCCCAGAACTCAGTGCGCCAGAGCCCGCGCCGCTCGTTGTCGGTCGCGAACGGGGCGACGATGTAGTCCATGTCCTCCCTGGACAGCTGGTTGGCGATCGTGCGGTCGAGCGCGTCGCCGACGCGCCCACGAACCACCCGGTAGCCGAAGCCGGAGCAGGAAGATCCCGGGACGTCAGCGGCAAAAGCGGTCACTGACGCAGACGCGAGCGCGAGAGCCGCCGCCTTCGCGAGGATGCAGGTCGCGGCGCGCATCTCAGGCCTCCCCCTTCTTCACGATGCTGGTGCAGGCCTTGAGGACTCCGGCGACGTTCGCGAGGTCGGACGGGATGATCATCGTGTTGTTGGTTTTGGCGAGGTTGCCGAACTGGGCGAGGTACTGCTGGGCGAGCTGCATGTTGACGGACTCGATGCCGCCCTTGCCGTTGATCGCCTCGGCGACCTTGGTTATGCCGGTCGCCTGGGCCTCGGCGACGAGCAGGATCTCCTTCGCCTTGCCCTCGGCCTCGTTGATGCGCCGCGCCCGCTCGCCCTCGGAGAGCGCGATGGCCTGCTGGCGCTCGCCCTCGGCGCGGTTGATCTTCGACTGGCGCTCGCCCTCGGACTCGGCGATCATCGCGCGCTTTTCGCGCTCGGCGCGCATCTGCTTCTCCATCGCGTCGCGGATCGACTGCGGCGGGGTGATGTTCTTGATCTCGTAGCGCGTGACCTTGATGCCCCAGGGGTCGCTCGCCTTGTCCACCGCCGAGACGATCGCCTGGTTGATCGCGGTGCGCTCCTCGAAGGAGCGGTCGAGGTCGAGCTTGCCCATCTCGGAGCGCATCGTGGTCTGCGCGAGCTGCGTCGTCGCGAAGAGGTAGTTGCCGATGCCGTAGGACGCCTTGGCCGGATCCATCACCTGCATATATAGGATGCCGTCAACCGAGACGGCGATGTTGTCCTTGGTGATGCACTCCTGCGGCGGCACGTCAATCGCCTGCTCCTTAAGGGTGTGGCGGTAGGCGATGCGGTCGAGGAACGGGATGAGGATGTGGAAGCCGGCGTCGAGGGTGCAGCGGTAGCGCCCGAGCCGCTCCACGATATACGCGGTCTTCTGCGGCACGATCACCGCTGTCTTGAGGATCGCCACCAGAACTGTCGCCGTCACGATGGCGAAGAACACGAGACTGCCTGTCATTTCATACCTCCTTGTTTGGTTGTTTGTCAGTAGTATACCAAAAACCCCCGCCTTTGGGGGCGGGAATTTTATGGTTTGTGGCTTCCAGAAGTAAACTGTGGCTTCCAGAAGTAAACCCTCTTTTCCGAAGCGTTTACTATCTGTAATTATTACCTCTTCTTGATGGAGGTGGTCTTTCTTCCACTACCCTCCCCGGGGAGGGGTCGCGCGTTTAGTTTCAGAATTCGGTAGAATCCGTGTGTCAGGGCTTTCGGAGAGGGGCGTGTGCCTTCGCGAATGCCCGATCAAAACGAACAAGGAAAAGAACGATGAAA
>SFPL01000052.1 GCA_004551905.1 Lentisphaeraceae bacterium
CAAAAGTCAAGGGGGAATCTGCAAAAAAGTCAAAATATGCAGGACGGGCCGGGATGGCGCGACGCCATCCCGGCCCTGTGGACAAAGGTCGCCTCCTACGGCCTACCTGTGCGAAGAATTAGGGATTTGTAATCCGTGCAGGATGATGACGCTGGTGCCGACGGGGCACATGGCGTAGAGGCGCGCGGCGTTCCAGTTCGCGAGGCGGAAGCAGCCGTGCGACTCGGCGTTGCCGATTGTCGCGGGACGCGGGGTGCCGTGGATGCCGTAGCCGGGCAGGTTAAGCCCAAGCCACGCAACGCCGATCGGCGAGTTGGGTCCTTCCGGCAGCACATACCGCCGCGGCCGCTGCCCGGGCGGCGTGTAGTCCGGCGTGTAGGTGTAGTTCGGGTTGGCGATCGCGGTGATGATCTTCAGGTTCCCGTGCGGAGGCAGCTTTGCCTTGTCGCGGGCGATCGAGCAGGGGAAAATCGCCAGGCACTCGTTTGCCTTGCCGAAGACCCGAATCTCGAAGTGGGAGAGCGACACCTCGACGCGGTCGGCGACCGGCATCTTCGCCGGGCGCTGTCCGCTCCACGACCGGAGGTAGCTTTCCATCGTCGGGAAGTCCGGGATGACGAGCTTGAGCCCCGGCTTGATGTGCTCCCAGTCAATGCCAGGATTCATGCGCTCCAGCGCGCGCTCCGAGAGGTGGCCGCGCTCGGCGAACATCTCCTTGATCGACTCATAGCCGAGGTACGCGAGCGCGGACTTCCCGGCCGGCGACTCCGGCACCTTCACGAGCGCGGCGAGGTCCGCGGCGGTTACGGTCTCGATGCGGAAGAGGTTGCCGGAACTGGCGAAGAAGCGGTCGTAGGCGGCGTCGGGGGTGGACGGAACCGCCGCGCCCGGCGCCTTCCTCCTGGCATATTCGGCGAGCGCTCGCTCGCTCTTGCGGCCCCATACCCCGTCGATGGTGCTGCAAGAGCACGCCTCGCGGTCCAGGCAGATCTGGAGCGCGAGCGTCTTTGACTCGGCGAACGCCATCGAGCAGATTAGAAGGGTGGCGGCTAACATAGGTTGCGTATTATACCAAATTCGTGGTTCGTGGTTCGTGGTTGGCTGATTATGGTATAATATACACCATCTTGAAAGCCTATCTCATCAACCTCGACCGGTCGCCTGAGCGGCTTGCGTTCATGGACGAGCAACTGAAGCTGCTCGGAGTCGACTACGAGCGCGTGCCGGCGGTCGACGGCAGGGCGCTCACGCCGGAGGAGCGCGTTCGCGGCTTCTCCCGCGTCCGCTCCTTCATCGCCTCGAAGAAGCGGCTCAGCGCCGCCGAGGTCGGCGTGGCGATGTCGCACGTTGCCTGCTGTCGCCGCGTCCTCGCCGAGGAGGAGCCGTATGCGCTGGTGCTCGAGGACGACGTGGTGCTTGCCGACGGCTTCCCCGCCGCGCTCAAGCGGGTTGAGACCTTCCTCTCGCCCGGCCGCGCGCAGCTCGTACTCCTCTCCGGCTACGGCGTCGAGAACGCCGAGTCGCTGCCGGAGGAGATCCGCGCGGAGAAGTCCGCCTGGTGCGCCGACGCATATGTCCTCACGCGCCCCGCCGCGCAGCTGATCCTGAAGGCGAACGACCCGATCATTACGGTGGCGGACTCCTTCAAGCGCTGGCGCCGCCGCCACGGGCTCGAGCTCTACCGCGCGCTGCCGGCGACGGCGCGGCAGGACGATGTGCGCTTCGGTAGCGAGAACCAGGTGCTGGCCAAGTCTGGCTGGCTGGTGCGCAACCTGATGTGGCTCGCGGACTGGGCGCTCTGGAGGGTGACGGGCAGATGATCGAGGGACTTTCCATCGGGCTCCTGAGCTGGAAGGCCCACGAGACGCTGCGCCGGACGCTCGAGTCCTACGCGCGCGCCCGCCTCGCCGCGAACGCCGAGGAGTTCAAGGTGTTCTTCAACGAGATCTCGGACGCCGACCGCGCGCTTGCTGCGGAATTCGGCGTCGAGTGCTGTGGCGACAAGCGCAACCTCGGCATCTGGGGCGGGATGGACGCGTGCGCGAAGGCGCTTTCCGGCGACGTCATCCTCCTGCTGCAGAACGATTGCCCCGTCGTCGCCACGCCGGAGGAGACGACGCGGTATCTTGAGGAAGGGGTGCGGCTGCTCCGTGCCGGCAAGGCGGACATGATCCGCCTGCGGCACCGCTTCAACCAGGGCGACGGCATCTCCTTCCGCCGCTTCTACGGCTACTGGCCGGTGCACGAGGTGGATCCGCGCGCGGCGAAGTACTTCGACCCGCAGCTTCCTCCCGACGCCATGCGCGACACCATGCGCCGCCGGCTGCTGCGCTTCGTGCGCCCGTTCGGCGCGCGCCACCGCGTCATCGCCGCGATTCATCTCGAGGCGCACCCGGAGCAGGTATATCCGCAGTGGATTTCGCGCGAAGGGGACTACTTCCTCGTCGACTCCGAGATCGTGAACTTCTCCGAGCAGCCGCTCCTGATTTCCAAGTCGCTCTACCTCTCGCTTTCCGACTGGTGCCGCGCGCATCCGCGCCACCGCCGCATCAACGGTGCGCCGGTGATGGAGCACGCGCTCAACTCGCGCTGGTGGCGCGGCCGCCACTTCAAGATTGGCTTCTGCGACGAGGGCGTCTTCACCCACAACCGCTTCGACGACAGCTGGCGGCCGGAGCACGCGGCGTTCAACGCGGCGATTTCGGAGGAGAAAAGGTGAAGATCGGCGTCGTCATCCCGGCCTACAACGCCGAGCGCTTCGTGGCCGACTCGCTCGGCTCGCTCCAGGCACAGACCTGTGCCGAATGGGAGGCGTACGTGATGGACGACGGCTCACGCGACGGCACACTCGCCGCCGTGCGCGCGTTTGCCGCGGAGGACCCGCGCATCCACGTCTGGAGCCGCGAGAACCGCGGGCTGGTGGCGACGATGAACGAGCTCCTGGACCGGCTGGACGACTCCGTGGACCGCGTCGCCTTCCTCGACATCGACGACTTCATCCATCCCGAGATGTACGCCGTCCTCTCCGCCGCGCTCGACCGCGCCAACGCCGACGTCGCAGAGTGCTCGATCGTCCACGTGCCGGCGGGCGCATCGCCGGCCGGGGTGTTCGCGCACCCGGTCGGCTCGCCGCCGGAGCGGGTGATCGACGACATGTCCGTCTACTGGCTTCGGCGCAGCTCGCCCGACGGCTGGATCAACAAGCAGAACAAGCTCTATCGCCGGGACGCGATTCGCGGGCTGAGGTTTCGTCCGTCGCTATCCTACGAGGACGACAACTTCTTCGCCTGCGAGGTGAACGCGGCAATTCGTCGCAAGGTGAAGCTCGACGCCGCGCTCTATGCGTACCGCGACAATCCGTCGAGCGCCACTTCGTCGATTCCGTTCCGCGAGTACGTGCGCTCCACCCTGGAGCGCATCCGCCTGAGCCACGAGGTGTTCCTCGTCCCCGGGCGCGTCCCCGCGTCACAAGTAGCCGAGTACCGCGCCGACCTGGCCCGAGACGCGTACCGGATGTGCATCCGCAAGAACCTGCGCAAGAACCGCTGCGCCGCCTCGCGCCGCGAGCTCTTCCTCGCCGCCGGCGAGGCACTGGGCCTCCTTGAGCGCGACTACAGCTTTTCGCCAGTCGGGCTTGGCCTAATGCAGCGGCTCGTCTACTCCGCCTGCCGCCGCGGTCGCTACCGCCTCGCCCGCCTCCTCGCCCCGCTGGCCTGACGCAGCAGGATTTTTTTCACACCATTTGGCCTGATGGTGGCAGTGCGGACAGACCCCGGGGCAGGTAGCAGGTGTTTTGCGGGTAAGGGCGGGGAGAACAATCACAGGCTGTCGAGAATCTGAATTCTTATGTTGGCGATATTCCGCGCATTGCGCACGGAATCACAAAATGCTATACTATGCACATCTACCTATGGGGTGGTAGTGAAATGAAAAGGGGCAACGACATGAGGAAACTCGCGTTCGGTTTTGTTTTGTCCGCCGTAGTCGCGCTCTGCGCGGCAAGGGCATGGGCGACTGACTACGTCTGGAACAGCGGCGCTGACGGAGACTGGGAGGAGCCGTCCAACTGGTCGCCTTCGACCGGCTATCCGAGCGCCGCGGACGACACGGCGACCATCCCCAACCCCGTGAACAGCGAGGGCGCGGGGTCGGCCTTTACCGTCACCGTCAACACGCCGTTCAGTATTGCTGCGCTTTCCGTCGCGGGCACGGCGGGCCACGATGGCTCGGTGACGCTGCTCTTCAAGACCGGCTACTCCACCAACGCGGTCTCGGGCGACATCACGCTCGGCAACCACGCCACCGTTACCCACTTTGGCCCCAACACCGCGCGCGACTATGCCGTGGTGCTGAAGGCAGGCGGCAACTTCACCATCGCCGCCGGCGCGTCAGTCAATGTTGATCAGAAGGGCTATACGTTCGTCTCTAACAAGAATGGCTATGGGCCCGGCGCGGGGCGCGATTATGGTCGCTACGGTGGCGAGACTGAAGTCTTCGTCGCTGTCGGTATAATTCACGGCTCCGTCCGCAGACCGGTCGATTACGGAGCTTCGGTGTGGTATGCGGGAGCAAACAGTCCGGGCGCTATTCACTTGATTGCCGGCGGGACGCTGACGGTGAATGGCGAAGTTAGGTCTTGCGGAACTGGTGGTGAAGTTTGCGGAAGTTCCGGCGGCAGTATCTGGCTTGAATGCGGGACTCTTGTCGGCGACGGCTCGATTCTCGCGCGTGGAGGAGTGGGCACCCAGAATTACTGCGGTTCCGGCGGCCGCATTTCCATTGTGCAGCGTAAAACGACTGGCTGGACTGGGTTCACCGGCACCTACGATACGGGTTTGGACAAAACCGACGGCAAAGCGACCTGCGGCACGATATATCTCGAGGACGCATCCGACACCGCCGACGAGGGCACTCTCGTAGTCGACAACGCGAACAGAAACAACGATTACATGACGCCGCTCAATTTTACCATGACGGATGCCACGAACGCCTTCGGTCAGGTTGTCGTCCGCAACTACGGAAAGCTGCGCATTGTCTCTGGCCTGACCATGAAGGTGACCAAGGGGCTTATGGTCTCGTCGAACGGCAGAGTGCACACCGAAGAGGGCGGCGCAATCGAGTTTGCCGGCAGCGAGAACGCGACGGTCATCGGCGGCTCGCTGGTCACCGTCGAGTCGCTCATCTGCACCAACGCCGGCAAGACGATCCGCTTCGGTACCGCCGCGGCGGACAAGCTGACCATCCCGCTCGGCAAGACGCTGATCCTCAGGGGCGAGCCCGGGAACCCGGTCACGCTGGCCTCGACGACGGAGGGAACGCGCTGGCCGATTGCGGTGAACGCGAACGCAGGGCTCGTGGACGTCAGGAACGTGGCGGTGAAGGACTCCGACGCGTCATCCGGCGCTGGCATCCTCGCCATCGACTCGACCGATCTCGGCAACAACCTCTACTGGGGCTTCTCGGAGCCAATCGCCCCTGGCGCGGCGATCGAATGGACCGGCGCGGCGGACACGGCGTGGCAGAACCCGGCGAACTGGAACCCGGCGCGTGTGCCGGTGGATACGGACGTCATCACGATTCCGTCCGTCGCCTCGGCCAAGTACCCGGTCCTCGGCGCGGGCACGTTCCTCTTCAACCGCGTCTCAGTCGACACCGGTGCCTCGCTGACACTGAACGGACCAACGCTTACCGTAACCAATTCGCTTGCAGTCGCGGGGACGCTTACAGTGTCAGGCGCGGTCGACCTGTACCTGACCGGCAACGTTGACTTCGCCGGCGGCACAATCAACCACGGCTCCGGTCGATTCCTCGTATCAGGCGCCGGCGACCAGACGCTCGACTTCGGCAACTGCGCGTTCAACAAGCTGATTTTCCAGAAGCCTTCGGGTAACGTCTCATTCGGCACGCACGGTTTCACGGCGAATTCGATGCAGTGCGCGGCGACGACGGCGATCGAGTTCACATTCGCCGCGGGCTCGACCTACTCGATTGCCGACCTTGCGCTGAGCGGCGCGTCAGGCGGGACGCAGTTGATTTCGCTTCAATCGTCCTCGCCCGGCACCGCCTGGAAACTGGTTGCGACCGAAGACGGCCAGAGTGTGTCGGGCGTGAGCGTCTCCGATTCCGATGCCTCCGGCGGCGCGACAATCATGGCGGGCACCAGCAGCGTCGGCGTTTCGGGGAATGTCAACTGGGACTTCGAGACCGACGTCGCGATCTGGACCGGCGGGACTGCTGGCTCGTTCAACTCAGTCTCGAGCTGGTCCACCGGGCGCGTTCCTGGCGCGGACACGGCGGTCGTAATCAGCGCCGGCGACGGCGAGACGGCGACGGCGACGCTGCCTGCTGGGTCGCCGATGACGTTCAAGTCGCTGACGGTCAAGGCCGGGTCCGGAGGCACTGCGAAGTTTGTCGCCGACTCACCAGTCGTCATCCGCGAGTCGATCGACATCCAGGCCAACGGCGTGGTGGAGCTCAACGCTTTCGACGAAAACGGGACATCCCCCAATATCGTCACCAACAACGTGCGCATCCGCTCGGGCGGCATCCTCTCCCATACTGGTCCGAACGACACCGAGTCGAAGAAGCTCCACATTCGGTGCCTTGGCACGTTCACGGTCGATGCCGGCGGCGCAGTGGACGTCACCGCAAAGGGCTACACCGAGAAGCACGGCATCGGCTGGGTGCGCTGCTATCCAATGCACGCCGGCACCGCGAGTGACTACGCCAGCAATGGCACATACGCCAACAAGTACGCCTACGGGTCGGTGAGGACGCCGACAGAATACGGTTCTGGCGCAGGGGCCGGTGAAGGCACCTACGGCGGCGGCACGGCGATTCTTGAAGTGCCGAGGATAATCGACCTCGCGGGCTCGATTGTCTCGACCGGCAACTGGCACGGCATCAGCGGCGGCGCGGGCGGCAGCATCCTCATCCGTTGCGGCGCAATCACCGGCAACGGTCTCATTTCCGCGGCAGGCGGCAACGGACATTCCAACCAGGGCGACTTCTCCGGCAGCGGCGGGCGCATTGCCATCTACCGCACCGACGCCGCCAGGCTCAACGACTTCACCGGCACGATCACGACCATGTACAGGAAGATTCCCAACTACGGGATCACTGCGGCATGCGGCACAATCTACTACGAGGATCCGGATGATGAGCCGGGCCGCGGCACTTTGGTCGTGGACAACGGCGGCTATAGTGTCAGTTTCTACACCGATTTCAACACCTACGTGACCGACGCAAACCTGCCGTTCGGCACCGTGGTGGTGACCAACAACGCCAAACTGCGCATATCGGAGGGCACGAACCTGCGTGCCACCAAGGGGATAAAGGTCGCGAACGGCGCCGGCATCACCACCGTCGCGGGCACGGTCGTCGAGCTCTGCGGCACCAACGACGCCGTCCTCGTCGGCGCGTCCAGGATCGCCTTCAATGGCCTTGTCTGCACCAATGTCGAGAAGCGCGTCTACTTTGAGACCGGATCCTCCGGCAAGGTCACCATCCCGTCCGGCGCTTCGCTGACGCTTTCCGGTCAGGACTCATCGCATCCGCTTTCGCTGCTGCCGCTCGGCGGCTCCGGCACCTGGCAGCTGCAGGTGGACGCCAACGCGGCGCAGGACGTGAAGAACGTCGCGGTGCAGAATTCCGACGCATCGTCCGGCGCGGCGGTGCTGGCCATCGACTCGACCGACCTCGGCGGCAACAGCTACTGGTCGTTCTCGAGCGTCATCGAGCCGGGCGAGACGATCGTCTGGACCGGCGGCGTCTCGGCCGACTGGGCGGACGGCGACAACTGGGATCGCGGGCGCGCGCCGGTGGAGACTGACGACGTGGTGATCGAACGGGCTGGAGAGTTCGACCCGACGCTCTCCTCCGGCACGTACCTCTTCAACCGGGTGCGGATCAGGCCCAATGCCGCGCTCACCCTGAATGGCGCGACGCTAACCGTGACTAACCTGATGCTCAACTCCGGCACGCTCAAGTTTGCCGGCGCGGAGACGCTGTATCTGACCGGCGACGCCTTCTTCACCAACGGGACCGTGGTCGCGGCGCAGTCATATGTGCGCATCACTGGCAGCGGAGCTCAGACGATCGACTTCGGCAACACGTCGGTCGGCAAGGTCTACGTCGAGAACCCAGTTGGCCCAATTAACTTCACCGGCCACGGATTCGCCGCGAAGTCCTTCAACTGCGCGGCCGCCTCGTCCGTCGTCATGACGTTCGAGCCGGGCGCACTCTACGACTTCGAGCAGTGCTATGTCAATTCTTCGGACGCCGGAGCGGCGATAACGCTTGCCTCCCGCATATACGGCAGTCAATGGCGACTCAAGGTTTACGAGAACGCCACCGGCTTTGGCAGGGTCGCGGTCAGAGACTGCGACGCCTCCGCCGGCGCGGTCGCCTACGGCGGACGCACCTCGGTAGACGAGGGCAACAACGTCAACTGGAACTTCTCGGTCGATGTCGCGGTGTGGATCGGCCGCGCGAGCGGCGACTTCGACGATGCCGCGAACTGGTCAACGGGCATGGTGCCTTCCAACTCAACCCGCGTGGTGATCATGGCCGGCGACGGCGAGACGGCGACGGTGACGGTGCCCGCGGCCTCGCCGGCGACGATTGGGGCGCTGGTCCTCGGCGCGGGCGTCGGCGGCTCGGCCACGCTGTCCGCCCAGAGCGCACTGACGGTCTGCGGAGACGCGGACGTGCGCTCCGGCGGTACGCTGACGCTCAACGCCTACAACGACTTCGGACCCGCGCCGAACGTGATTTCCAACAACCTGACCGTCGCCGCCGGCGGCACGATTACCCATTCGGGCCCGGCGGCGAGCGAGAACGCCAAGGTGCACCTCGCCGTTTTCGGCGGCATGACGGTTGAAGAGGGCGGTGCCGTGTCCGCGAACGGGAAGGGCTACACGGGTGGAAATCCCGCCAGCGCCAGTGGCGGCTGGATGTGTGGCGCGGCGCATGCCGGATATGCGCATGCCGACAAGTCCATCGAGCCTTACGGGTCGATTTTCTGTCCGACGAACTGGGGCGCTTCCCCGAACCAGATCAGCGGCGGCGGCGCTGTGCACCTTGTCGTTGTCGGCGCCCTCACCGTCAACGGCGGAATCTCTGCGGACGGGGAGAAGGACTCAAGCTACGGCGGCTGTGGCGGCAGCGTCTGGATTGAGTGCGCCACGCTTTCCGGTTCCGGCACCGTCAGTGCGCGCGAGGGCCGTGTGACCAATGCCAACTATGCCGGCTCGGGTGGACGCATCGCCGTCTACCAGCGTTTGGCGAAGGATTTCTCGGCGTTCCCGAAGTCGAGGATCCTCGCCTCGGATACGTCTCCCAATTCCGCCGGCACGGTGTATCTCGAGGCCGCCGGCTCCGCAGAAGGGGCGTGGCTTTACATCGAGAACGGCGTGGCGTCTTCGCCATACGCCACCATGTTCCCGATGGCGGCTGACGGCGACGCGAAGACGGCCTACCAGAACGTCAACCTGATCATTGGCCACGGCGGCTGGGTTACCGTGCCGCGCGGCAGCTCCAACATTCCGCAGGAGATTCGCCTGAGGTCGCTCAGCATGACGAGCTCGACGTCGATCCTGGACCTCGGGGCGAACACCTTCGTGGTGACCGATCCCGCGTGGCGGCGCGACAAGGACTGGGCGCCCGGCGCGACGGTGAACGTCTCGGAGTACAACAAGGTTCCGGGCAAGATTCTCTGGCTCTCGCGAGGCTCGATGGTCATCCTAAGGTAGGAACAAGTGATTGAGTGCATGAGTTAACACACGGATTTGTTCGCACCTAACGTTGTATGCCATTCCGAAAGGTGAGCGTCTAACGACGCTCACCTTTTTGAAAGGTTAAAAAGTTGAAAGGTTGAGAGCCACGAATCTTGGATTTCGCCCATTGACAGACTCGGCGGGGTGTGGTATTATACGCATCATGAAATCTATAAGTGTAGATATTTTGCGGGGGGGGGGCAAACATAACAGTTTCCCCGCCCGCTCGAAAACTACACTTAAGTTCGTCATCCAAAGTCCAATGTCCAAGGTCCAGCTGTCGCAGCTTGGACTTTGGACATTGGACTTTGGACGTTGGCATGGCTTAGAGGAGCAATGAAATGAAAAGGAGTAACAACATGAAGAAACTCGCGTTCGGTTTTGTTTTGTCTGCCGCGGTCGCGCTCTGCGCGGCGAGTGCGTGGGCGGCGGGGACGCTCCCGGCCGGCTACACCGAAGTCCGGTACATCCAGGGCGATGGCTCGAAATACATCAAGACCAACTACACGCCGAACCCCACCACCGACAAGGTCGAGGCGGTGGTCGAGTGGCCCGACTCAACGTCGCTCAGTGGAAACCAAGCGATCTGGTGCGCCCGCAACAACGGGAACGTCAAGACCTGGACGCACTTATTGATTAGCGGTAAGATTCGTCTTGACTACAACACGACAACCGGCACACAACTTACCCCTGATGTTGTGGCAGGCACGATATACACCAATACAGTGGATCGCAATGTGATCACCTGGTCTGGCAGCAACGACAGTCAGGCGCATACCGCGGATCCAAACTTCACCGAAGCCGGCGGCCCGGTCCAGCTCTTCGCATCCTACACCGGTAGCATTGGCAGTAACCTTGGCAACTATGGCAAGCACCGCCTCTACTCGTTAAAGGTCTGGCGGTCGGATACGCTCATCCACTACTTCGTCCCGTGCAAGGATGCGAACGGCGTGGCGACGCTGGCGGACATCTGCGACAACCCCGCGACGCTGGAGCTCGCCGGCTCCGGCAGCTTCACCGCCGGCACCGAAGGCCACTTCTACGACGACACGCTCTTCGGCTCGTGGTTCATTCTGCCCATCCCGAAACAGATATGCCCGCAGGGCGCCACGCCGGAGCCTGGCTTCACGGTCACGAACTGGGAAACCGGCGCGAGCTGGACCTTCGCGGAAGGCGGCGCCGCGCCGGGCGGCTGCCCGTTCGAGGCGTCGTACAGCCATGCAGACGGCGTCGGAACTGTCACCGCGACCGGCAAGGCCGGGAGCGACTACGCGGGCGTGACGGTCTCTCGCAGCTATTCCGTCACCGACGAACTTCTCGTCAACGGCGGCTTTGAGGACGTAATCGACTACGACAGCGGCAACAAGGTCGGACTCGCCCTCAACTGGACCCCCAGCAACGGCTATGGCAACAACGCCATCAGATCCAATTCCGGCTACAGCCCAAACCAGACCACGACCTTCATCACCGGCACCTACTGCGCGGCCATCGACGTAAACGGGTCGCTGTCGCAGGTCTTCACGAACGACGTCGCCTGCGTCGCCACGCTGTCCTGGAAGTGCAAGCACCGCACCAACATCAACTCCGGCAAGGCGATGTTCTACTGGGTGCTGATCGACGGCGAGGTCGTCTATCCCGAGGAGAAGACCACCGGCAGCGATGTCCGGAACCGTAGCGTAAGCGGCATCGTCCTGGCCCCGGGCGAGCACACGCTGACCTTCCAGGGGCATAGCGAAGACAACGTCAACCAGGCGCTCTTCGTGGACGACGTCTCGTTCCAGGTCCAGCCGGCGTCCAGCCTGGTGATTCTGCCGATCGAGGACCAGATCGGCACCGGCTCGGCGTTGACGCCGTCCTTCGTCGTCTCCAACACCATAGGCCACGCGACCTACGAGGTCGGCGGCGGGGCGTCAAGCGAATTCTTCGACGTCACGTACACGGACAACACCGCGCGCGGGACGGCGACGGCCACGGTCACCGGCAAGGCCGGAAGCATCTACGAAGGGGAGACGACTTTCCGTGAGTTCCGCATCCGCGACTACACCCTCGTCCGCGCGACGGCGAGCGGAACCGGCGACGGCTCGTCGTGGGCTTCGCCGATGTCCTGGGCATCGGCGCTCGCGGCGGCCGCGGCGGACGAGGACATCTACGAGATCTGGCTGCAGGGCGACGTCGCCGTTTCCGCCGCGCCGGCGTCAATTACCTTCAACGGCAGGACCATCGTCCGCGGCGGTTTCACGGGCACTGAGTCCTCGGCGGACGAGCGCAGCGGCGTCCATTCCGTCTTCTCCGCGAACGACGCCTACGACATCCTGGTTCCGAATGTCGCCGGCGGCGCCAGCCTAGAGTTTGACCATGTTGATTTCACGAGGGCGAAGCTGCGCGCGATTGTCAAAAGCGGCGGCGGCGAAATTTCGTTCACCAACTGCGCGTTCTTCGCAAACGGCAATACCATCGGGCACAATTCCGGCAACGCTGACGGCAACGGCTTCAAAGCGTCTGACGGTGGCAGCGCTAAGTTCGTCAACTGTCGCTTTGAGGGCAATGGGCCGCGTTCATCTGTCCAGCAGCAGCCGGGCGGATGCGCCATCCGCGCCACTGGACTTGCTCGGCTTACGCTCGACGGCTGCACCTTCCTCACGAACGGCGTCGTCGCGTGGGGGTCCAATAACGCCGACATCGCCCCGTTTCGTGGGCACACGATGTACCTTACTGACACACCGCTGACAATGCTCAATACGCGCGTTTCCGGCTCTATGGGCTTCGCGAAGGGGACTGGCGTTGGTGGCAGCGTGTGGCTCAACGGCAACTGCGGCGGGAGCGTCATCTCCAACTGCGTCTTCTCCGGCAACGTCGATCGCTTCAAGGACAATTACGGCGGTTCCGGTGGCGGCATCCTCATTCTAAGTCTCAACTCCTCTGATCAGCGCGTCGACATCATCGACTCAACTTTCGCCTACAACTTCACCCACTCGCGTGAATACGGGTGCCTCGCCGTCGTCAAGGGAGATGTCTACATCACTGGCTCGACGTTCTTTGATAACATTCTCGGCTACGGCAACGCCCACGGATACGGCGCCGACATCGCGGTCGGCGAAAATGGCCGCCTCACCATCGGCCATTCGCACTTAACTTCGCTTTCCGACGCCTCAATTACTTCGGTTAAGCAAGCGAACCTCACCATCGATGTACCGAGCATGACCTCTGGCAACCCATATCTCACGACCTCGGTTCTTGATTTCGAGAACCTGCTCGCCTACGACTCCTCCAGCTATGGCCTCAACGGGTCGAGGAACATGGATATCACCTCCGACTGCGCCGCCCTGGTCGGCCTCGATGCGACGCCGCTCGCGGTCAAGCCCGTAAAGCCAGATGTCGGCGCGGGGAACGTCATCTATGTCGCGGCGGACGCCGCGGGCGCGGGTGACGGCTCGAGCTGGGCGAATGCGTTTACCGACTTAAGCTCCGCGATAGCCGTCGCTTCGGCAAAGAAGAACGAAATTTGGGTGAAGGGGAATCTCACGCCGGCGGCTGATGCGGTGATTGCGTTGGTGGAGTCAGATATTAAAGTTTACGGCGGTTTCTCCGGAACCGAGGCAAGTGCGGCGGAGCGCGCCCCGGGCGCGATGACGACGATTGACGGCGCCGAGAAGTACGACCTTGTAAAGGTGTCTGTACTCCCTGGTTATTCTATCTCCTTCGATGGCTTCAACTTCACGAAGGCGCGCTACCGCGCGGTTGCCAAGCGTGGTGCGGGCGATATTAAGTTTACCAACTGCCGCTTTGCCGGCAACGGCTTCAAAGAGAGCGCCGATGGCCGCGGTATCTATTCGCTCGGCGGCCAAGGCGCGGCGAAGCTTATGGTCGAGAACTGCGTGTTCGAGGGCAATAAGCCGAACGGCAAGAGGGGGAATTCTGGCTGCGGCGCAGCGGTGTACGCGATGAGCCAGGGCCGTTTCTTCTGCGACAATACGCTCGTTGTTTCTAACGGAGTTGTATTGCTCAACGGCAGTGTGAGGACCCATGGCGTTGCGGACAACCGTGGTGTGCGAGGTTCGGCGATGTTCCTCTACGCGACGCCCACGACGATGCGAAACACCCGCATTGCGGCCAACGGCGGCAGCAGCCGCGAATTCAACGAGTCTGGCGGCATCGTGTTCCTCATGGGCTACTCAGACGGCTCGGCGTTCACCAACTGCGCCTTCGTGGGTAACTGGGCGAACAACTTCAAGGACGGTCAGTCTTGTAATACCTGCGGCGCGTTAGTTTTCAAGCCGTCAGAAACGTCCCACACGCTCGACATCGAGAACTGTACCTTCGCCTACAATGTCTCGCAGGCCAACCAGTCTCCGGGCGGACTCAACGTCCTCACAGGCGATGTGACGATCCATAACTCGATTTTCTGGAGGAACCTCCACGGCTTTTATTCGCAGGCTGGTTATGCCAACGACATCGACGCCAAGGCGGGTTCTGTTTTTATTTCGCACTCAATGGTGACAGGGAAAGATGTTTCCTCGATCCGTGGTGAGGGTGTCGATACTCTTAAGCTCGCGGATACTGTGACTGTCGCCGATCCCGGCCTCGTGACCTCCTACGAGTCGTTCTCGAATCACCTGGACTTCGTCTCCGACGCCGACTATATTCAGCGTCGTACCGATTTTACTTTCGCCTATCTTGAATCCATCGACGCGCACCTACTCTCGGCAGCTGGATATTGGTCGAATGACGGGATTGAGCAGCCTGGTTCTGAGAAGACATCGTCAGCCGTCGATCTTGGCGACCCTAAGTCCCCTTACGCGAGCGAGCCTTCTCCCAACGGTGGGCGCGTCAACCTTGGAGCCTACGGCAACACGGCGCAAGCGTCAAAGACGCCGTGGGGCCAGCCGTCGGTCGAGTCGTTCAATATCGTATATCCCGGCGGCTACACGCGCCCGCAGGCCGAGCTGACGCTGGGTCTGGCGAGCGGGACGGCGTATTTCGCCTCGGTGACAATCGTCTGCAAGACTAACGATGTCGTCATTGGGTCAAAAACTTTTGAAAGCTGCCAGGCGGGTGACTTACTCACTATGATGCCGCCTTACTACTTCCCCGTAGGTACAGAGTTGACGTTTGAATATGAGGTTTCCGCGTCCGGTGCGACGCCGTGCGCGGATAGTACAAGTTCCGTCGCTCAGGGAGAGTTTCCGCCGTTCTATGGCAAGGGCGGCGGCGCGAACGTAATTCACGTGCGCGAAGGAGCAAACTGCCTTATGAACGGTAGCGACTGGGTAAACGCCTATCCTGACGTAGAGTCGGCGCTTGCCGCGATCGGCTCTGGCAAGACGGAGATATGGATCGCAAAGGAGACCACTTCGGCAAGCGGCGTGTTCACACTTGTTGCGCCGCTCACGATCCGCGGCGGTTTCGCGGGCATAGAGAATAGCGCTAAGGAGCGCACCGGCGAGTGGAATACCAAGTTCGATTTGCTCAGCTCAAAGTCAGGGCTGGAGTTTACGAACGGAGCGGACTGCCCGCTGGAGTTCGATCGTATCACGATTATGCGCGCGACCAACCGAGCCCTCAAAAAGGAAGGCAAGGGCGCACTCGTCCTCAACGGCTGCACCTTCTCCACAAACGGACTCGGACAGACGTCTGACGGCCGCGGCATTTATGTGTCAGGAGGCTGCATCGTGGCGGTGACCAACTGTCTCTTCGAGGGCAACTACTGCACCAGCGATATGGACAGTCCCGGGAGAGGTGCCGGTGCTTTCATCACATCCTGCGCGAAGGCTATATTCAGCAACTGCCGGTTTCAGGGCAACGGTATCAGGTATTCTCATCCGAACACGGTCAGGACTAGCTACTCCTCAGGATCATCGAGCCTTTACGCCAACGCCACGCCGCTCTTCTGTTACAACGTTAGGTTTGCGGCGAACCGTGCCAATAAAGGAGGTGTTGTTGAGCTCGCTGGTAACTGCGATGGCTCTTTCATTGAGAACTGCGCATTTGTCGGCAACTTTTTCATCATGCACTGGGGAAATAATGCTAATTCGGATAGTGCGCCGCTCTGCGTGAATATGGAAAATGTCACTCAGCAGGCAATCATTAGGAACTGCACCTTCGCCTATAATCTTAACTCTAACCGTTTAGCACCGGCAGGGCTACTCGTCAAGAAGGGTAAGGTCGTAGTCGAGGACTCTATTTTCTGGGGCAACCGCCGCAGTTCTCACATCTTGCCGGAGTCTGACTATCCTGCGCCGGAGGATATCAACGTGACAGGGGATGGATATCTCGCGCTGACCAATGTCTTCCTCGCCTCGACATACACGGGGACAGACCAGCGCCATTGCTTGCGGGTAGCCGACGAATCGCACTTGACTACGAACAACATTATTACTGGCGACGCGATGCTCGTCTCGACGATGGACGAGGTTTCGGCGTTGATGATCAACGGCGATTCGTCTTTCCCGGATCTCTACTACCCCGCGTCCGCCGCCGCCGCGCTCGCGGCGCTCAACGTGCATCTGCGCGGCGGTTCGGGCTACTACGACGAGAACACGGGTGAACTGGTGAAGACCTACCGCGAAGCCGCCGTGGGCGGCTCCTCGCCTGCGCTTGACGCCAGCACGCGGCGCGCGACATATGAGCCCAGGCCAAACGGGAAATACATCAACCTCGGCTACTACGGCAACACGCAGTGGGCGACGATGTCCAAGGGCGGCGGCTCGGTGTACTACATAAGGTAGCGCGGCGGTTTGCTTGACAGGATTAACAGGATTTACAGGATTAACACACGGATTTGTTCGCCCGCCAGCCAGTAGCCAGTGCAACACTCGTTGCGTAGCCCTGTGCCGACGATGCTTTCTTGCTTGATGTTGGTAGTATAGCAGTTTCGGATTGGGTTTGTAAAGCGGGCTTCAGCGGGAGATTCCGCTTTGGGGCTGTCC
>SFPL01000053.1 GCA_004551905.1 Lentisphaeraceae bacterium
CTTTGATCCGAGCTTGTCCTTCGTGCCCTTTAGCTCGTCCAGATCGACGATGCAGTCGGCCACGATCTTCTCGAGCTCCTTCCGTGCCTTCAGAAACCTGGCGAGGATGCGCCGAGTCACCCTGTCGCGGGCCTTGTCGTACTTTGAGACGTACTTGACCGGGATATCGTTCCCGTTCGAGTCGCGCATGGTCTGGATCTGTCTGCTCATTGTCTTGTCCTTTCTGTTCAGTAGTCGTTCCCGATCCTGGCGAGGCCGGCGTATCCGTCGGCGACGGCCTTGAAGTGGTCCCACGTCATCGTCTCCTTGGCGTCCCTCGCGAGGGCGTCCGCCTTGCGGAGGTACTTGACGTACATCCCAAGCCCGTAGCGCTTGAGAATGGTCTTGACGCCGTCGAAGAGCTCCCCGGCCGGCGCCGGCAGCGAGAACTCGCGGGCGAAGCGGTTCACGTCCGTCTTCCGTGGCACGTCCGGCAGGACGAGCTTCACCAGGCCGCGCCGGCGGAGCTGGTCGAAGAGCAGCATGTTCCGCCCGCTCTCGAGGCCCGTCTCAGCGACCTTCGTGCCGCAGACCACGAGGCCGCAGCCCGTGCGGTCGTAGATCTCGCGGATGAACTCGACGATCTCCTTCGCCGCCAGGTCCGTCGTCGTCTCGAGGGCCAGGTGGAACTCGTCCACGATCAGCAGCATGCGGTCGTTGATCGACTTCATGATCCGCTCCTCGAGCTGCTCGCCGTGGGCCGTCTCCGAGAAGCACTTGCACGCCTGGGCGAGCTCGCGGACCAGCCTGCGCTTGTTCCACCTCACGCCCATGCGGACGTATTTCGTGGTGCCGTGGTTGTGGGTCCGCTGGAACTCCAGCAGAGCCGTCGTCTTTCCGGTCTGGCTCGAACCGTAGATGAACGCCGGCAGCCCGTCGTAGAGCGCCGACTCGCAGACCGCGAAGACCTGCTCGGCCGTCCACGTCTTCACGAACCCGACCGACTTCTGCTTCGACCGCTCTTCCTCGATCTTCTTGAACTTCAGGATGGTCTGCACCATCTTGTCGTATCCCGCCGCGTAGTCCGCGTGGAAGAGGTGGAACACGGTCGTGCCGCTGATCCCCACCATCTGCCCGCAGCCGTCGTAGCTGAGCCCCTTCTCCTGCGCGAACTGGTAGAGCCAGTAGATCGCGTCGGCCCCGTCGTCGTCAACCTTACCCTCGGCGATCAGTCGCTTCAGGCCGTCCTGGACGCTCGACGCCGGGTATCCGATCCCCTTGTTGACCGGATAGTTCTCGCTCGCGGCCATCTCGGCCGCCGTCATCTCCTTCTGTTCTCCCATCTTCTGCTCCTTTTGTGTTTGTGAAACCGTCTTGCAAAGCCTCTTCAGGAACGCCGCATCCGCTTCAGGAACGCCGTCGGATCCGGCTCCTGCCCGAACTCTCCGCCGTCCACATCCGCCTCGTCCCTCGCCACCGAGAGGTCCTCAAGGGACGCCGCGTCGACGTCGCCGAACACCGGCGCGCCGTCCGCCGCAACCGCCTCGGCGAACGCCCGCGCGTTCCCCCGCCGCCGCTCGACCTCCCGGGCGAGCCTCCCGCCCGCCGCCACGGCCGCCCGCCGCCGCTGCTCGCCGCGAACCAGGGAGAGGAACCCGAGGTTCGCGCCGTCCTCGCGCTGCCCGAACGCCGTCACGACGGTCAGCTTCGCGACGCCCATGAACACGCCGTCCGGACGCGAGACGAGCGCGTAGTCCGGGCGGATCGGATTGACCCACACGTGCAGACGGTCGCCGTCCTCCAGCATCTGGGTCGTGCCGTCCGGGCGCGTCACGAGTCCGTCGTAGACGAGCCCCTTGCCCGTGAAGTGGTCCTCGGCCGTGAACTGCCGCCGCGCCACCGTCGCCTTCTGCGCGAGCTCCTCCCCGAGGATCCGCGTCGCCGTGAAGGCGTCGAAGCGCTTGAGCGTCCGCTGCGGGTCGAACGAGGCGAACGCCTCCGCCGGGCTCATGTCGATCCGCCGGGACCTAGCCTGCATCCGAACCATGAACTGCTCCCGGAGCGCCGCGTCCCCGCCCGCGAAGTCCTCCGCCGCCCGGTCGAGCGGCAGCAGCGCCCCGCCCATCTCCACCACCTGCCTCACGAACCCGCACTCGAGCCAGTCCTGCAGATGGTGGTTCCGCCGCATGTTCATCGCCCGGATGGCCGCCTGCACCGCCTCCGCGAGCTGGTTGTAGGGAAGCGCGTGGGTGCGCGCGTTGGCGATGGCCTCCACGGCCGCCGGACACTCCTTCGCGAGGACGTCCGCCGCGGCCCGGATGAGCGCCTTGTCCTCCCTCGTCCAGCCAACCGTGTCCTGCGGGGCCGCGTCCCAGTTCCGTCCGGACGGCGCGGGAAGGTGCTGCAGCTCGTTGTGGAGGAGGTTCCAGGCGCTTTCGAGCATCGCCTTGTGCGTCGGGCGGCCCCGCCCCCGCTCGCTGAAGAGCCCCTTCAGGAGCGGCGCGCCGCTCGTCGAGGACCTCACCACCGTGAGCCACGCCCCGCCGTCCGGCCTCGGCCCCAGGATCTCGTTGATGCGCCGCTCGTCCTCCTCCGAGAGACCGGCCGAGCCATGCTCCAGGAGCGCCGTCACGCCGTCACGGTCGATCCCGACGTTGCAGAGGATGTTCGCCCAGGCGTAGCGCGCCCAGAACGCCTGCAGAGAGCTCACCGTGCCGTCGGACCGCTCCTGCGCCGGCACGAGCGTGAAGTCGACCATGCACCCCGTCGTGACGTCCAGCACGCCGAGGCCAACCGGGCGACGCGGCTCCCGCTCCCCCGGATACCAGCAGAACGCGTCCAGCTTCACGTCGTCCATCGTGACGACGCTCATCGCGCGCAGCCCCACCCGCGTGTGGGGGATGACCGGGTTCGACGCCCGCATCGCGTGGACGCCCACCGCTGCGCCCGCCCAGACGTCCGGCTCCGGCGCGAGCATGGAGAGCGACGAATAGCTCCACCCGGCCGGCGCGCAGGCCGCCGCGCCCTCGTGGCTCGCCGTGTACGGGCACGCCGACGGCAGCAGCCGCTCGGGATGCTCCAGGAGCCAGATCCCGCGCCAGTCGGTGCCGTAGCCGGGGATCGTCTCGCCAGCGATGAGGAAGTCCCTCATCAGGTGTCGCCACGCCGAGAGGACCTTCCGCCGCTGGTGCTCGCCGCAGAGCTGCCGCCAGAAGGAGATGAACGCCGGCGGGAGCTTCGACCCGCCGCGCATCCCGCGCGCCCGCCGGACCGCCGCGCGCCCCACGATCGCCTCGACGCCGCACGCCGCGCCAGCGGCCTGCTTGCGGTAGACGGTCGAGCGGGAGACGGACCCGACCGTCGCGCCGAACTCGCGCTGGATGATGACGAGCGCGGCCGACTTGTCCGACGCCGCGTCCATCCTCCGGAAGATCTCCTTCCAGGCGGAGCAGAGCGCGCGCTCGTCGTTCGTGAGCCGCGGCCAGAGCGGATCGAGCTCGGGGCGGAATGTGGTCTGCAGGGCGTTCATTGGTTCAGTCCTTCGATTTCTCTGAGAGTTCCTCCGCCCGCGACGGGACGCCCGCGCCATCCTCCCGCGATGGGCGCGCGTGGAGGCGTCGCGGGCTTGTCCCAGCCGTTCGTGCGGCCCGTCTCCTTGTGGAGGCAGTCGAGCCCCGTGCTGCGGCACGTCGCGCAGTAGCCCGACGAGTCGACGAGGTAGACATTCCCGCAATAAAAGCAGCGTGGACGGTTCGCCTTCGCACGCCTCCTCCGCTCCTCAACATCGGCGCGCACCTCGGCCTCCACTGCGGCGCGGTAGTCCTCCCGCGCGAGCTTCCCCGCCCTGACGCGGTACTGCGCGTGCCCCTCGGCGCGCCTGATCGCGGCATTGCACGCCGCGCAGTGCTTCGCGTTCTTCCGCCTCGCCTCGAACGGCGCGCCGCAGAAGTCGCACTTCGCCTTCTTCCCCCTCATTCCGCGCCCCCGCATTCGCACATCTTGGCGATCCACTCATGGGCGGCCTCGTAGGTGCAGAACCGGCGGCGGATGCGCCTCCCGTCCTCCACGACCTCCGCACGGTAGCTGTGGTGCTGCTTGCCGACCTCGCCCTTCGTCGAACGGTCGAAGTAGACGCCGTTGCTCTGCGTCCGACGCTTCATGCGCGCCCCCCGGTGGGGCTGTGAAAGTGAGTTTTTATCATTTCCATTTCCGTACGCTGCAGTTGATTGTCTGAAGGCTTCTTGCTCATCTCTGACCCTCCTCGTTCACCTCCCGGATGAGGTCGGAGAACATCATCCTGCTGTAGCGGTGATATGTGCTGCGGTTCAGCCCAAGCTGACTGGACGCCTCGCGGACGGAGAGCTTGCCGCGAATCTCCAGCTCGGCGACCTCGGCGAAATTCGCCGGGAACTCTGTCGACATTGGTCGTCCGAACTTGACGCCGCGGGCCTTTGCCGCAGCGATTCCCTGCATCTGGCGCTCGTGGATCCGCTCGCGCTCGCTCTGGGCGACATAGGACAGAAGCTGGAGAACGATGTCGGCGATGAACTGCCCCGTGAGGCCAGGCACTGTCTGCGAAAGGATCGGCATGTCCAGCACGCGGATGAGCACGCCCTTCTTCTTCGTGAGGTAGCGCCACTCGTCGATGATTTCGACGTAGTTCCTCCCGAATCGGTCGAGGCTCATCACGACGAGCGTATCGCCGCTCTTCAGCATCCGGCGGAGCTTCTGGTACTCGGCCCGGTTCTCGAAGTCCTTCCCGCTGCCGTGCTCCTCGACGACCCTGTCCACGTGCTCGGCCTTGAACGCCTCGAGCTGACGGGCGGTGTTCTGCTCCTTCGTGGAGACCCTGGCGTATCCGTAGACCATCACGCCACCTGCTTTCCGAGCTTGTATCCCCTCATCGGGAAGCCATGCAGAAAATAGCCGGGCGTGAAGCGCGGACGGCTCAGCACCTGACGCGTGAGCGCGTTCTCGTGGCGGACCACTGCCGCGTAGCCGAGCAGGGACAGCTCCACGTAGCTCATGTCCAGCGCGCGCCGATCGATGTCGCCCGCGTCGATGAAGATGTCCCGCTGATTGACACCGCGCTCGAGCAGGGCCTCCGCTCCGGCGATCAGCGTCACGGACGCGCCGCACGCGGGATCGTTGAGGAGAATCGCTCGCCCGGGTCTGTAGTCAAGGCCGGGCGTCGCGGTGACGCGCGCCATCACGTTCGCCACGTTGTTCGGCGTGAAGAACTGACCGTTTCGCGTGTTGGCCGCGCCGATCGCCTCGTGCACCTTGCCCAGGAACTCCTCGCGCCGCTCATGGAGGGCGGCCACGACCTCCGCCATCGCGTGGGAGAACGGATGGTAGTTGCCGTCGTACTTCGCGATGATCCGCGCGTACTCGTCCTCGATCTCCCGATTCAAGTCCCCGGACGTGAACGGACTCTCGACCGAGAGCGCCGCCAGCCGGCAGAAGTCCGCGAACACGTCCAGCATCATCCACCTGCCCGTGTTCACTCCCTCAAGAAGACGCAAGATCTCCTTCGAGTGGTCCATCACATGCCCCCCTGTCCGTGGACGAAGCGGAGATGGGACGTCGCGGTGCCGCGCCACTCGACCACGCAGGGGCCGTCGTCAAGGGTCTCGACCGCGTAGACGACCACCGCGCGGTCACGCGGCAAGGCCGCACCCTCGGCGACGCGGCAGGCGGACTCCCGCCGTCTCTCCTCGATGAATTTCTGGCACCACCTGACATGCACGTCGTGGCCCTTGATGGGCCTCTTGTCCTCACAGCTGCTGCAGAGCCACGCCCGCGCACTGCGGTACGCCTCGATCTGCGCGCCGCACCTCCTGCAGATCCGCCCGGCCATCACTTCGCCTCCTTCGCCGCCTTCCGGGCTTTGTATTTGCGGACCGTGCGTTTGCGGCGCTCGCGCAGGATCTGGAGCATGCCGCGAATCGCGGTCATCTCGATGTCGCGGTTCTGCTTGCCGCTGATGCTCATGAGCGTATCATCGCCCTCTATGATCTTCGCAGACTTCTCGCCCTTGTCCACGTCGATCTCCCAGATCTTGCGGACGCCGTCGCGCTCCCGGATGCCGATCAGGCGCACGTGGCGATCGTCGGCATACCGTCTCAGCGAGACCCCGTGATCCTCCGCCAGAATGTCAATCGTGCTGCGCCTGATGAACTTTCCGAGGATCCCGCGGACGGTTTTTAGCCCCTCCGCGTAGACCTCCGCGCGCTCCATCTCATGAAGCTCTGCCGCATCCGACAGCGCCTCCTCCAGCGTCTGGATGGCGTCCGCCATCGCCTTCTCCGTCGCCGCGTTCCGCGCGACCACTTCGCTCATCTTCATCGTCTCATTTCCCATATGATCCTCCTTTTCAGTATCGTTTCACTTGACCAGAACCACGTCCGCAACCGCGTTGCAGACGCGCACGAAAGGCTCCCGGTTCACCTCGTCGATCACCCGCTGCGCCGTGCCGCTCGGGCAGACCTCAGAGGTCCGCGCGCGCACCGTCGCATGGAGCTCGCGGCACTTGCAGAACGCGATGCACAGCGCCACGACGAGCCCCAGAATCAGAACGGCGACGACGCTGTTCCAGACTACATTCAGCAGATCGTCGATGCGCCTCTCCGTCTCCTCGTCCGCACGGGCGACCGCGTCCATCTCCGCGTCGTTCCAGTCCCGTTCGATGATGTCGTTGATGTTGTCCATGTCCATACCTCCTTGACCTACCGCCCCTTCAGACCGTTCATGACCAGCGCGGCGCAGACCTTGCGCCAGTACTGGACCGTCTCCGGCTTCCGCCACCCGTCCGGCCCCCCGTTGTGGATCCGCGCGAGCACCTCGGCGGTCGGACGGCTCTGCGTGAGCCGGAAGTAGCGCGCCCCGTAGTAGTCCCAGTACGCCTCGATGCACGCCCGGGCGACGGCGTCGTCCCCGACCGCCTGCTCGTGCGTGATCGACTGCCCCGTGATCCGGTTCACGTCCGAGACGTAGATCGGCTTGAGCTGGTAGACGTTCGCCGAGGTCGCCCCGCGGTTGGACTCCACCTCCGCGATCGCGTCCATCAGCTGGTCCGTCGTGACCGTGCAGCACCGCGTCATCCCGAACACCATGTACCTGAACAGTATCGTCTTCACTTCAGAACCTCCTCCACACGTCCTCACCGCGCCATCGCGGCCTTGCGCATCAGGTCCTCGACCGTCGCGGCGTAGTGGCGCAGCGCGCCCAGGAAGTCGCTCTGGCTCTGCTCCGTGAGCATCCCGAACCAGGGCCCGCGCAGATACGCGCCGATGGACCCGACGTTCTCACGCATCATCTTCTCCGCCTCCGCCGCCTTCTCCTCCGCCGTCAGCGCCCGCCGCCCCTGCGAGAGACCGTGCGTGCCCTTCAGCTTGTTCCCAACCGGCAGCGGCAGCGCCGCGCGCCGCAGCACGTTCAGGGACGAGTTCGCGATCACCCCCAGCACGTTCTCCCGCACCTTCGCGAGCGCCGCGTCCGCCGGCGTCTCCCGCCCCATCAGCGGCAGCAGCGGCACGTCCGCCGCCATCTTCGCGAGCACGCGCACCCCCTCCGCCGCCCGCTGGTAGCTCTTCGCCGTCTGGTAGTTGATCTCCGGGCAGTTCGCCTCCAGCCACGACCTCATCGAGCAGCCGTGCCCGTCGGGATTGTAGCGGTCCTTCGTGAGCGCGTCGTCGATCTTCTCGAGCATCGCCCCGAAGACCACCATCTCACGCACTGCCGCGCCCGCCGTCTTCCCCACCCGCGCGAACTGCACCGACAGCGCCTGCGCCGCCGGCAGCTCCACCGTGCGGTGGCTCACCTGCACCGCGAACTTCGGCCCCACGTCGTGCGTCGGCGCGGGCGCCGCCTCAACGACCTCGGCCTCCACCACCTCATCTTCCGGCACGAAGAGGTCGCAGTCACCCCCGAACTCATTGATAGGGCAGAACCTATCGCAGTCGATACAATCTTGGTTCGTGCAATTCTTGCTCGCATCTCTGAATTTGCAGATCTTTGACATTTCAGATTCCTTTCAGTTTTGTTCACACGAATGAATTTTTGTAGTACATGATAAAGCTCACTCTCGGAATGCGGTAGCAGGGCCGACCGTCCTTCTTCGTGCCGATGTTCCGCGCCTTGAGCTGGCCGCTCTCGATCAGCCCGTAGACCGTCGGGGCCGAAAGCGACCCCGTCGCCGCCACGATGTCGCCCACCGTGAGCTCCTCCCGCGCCGGAAGCCGGTTGAGGATCGACTGCAGCTCCACCGAGTCCACCCGCTTCGCGTCCTCCAGCTCCACGAGGAAATCGCGCTGACGGGCTTCAGGCATGGCTCTCCTCCACGTCCACGATGCGGATCCGGCGCGTCTTCTCGCGCGAGAGCTCACGGTCCCCGTGCAGATAGCGCGACAGCGTGTACTGCGTCACGCCCAGCTTCTTCGCCGCAACCCCCACGCCCGTGAACCGATGCGTCGTCTTCCGCTTGATGATGACTTCAGTTGCCATTGACTCCTCCTTTACTCAGCTGTCCTATTTGGTATAATTGTCCGTCCATTTTGCCCTTGCGAGGCGTAGTGTACTACAATCTGATGTACGGAGTCAACTACAATATGATGTTTTCTTGTGATTTATTTTCTTCGCGCCTAAAACAAGTCCGAGAAGGGCTTACGCAGTCACAAGCAGCCCAAAAAGTGGGGCTTTCCCAGCAAGGATGGGCAAGGTACGAATCAGGGAAAGTACTTCCTGGTGCTGAAGCAATACATCAAATATGTAGTTCGTTCGGAATTTCTGCCGACTGGCTGCTCGGTCTGCCGGAGCGGTCCTGCGGGATCACGCAGCAGGCGACGGCGAACGGCCCCGGGGGCCATGCGGTGGCCCTCGCGCACGGGAGCGTGGTGCTTTCGCCCGGGAAGGTCGATACCCAGGACTGCTCGACATGCAAATACAAGCGCCTCGCCGAGGTCATCAAGGCCGCGCTCTAAGCTCCAAGCTCCAAGCTCCAAGCTCTAAGATCCCCCCGGCACGCGCCGGGGGTTTCGTTTGACAACCTCTCGCGCGCGCACATACGCGCGTACGCGCGCGCATTATGCGCGCGAGACTTTTGTATCAGATATAAAAGTTCCTCTATACTGTCTGTTATGAACTTTTATATCCGATATAAAAGTCCATTTTCTGCAAGATGAAGAAACCCTGCAAGCGGTGTTCTCGCCAGCTGCGGGGCCTTTTAATAGACTTGCGCCGTCTTCTGACCCATCAGATACCTCCTTACTTCATGTTCAGCCGTCCGCGCGGTAGATCCGGCCCGCCCTCGTGGCCCCGGAACGCGGAGACCCTTTCACACCTCTCAACCCACTCAATCCCATGCCAATTCTCGCACTCCTCGCGGCAACGGCAACCGTCGACGACGGTTGGATCAGCGGCCAGACGCTCGTCACCATCCTCGCCACCATCTTCGGCGGCACGGGCCTCGCCTACGGCGGGTGGAAGGGCCGTCAGGCGCGCGAGGAGTCGGAGCGCCGCAAGGTCGAGGGCGAGGTCAAGGCGGACGTCCCGCAGCCCCTCTCCGTGGAACTGAAGGAGCGGTTCGTCACGAAGGAGACCTTCCGCGACCACTGCAACCGCATCGAGACCGCCCTGAAGGACCACGCCCAGGACAACGAGCGCAACTTCGAGGCGCTCTACAACCTCGTGCGGGCGAACGACAAGCTCACCGCCACCATCGCGGGCACCCTTGAGGCCATCAAGGGCGACCTTTCGCTCATCAAGGACAAACTATTTCGTAAGGCCAGGTAAATGAACGAAGAACAGCAGATCGTCAAGGACGCCCTCGAATACGTCAAGGCCGCCGCCGGCACCGGCGTCGACAAGACGAAGCTCCTCAGCGCCGTGCGCAATCTCGACGGCACGCCCCTCTCCCCCGAGCAGCGCGACTACCTCTTCGGCCTCCTTGAAGCGCGCGGGTGGATCACCTACCACCTCGACCCCCTCTGGCACGCCAAGCGCTGGACCCTCACCGACCGTGGCATGCTCGCCCTGGAGGCCATGTGACGGCATGGACCTGACGAAGACCAGATCCGACGCCTGGGGCGAAGACCTCCCCGAGGAGACCCGCTGGGAGATCTACGGCTTCACGAAGCCCCCGCGGGAGGGCGACGACGAATCGAGGCCCCATCTCAAGTCCTACGAGGACGCGAGGGAGCACGCCGCCGCGCGCGGCATCACGCCGCCCTCCCGCGCGGGCTGGTACCGCTTTCTCGCCCGCATGCGCAAGGCGGAGCATCTGCGCCTCGTCTACCGCGTGCAGGGCGCGGGCGAGACGGCCACCGACCTCGCCCGCGAAGCCGGCATCACCGACGCCACCGCCGCCGAGGCCTTCCGCGCCCTCTCCGTGAACGCCGCCATGGACGGCGACGACAAGGGCGCCGCCCTCTACGCCAACGCAGCCGCCAAATTCCGCGACGCCACGCTCAAGTCGAGCGAGATCACGCTGCGCGAACGCGCCCAGACGGTGAAAGAGGAGGAGCTGAAGATCGCGCAGGAAAAACTGCGCATCCTCCAGGCGAAGGAGGCGAAGGCGGTCGAGGCGGTCGCCGACGCGCAGCTCACCGACGCCGAGCGCGTCGAGAAGGTCAAGTCGATCTTCGGCATCAAGTGACTTCATCCATGAAACGCGAAACGTCCATCCTGAACGAGATCCTCCTCCCCTGGCAGCAGAGGTGGGTGGCGGATTCGTCCCGCTTCAAGATCGGGCTCTGGTCCCGACAGACGGGGAAGTCGTTCTCGACGGCGTGCGAGGCCGTGACGGACTGCGCCGTGCAGCCGAAGGGCACCTCCGATCTCTGGGTGGTCCTCTCGGCCGGCGAGCGGCAGGCGCTCGAATGGATGCAGAAGGCCCGCAAGTGGGCCGAGGCCGTCAAGGCCACCGTCGACAGCTACGACGAACTGCGCGATTCAGCCAACGCCCTGCTCGCGCGCGCCGAGATCCGCTTCGCGAACGGCGCGCGCATCGTGGCCATCCCCGCCAATCCGGACACGGCCCGCGGCTATTCGGCGAATCTCATTCTGGACGAGTTCGCCATCCACGAGCGCCCCTTCGACATCTGGGCGGCCATCTACCCCTCGATCACGAATTCCCTCGCCGGAGAGAAGCGCCTGCGGATCGTCTCCACCCCCAAGGGACGCGGCAACAAGTTCGCGGATCTCTGGGAGCACAACGAGCAGTACGCCAAGCACAAGGTGACGATCGAGGACGCCGTCCGCGAGGGCCTGTTCGGCCGGGACGCCGCCAAGGCGAAGGCGAAGCTGGACGAGCTGCGCGCCGGCGTGGACGACCCGGACATCTGGGCGCAGGAGTTCATGTGCGAGTTCATCGACAACACGTCCGTGCTGCTGCCCTACGAGATGATCGGCGCGTGCGAGTCGGCGAATATCGTCGACGACGGCGCGTCCCCCCTCTACGTCGGCATGGACGTCGGCCGCCAGCACGACCTCTCGGTGATCGTCACTGCGGTGAAGCTGGGCGACGTGCTCGCCGTGACGGACGTGACGGAGCTGAAGCGCATGCCGTTCGCGGACCAGCTCGATGTCCTGTGCGCGAAGGCGCAAGCCTCGCGCGTGCGGCGCGTCTGCATCGACGCCACCGGCATCGGCGCGATGCTTGCGGAGGAGGCGGTGAAGCGCCTCGGCGGGAAGGTGTCGCCCGTCCAGTTCACGGTCTCGTCCAAGGGGGAGATGTACGGCCTGCTGCGCCGCCGCTTCGAGGAGCGGAGCATTCGCATTCCCGTCTCGCGGGATCTGCGCGAAGACCTGCACGCCGTGCAGCGCGTCGTCTCCACGGGCGGAAACGTCACCTACTCCGCGCCACGAAACGCCGACGGCCACTCCGACCGCGCGGCGGCCCTTGCCCTCTGCTCGCTGGCCGCGAAGTCGGACAACGCCTGGACCTTCGACCCCGTGGTCGTCGCGCCCGACGCCGGCGCGTCCGGCGCGATCGGCACCTACGACAACTTCACCTCAAGGAAACTCGACTGATGGCCAAGGCTGCGAAAGAATCCCTCCGCTTCAACTCCTGGACGCTCGGCGGACAGGGCGCGGACCTCTTCGAGAAGAGCGCCGAGGCGCTGGCGCTCGAGCGCCTCAATCCCCTGCGCGGCGTCGACGAGTGGCGCCTCGGCCAGATCTTCGACGACGCCCGCGACGGCGTCTACGCCGACCTCGCCTGGCTCTACAACGAGATCGAGGGCGTGGAGCCCGCGCTGATCACCTGCTGCGACGCCCGCGAATCCGCCGCCAGCGAATGCGGCTGGCTCGTCAGGACCGCCGACGCGGACCGCGTGCGCGGCTTCGACCAGACGCTCGCCGACGAGCAGCGCGACGCCCTGCTCGCCGAATACGGCGCGGTCGAGGACGACCTCGCCGAGCTCGCCGGCCACCTCGTCTCGGCCTTCTTCCGGGGCGCGGCCCACGCGCGCCCCCTCTGGAACGCCGACGGCTCCCTCGCCGGCTTCCAGCATCTCGA